>JBGAOG010000084.1:0-14311 GCA_044221985.1 Phycisphaerales bacterium
CGGCGCCAGCAGCAATTCCCAGGAGTACCGCGCGAAATCCGCGGCCCCCTTGTGATCCTTCTTCCAGACCGGGCCCAGGCGGGCCATCGCGCCCTCCAGATTCTGACGCGCCGTCAGCTTCTGGTTGAACGCCTCGCTCGTTATCCCCTGGCGAACGACCAACCGATACGTCGCCTCCGCTGGGCCCGCATTATTCCCGCCCGACCGCTTCGATTCCAGCGGCCAGGGCAACGCCAGAACCTCGATGCGGGCGTCGGCCAGGAACTTGACGGCCCGCTCAGCCTCCGAACGTCCCACGATCCCCAGGTACATGTAGTTCAGCCCCTTCTCCCGAGGGTCCGCCGTCAACCACCCCTTTTGCGACAGGATCGCCCTCGAGTCCGGCGCAACGCTCGTCGCCGAGCCCGAAGCGGCGGGCTGGGAGTTGCCCGCGGGCGCTGCCGGACTCTGCGTCCCCGAACCCGCCGCCGGATTCGCCTTGACGAGCGCCGGGACGGACTCCATCGCCTTGGAGCCCGCGGGAGCCTTGGGTTTCTCGGGCGTTGCGGCGCGGGCCGTCAGCGGATCGCTGATGGGCAGGGCCTCGGAACGCGTGAACGCGGCGTACTTCTTCTCCGCTTCCGTGCGGCCGCGCGTCACGCCCCACATGAAGGCCCCGACCAGCGCCACGATCACCATGGCCAGCCCAAAGAGCATCGCGTTGGCCGGAAGGGCCAAGGTCGCGTCCCCGAGCAGCGGCCGCAGACGGATCCTCAGGCGAGTCCAGAATCCCAGTCCCGGCGCTCCGGGCATGGGCACGGGCATGGGCCGCGGCTTGATCTCGAACGTCGCCGCAGAGGGCTCAGCGGTCACCGAGCGCGTCGCCGACACCGGTCGCGGACGGCTGCTGGCCCCGCCGAGCAGATCAAACAACGGCCTGTGCCCTCGCCCTGTCGCCATGCGACTATCCTAGCGATTGTCCCGCACGGACGCGCTGGAGACGAGCCCTATGCCCATCCCCGAACAGGACATCGTCCGAATCCGCCCTCCCGCCATGAACCCGCTGGAGAGCGTCTACATCCCCGAGATCGTCAAGGGCTTTGGGACGACCCTGCGCCATTTCTTCACCAGCTTCGGGCAGGGGCGCACCAGCCGCGCCATGCAGTACCCCGAGCAGCGCCGTGAGCAGATGGACGTCGAAAAAGGTGGGCTCTTTGTCGGCAATTACCGGGGCGTCCACCGCCTCAACCGGGACGAGCAGGGCCGGGTCAAGTGCGTCGCCTGCATGATGTGCCCCACCATCTGCCCGGCCCGGTGCATCCACATCCAGGCCGCCGAAAGCCCCTGGAACGACCGCGAAAAATACCCCGCCAGGTTCGAAATCGATGAGCTCCGCTGCATCTACTGCGGGATGTGCGAGGAAGCCTGCCCCGTGGACGCCATCGAGCTCACGCCCGAGTACGACATCGTCGGCCTCTCCCGCCAGGAGATGGTCTTCGACAAGGAAAAGCTGCTGCACGTCTACGACGTGACCATCGCCCGCAAGCCGATGTGACCGAGTACCGCCGGTTTCCATGCTACCGAACAGATGAAACCACTGGCTTCGCCCACGCATCTGAAGCGCCGGACCGGGCTTCGTGGCAGCTTGCATACCGTACGTGTTACGAACTCAGTGGCGTCCTGGCGGCGTACCGCAAATAGCGCAGTTTTTCTGGCCACTTTGCTGGCATTCTCCGCCACATGGTGTACCTGACTCCTAGATGGACCTTCCGTCCCTTTTGGGCCGTTATCGGGCCGTGGGCGACGCGAAGGCCTCCGCGAGGAGTCCATGGTCAGAAACGTCGTCAAGATCTGCCCGGTGATCGCGCTCGCGGGCCTGGCCGCGCTGGCGCCGGCGGCGACGTTCTCCTTTGCCTCGGACGCAGCTCTCAATGACGCGAGCGTGTTCGTCGGCGGTGCCGGGTCGCCGGGACCGGCTGGGAGCCTGTTCTCACTGACCGACGGCGGGAGCGCCCTTGGCGGGTCGCTACCGCTGGCGTGGCTGGGCGACCCCGACGGCGCGCAGCCCCAGGCGCCCTTGAGCTTCGCGGGCGCGTTCGACTTTGCCGACAGCGGTGCAGCAAAGTCCTATCAACGGACGCAGGTTGGGAACAACTGGCTGCACGTCTACTCCTTCGGCGGCAGCTTCTCGCTCCTCAACGCCGGCGCGACCTACCTCACGGTCGCCTTCTCCAACGCGACGCTCACCACGATGTCCGCGAGCCCATCGACGTGGGGCACGGCCGCGGCGATCCAGTGCAGCGAAGCGACGTCACTGCTCACGTTCACGCCCTCGCCCGAGCTTCAGGCCCTCGGATTCGGGCAGCTCAACTTCCAACGCAACTTCTCCTTCGCGCTTTCAACGATCCTCACCGAACTTGGTTCGAGCGTCATGATCGACCCGGAGACGGGCCGCGTGCTGGACTCGTTCTCGGCCGATTCATCCTTCACCGCCGGGGCGATCCCGGCGCCGGGGCCCATCGCCCTGAGCCTGGCCGCGGGAGCGGCCCTGCTGTGGAGGCGCAAGAGGTAACCCGGGCACGCCCGAGAGGGCGTGCAGATTGTGCGGTTTTTTACGCCAGTTTCCTTGCATCTCCTGGAATCTGGTGTATCTGATGGGAAGGGAACCACGTCGCGGGCATCCGCGACGTGGGGAGAGCTTGGGGAAGCGCGCCGGAGGGCGTGCTGGACGAGAGAGCACCGGATGTTGTGCGAACCGAGCGCGCTGAGCGCGACTCGGGGCGCGGTCTGCTTGACGTGTGGGTCTTCATATCCAAGAGAGAGTGCGAATCATGAAGCGTTCAGTGACTTTGGGAATCGTGCTGGTCGGGCTGGCGGGCCTCGCGTCCTCCGCCTCGGCGGCGCTGATCTTCTCGAACGTCAACATCTCGGGGTCCATCGCGGGCACCCCGACGGTGACGACGGGCGTGAGCGACATCGACTTCGCGTTTGGCGCCAGCTCGGGCACGGTGGGCGACCCCGTCACCCCGCTTCGCTCGGGGAACATAGTGATCACGTTCGATGTGCTCTCGACGTCGGGGGCGATCACGACCGACTTCGCGAGCATCCTGGGCGCCGCCACGGGCTCGGGCATGATCATCTTCAACGAGGTGGTCGAGGACATCGCCACGGGGCGCATCCTCGCCCTTCGCAGCCTGATCATCAACGCCAGCAACCCCCCGCCCCAGAACATGGAGATCCCCTTCTCCCAGGGGTCGACGAACTTCAAGGTCAAGAAGACGTTCTTCCTCTTCGCCCCGGACACGCAGGCCACCGACATCGCCAACGTCAGCCTGGTCGAGCAGCGCTTCGTGCCCACCCCGGGCTCGCTGGCCCTGCTGGGCCTGGGCGGGCTGGTCGCCAGCCGCCGGCGGCGCTGAGCCTCGCGGTGCGACCGCGATAACCGTCATACACGGCAAGGCCATCGCCGCGATGGCCTTGCTCGTTGAAAAGACCTTGCCAATCCCGCAACTTGGCGCACACTAGAGACGGCAAGACGTGCGTTTCCGAAAGCCCGACCGACCAACGGAGCCCCGAGACATGAAGATTCGTGCAGCCATCCTCGCCCTCGCCGCCGGAGGGATCGTCTCCTCCGCCCAGGCCGCCCTCACGTTCACCAACATCAGCGTGACGGGCCCCCTGGCCGGAACGCCCGTGATCACCACCGGCGCGTTCGACATCGACGTGGCGTTCTCCGCCAACTCGGCGACCATCGGCGACGTCACCGGTCAGTTCGGCACCAGCGAGATCGTCATCACGTACGATGCGTCTTCCAACGCGGGCCCCATCGACGCCAGCGTGCTCAGCCTCCTGGGCGCCGCGGTGGGGAGCGGCAGCGTCTCCGTCCACACCGTTGTGACTCCGCTCCCGTCCGGCGCCACGGCGGCCGACAACACGCTCGCCTACAACGCCGTCACTCCGCCGCCCACGTCGGCCAACCTCTCCTGGCTCGCGGGCCTGACTAATTTCCACGTCGTGCAGACCATCGTCCTGTCGGCCTTCAACGGCGAGATCGTGGATTTCGCGCAGCTCGGCCTCGTCGAGCATCGCTTCATCCCCGCGCCCGGCGCGCTGGCGCTGCTGGGCCTGGGCGGGCTGGCCGCCGCTCGGCGACGGCGCTGATCGGGCACCTCTGGTCACGAATTCCCTCACCAGCGACGCGCCCCAAGGCGCGTCGCTGTGCTTTGGCCCCTAGAATGGAGCGAAGGACGCCGGGCATGCGCCCGGCCCGATTCACCATGTTGGAGTCCTGTTCGATGAAGAACCTGTTCGCTATCGCCCTCATCGCCCCCCTCGCCCTCGTTGCGTGCGAGAAGAAAGACCCGGGCACCACCCCACCGGCCTCAACCTCTTCCGCCCCCGCCGGCGGGTCGCAGTCCATCCCCGGCAAGGCGCGGGACATGGCCAAGGACGTCGCGGAGAAGGCGACCGAGAAGAGCGCCGAGGTCGCCAAGACCGCCGAGACCGCCGCCGCCGCTGCGGGCGACGCCTGGCAGGAACTGCGTGCGACCGCGGTCAAGACGGCCCAGGAGAAGCTCGCCGGACTCCAGGCCAAGATCACGGGGCTGAAGGACAGCAACCCCGCCCTGTTCGCCAGCCTCGGCGAACTGGCCAAGAAGGCGGGCGGCAAGATCTCCGAGCTGGGCGCGGCCGGCTCGGACAAGTGGCAGGCCCTGAGCAAGGAAGTCACCGACATCATCGCCAACATCCAGGGCCAGTTGCCCAAGTAGGCCCCTGCGTCAACCTCGGACCTCAACGACCCCGGCCCCCGCGCCGGGGTCTTTTCGTTCCGACACCGCACGACGCGCTCATAGACTTGCCAATGCTCGCGCGCCGTCCAACTCGCCAGATCACGCTCGGCGATCCCCGCGTCGGCTTCGTCCGCATCGGCGGTGGCCTGCCCGCACGCGACGGCTCCCCCACCTCCCCCGCCCCCGTCAGCGTCCAGACCATGACCGCCGGCTACACCCACGACGTCGATCGCTGCGTCGCGGAGATCCACAAGCTCGCCGCCGCGGGAGCGGACATCGTCCGCGTCGCGGTCCCCGAGAAGAAAGACACCGACGCCCTGCGGCGCATCATCCCTGCCGTCCGTGTCCCCGTCGTCGCCGACGTCCACTTCCACTTCCAGCGTGCCCTGGAAGCCATCGACGCCGGCGTCCACAAGATCCGCCTCAATCCCGGCAACATCAGTGATCGCGCTCAGGTCATCGATGTCATTCAGGCCTGCAAAGCCCGCAATCTGCCCATCCGCATCGGAGTCAACGAGGGCTCCATCATCGAGCGCAAGGACAAGCAGCGCCGCATGAAGGAACTCGGCGCTGTCTTCTCCGATCAGAAGCACGGCCACCTCCTCGCCATCATGATCGCCAAGCTCGAGGAATACCTCGACATCTTCTACGAGCAGGACTTTTATGACATCGCCATCAGCGCAAAGTCGATGGATGCCGCGATCTTCGTCGACGCCTACACCGAAATTTCCAAGCGCTTCGACCACCCCCTCCACCTCGGCGTCACCCACGCCGGCCCCAAGGAAACCGGCACCATCCGCTCCGTCGTCGCCCTCGGCTCCCTCCTCACCCAGGGCATCGGCGACACCATCCGCCTCTCCTACGCCAACGACCCCATCTACGAAGTCGAAGACGGCCTCGAACTCCTCTACTGCCTCGGCCTCCGCGAGCGCATCGGCGTCGACCTCATCGCCTGCCCCACCTGCGGCCGCATCCAGGTCGACCTCTTCTCTCTCGTTCAGGACGTCCGCAAGGCCCTCGCCGAGAAGGTCACGGTACCCATGAAGGTCGCGGTGATGGGCTGCATCGTCAATGGCCCCGGCGAGGCCGAGGGCGCGGACGTGGCCGTCTTCGCGGGCGATCGCCGCGGCATCATCTACGTCCAGGGCGAGAAGGTCGCCAACGTTCCCGAAGCCGACATCCTCGACCGCCTCCTCAAGGAGTGCCTCGACTTCCAGTCCCGCGTCCAACGCGGTGAATCCAAGCTCGGCGAGAAGCGGGTCGACATCATCCCGCCCGATCCCATCGGCCCCCTAGGCAGCGGTTTGGAAAAGATCGCCGGCGGCCACGTCGAGAAACGCCCCACGCCGCTCACCGTGCGCGGCGGCTGAGGTCGCCCGCACCCGTCGATTCGCGGTCGGCGGCCCCACGCGCGACGATGCAGTCTCGTGGGGCAGGGGTCCAGACGGCCACGTACTCCCTGGTTTCGCCGCGGCGGGGCGGGCGTCCCACGCATCGGAGCGACCCTTTCGAGCCCGAGCCACCTGGCCCTCGGCGCGGCCCCGATCCTCACTACCATCCCCCATGCCCCCGGATTCCACGGCGCTCTCCCCCGAACCACGCGACCGCCTCTGCCTCGCCGGTCGCACGTTTCACTCGCGCCTCCTTGTCGGCACGGGCAAGTACAGAGCCTACGACCTGATGCGCGACGCGCTCGATGCCAGCGGCTGCGAGGTCGTCACGGTCGCCGTGCGGCGCGAACGCCTCTTTAACGAGCAGGGCAAGAGCCTCCTCGAGTTCATTGATACGAAGCGCTACACGATCCTGCCCAACACCGCCGGTTGCTTCAGCGCCGAGGACGCCGTCCGCGTCGCACGCCTCGGGCGGGACATCCTCGAGCAGATCGGCAACCCCGGGGCGAGCTGGGTGAAGATCGAGGTGCTGGGCGACAAGAAGACGCTCCTGCCCGATCCCGCGGGCACGCTGCAAGCCACGCGCGAGCTGGTCAGGGACGGGTTCCAGGTGCTCGCGTACAGCAGCGACGACCCCATCGCCGCCATCCGCCTCAAGGAGGCCGGCGCCGCCAGCGTCATGCCCGCGGGCAGCCCCATCGGCAGCGGACAGGGCGTGCTCAACCGGGCCAACATCACCCTCTGCCTCGCGCTGCTCAAGGGCATCGACGACACCACCGGCAAGTCCAGCGACCCCCACTATCCCGTCATCGTCGACGCGGGCGTGGGCAGCGCCAGCGACGTCGCCGTCGCCATGGAACTCGGCGCCGACGGCGTGCTGCTGAACACGGCCATTGCCCACGCCAAGGATCCGGTCCTCATGGCCCAAGCCATGCGCCACGCCTGCATCGCGGGGCGCGGCAGCGCCCTGGCCGGCCGCATCCCCCGCAAGCTCTACGCGAGCGCGAGCAGCCCGTGGGAAGGGGCGATCTCGCACATCCCGGGGGAGTAACCCGAGGCCAGTTCGGCGCCCGAGCTTCACGCGCCGACGTACTTCGCATAGATCGAGCGCGCGACGTCCGCCCGGGTGGTGCCGCGCACGATCGCTCGCCCATCGGCAAACACGCTCAGCTCCAGCGCGGGCGAGTGCGGGCCGTCGGGCGTGAGGCGGGCGCGCACCATGAACGCGGTGCGTGCGATATCGCCCACGCCCGCGAGCCTTCGCGCCAGCCCATCGAGGTCCAGGGCTGAGGCCCCGGGAACGCCGAGGTCCCCGCGAACTTCCGGCGGGCTGATCTGGACGGCGTCTTGCCCGCACAGCACGCCCCAGTCGCCCGTGCGCGAGGCCTCGAGGAACTCGTAGCGGGCATGGACGCAGCACGGGCAGTCGCCCCGGGGCGGCCCGAGCGCGAGGCGGCGCCGCTCGTTGGTCCACACGTCGAACTCGAGGAGTGCGCCCGCGAGCAGGTCCTCGCGCCCCAGCAGCACCTTGAGCACGTCGGTGCTCTGCGCCCCGGCAACGATGGCGACGGCCGGGCCCAGCACGCCGGCCGTGTCGCAGGTGGGCGCGCTCCCGGGCGCGGGCGGCTCGTCGAACAGGCAGCGCAGGCAGGGCGTGGCGAGCTTGCGCCGTGCCGAAGCGGGCAGGAAGGTGGCCTGCATCCCACGCGTGCCCACGACGCCGGCGTACGCGTAGGGCAGCCCGCGCTTGACGGCCAGGTCGTTGAGCAGGTAGCGCGTCTCGAAGTTGTCCGTGGCGTCGACGAGGATGTCCACGCCCGGCAGGGCGTCACGCCCGGGCAGGAGGCCCTCGGCGTTGCGGTGGGTGAGGTCGAGCGCCAGGGCGCGGAGTTGGACGGAGGAGTTGATCTCCGCGAGGCGTCGCGCGGCGGCCTCGACCTTGGGCAGGCCCACGTCGCGCTCGGTGAAGAGCGTCTGGCGCTGGAGGTTCGTGGCTTCGACGATGTCGCGATCGATCAGCGTGAGCGTGCCCACGCCGGCGCGGGCGAGCAGGTCGGCGCCGGCGCAGCCCAGGGCGCCGACGCCCACGAACATGGCGTGGGCACGGGACAGTCGCCGCTGCCCGACCTCACCCCAGTCCTGGAGGAGCATCTGCCGCTGGTAGCGGGCGAGGCCGGCGGAGACATCGGCGGGGGCGGGCATGGCGGATCGTTGGCGCGCCGGGGGCGGAGCGAAAAACCCCCGGGCGAGGGCCCGAGGGTTTGGGAAGATCCGGACTCGTCGCCCACCGACGGGCGCGTCAGTTCGCGTAATGGGCGAAGGCGCGGTTGGCCTCGGCCATCTTGTGCGTCTGCTCGCGGGTGTTCATGGCCTTGCCCTCCTTCTTGGCGGCGGCGTAGATCTCGTCGGCCATGCGGGCGGCCATGGGGCGGCCCTTCTCGCCGCGGATCGCGTCGAGCAGCCAGCGGAACGCCAGGCTCTGCTGGCGCTTGCGGTAGACCTGCATGGGCACCTGGTAGTTGGCGCCGCCGATGCGCTTGCTGCGCACCTCGACGAACGGCTTGACGTTCTCGATGGCGAGCTGGAAGAGCGAGATGGCATTCTCGGGCTTGTTGGGGTCGGTTTCCTTGGTCAGCTTCTCGTCGATCAGCGCCATCGCGTCGTAGACGACGCGCTGGGCGACGGCCTTCTTGCCGTCCTGCATCACGCAGTTGATGAAGCGCGACATGGTCAGGTCCCCGAAGCGGGGATCGGGCTTGAGCTGGGTATTGGCCTTGGTATATCGCTTGCGTCCCATCGAGCACTCCTTTGGCCGGGCGGGCACGGGGCCCGCGTCACGGTTCACCGCGGGCGCCTGGGTGGGCGCCCGCGATTACTGCCTCGCCCCGGAGAACACCCCCGGAGCGTTCAGATTACTTCTTGCCGCGCTTGGCGCCATACTTGCTGCGCCCCTGCTTGCGGTTCTCGACGCCGAGGCAGTCGAGCGTGCCGCGGACGATGTGGTAGCGCACGCCGGGGAGGTCGCGGACGCGACCGCCGCGCACGAGCACGATCGAGTGCTCCTGCAGGTTGTGCCCCTCGCCGCCGATGTAGGCCGTCACCTCGCGTCCGTTGGAGAGGCGGACCTTGGCGACCTTTCGGAGCGCCGAGTTGGGCTTCTTGGGCGTCGTGGTCTTGACGAGGAGGCACACGCCGCGCTTCTGGGGGCAGCGAACGAGGTCCTTGACCTTGTTGATGCGACCGAGGGAGCGGCGGGGCTTGCGAATCAGCTGGTTGATCGTCGGCATATCGATTCCGTGCACGTTCCGCCCGCGCTTATCCCAGCCCGGGCAGGGCCCGAATGATAGCCGGACGCCCCGGGCGGGCAACCCCGAGGGGGGCGCAGTGGGCGGCCTACCTCGGGCCGTACCCTCGTGCCATGCCAAACACGCCCCTGACGTTTGCCGGGTTCCAAGAGCTCATCCGCGACCGGTACTACCCCACGGATTCGGCCCGCGGGACGCCGGGCACGTTCATGTGGTTGATCGAGGAGGTCGGGGAGCTGGCCACGGCGCTCCAGGACAACGCCAAGGGCAAGTCGCCGACCGCCGCCCAGCGGGCGAACCTGGAAGAGGAATTCGCCGACGTGATCGCGTGGCTGACGACGATCGCGAACATCCACGAGGTGGACCTGGAGCGCGCGCTGCGGAAGTACACGCACAAGACGATCGAAGGCGTGAAGGATTAGGGCGGGCGCCCGGGGCGGGGCGATGACGGCGCCACCCGCACTCCGCCGGGGTGCGGGCGGGGATTCGGCGCGACGCTCCGGGCGTGCGGCCTGACCAGGACGCTCGGGCAATCGCCCTCAGGCCTTCGACCCGAAGAAGGGCGTCGGTGGGATAGGACCAACAGTCGCTCGGCAAAGGGCACTGAGCGCTCGAAAGCGCATCGACGCCCATCACCTTTCCACCAGCGCCCGCACGCCATCGACGTAGTCGCGGTGGTTGGCACAGCGCGGGCACTTGTGCTGCCCGCCGAGCTTTCCCTTGGACTCCATCCAGCGGTGGAAGGCGCCCAGGGGCAGGGGCGTGACGGTGGGCGGGCCCATGCCCAGGCCGTCCGTGCGCTTGATCGTGTAATCGACGCACTCGGCCTTGAGGGCGGCGTCGAAGGCGTCGCTGAAGGCGGTGAGCGTGGCGGCGGGGAGGTCCTTGTGGTCGAGCTCGATGGCGAGCTCGAGGCCGGGCGTGGGCGGGTACACCGGTGCCGCGGTGAACTCACCCACGAGCAGGTTGAGCTCGCGGGCCACCCTGGCGACGGCGTTCTCGATGTTCTCGACGATGAGGTTCTCGCCGAAAGCGTTGATGAAGTGGCGATGGCGTCCGACGATGCGGATGCGGGAGGGGCCGTCGCCGGTGGTCCTGGCATCGAGCCCGTCGCAGATGGAGTCGAACTCGACGACGTCGCCGAGGATGTACCGCCACAGGCCGGCGCAGGTGGAGAGCACCACGACGTAGCGTTGGCCCTTCTCGACGGCGTCGCAGGTGAAGGCGGGCGGGTCGGGGTCGTTGATGCGTTCGAGGGGAACGAACTCGAGGAAGTTGCCGATGTCGACGTTGAGGCGCAGGCCGGGCTGGCCCGGGACGTCCTGGATGGCGACGAAGCCCTCGCTGGCGGGATAGAGCTCGAGGCGGCGGGGCACGTCTTGGCCGTCGGGCCTGCCCGACCAGGCCTGTCGCACGCGCGGGTCGAACGGGGCGTACTTGACGCCGCCGTGGACGAAGAGGGTGAGGTTGGGCCAGAGGTCGCGGAGGGTGTCGGCCCGGCGCCCTTGGTCGCGGGCCATCCGCATCAGGTGGTCGAAGAGGACGAGGGCCCAGGAGCACATGCCGCTGACCATGCGCACGTCCTGGTCGAGGCAGAGCTTCGCCATCGCCTCGATCTTGGTGGGCCAGTGGCTGAGCAGGGCGATGTCGGGCCCGGGGAGGTAGATCTGGTTGATGGGCCAGCGGATGAGGGGCGTGACGATGCCCGAGAGGTCTCCCGTGCGGATGCCTTTGGGGCTGGTGGAGAGGTCGGTGGACCCGCCCAGGAAGAGGACCTTGCCCGCGAGGAGGCTCGGGAGCGAGACGCCGAAGCGATGGGCGTGGGCGAAGATGTCCATGGCGGCGGCGAAGTTGCTCTTGAGCATCGCGTCGCTGACGGGGATGAACTTGTCGCCGGCGGTGGTGCCGCTGGTCTGGGCGAAGTCGCGGACGAGCCCGGGCCAGAGGACGTCGGGCTCGGCGCCCTCGCGCATGCGGGCGACGCGGTCCTTGAAGGCGATCCAATCGCCGATCGGGACCTGCTTGCGGTAGGCGGCAACGAGGTCCTCACTGGGCAGGTCCAGGAGCTTCCCAAAGCCGAAGGAGCGGCCAAAGTCGGTGCCCGCCGCGCTGCGAAGGAGGTTGCGCAGCTGGGCGACCTGGATGCCGGCGGAGTTGGTTTTCCAATGGCGGGTGTCGTTGAGGAGGCGGATGCGCGAGGCGAGGAAGGCGCGGATGCCCGCGCCCACGAGCGAGGTGGTTCGGAACGAGGGGCCCGGGGGTCGATAGGTTGGCGCAAGCCGACTCATGGTCGAGGGGCGTCAGGACGGGAGAGAATCGGAGAATGACAGGAGGGCGTCGGCGAAGGGCTGGGGGTGCTCGATCATCGGCGCGTGCCCGCAGTTGTCGATCCAGACGCCCCGGCTCCCGCGGATCTTGGCCAGGAACTCGTTGGCGGCTTCCGGGGGCGTGACGACGTCCTGGCGGCCCCAGACGACGAGGGTCGGGCAGGCGATGCGGTGGATCTCGTCGCCGAGGTGGTTGCGCCGGGCGGTGCGGGAGAGGCGGACCATGGCGCGGGCCTTGGAACGATCGGTCAGCTCGCGGTACGCGCGGTCGACGTCGCCCGGGTTCATCTTGGACTGGTCGAAGAAGAGCTCGCCGATCTTGCGCTCCATCCAGGCGCGGCTGGGCTTGATCTGGATGTCGCTGACCATGCTCTTTTCAATGAGCCCGCTGGCGCCGGCGAGGACGAGCCCCCCGATAAGGTCGGGGTGCCCCAGGGCGATCTTGAGCGCGACGTGCCCGCCGAAGGAGTTGCCCACCAGGGCCGGGGGCGGCCCCTGGGCGAAGTGCTGGCGGATGAAGCGGACGGTGAGCTCGGTGGCGCCGTCGATGGAGCAGTCCTCGTCGCGCAGGGCGAGCAGAGGAAGTTCGAGCATGACGCAGCGAGCGCGAGGGTGCAGGCGGCGCACGACCTCTTCCCAGTGGTCGTTGAGGCCCACCAGCCCGTGCAGGAAGACGAACGGGCGCCCCTGACCGACCTCGGCCACGTCGACCTCGATCGGTGCGTTGGCCAGGCCCCGCAGCACCACCCTCGCACGCTTCATGCCGGGGATGGTCTCGCCCGCCCGCGCGGGGCGTCCGAGCGTGGGATTCGGGCTGGGCGCAGCATGGGCCATGCGGGGGATAGTACCGACTTACCGCAGCGCGGGCGAAGCGTAATCGACAGACCCCACCAGCTACCGACCATTCCGGGCCGCCGGTTCGCACGAGGAGGAGAACGCGGGCGGGAGGGGAGGCCCTTCCGCCCGTGGAACACGCTGTGGTTTCAACCTCAGCAGCCGGCTTCGTAGTGCACCAGGAAGAAAAGCAGGTCGTTGATATCCACGCCCCCGTCCTGGGTTCCGGTGCCGCTCCCGTCGTCGAGATCGGCGGCGACGTCGCCCGCCTCGTACCGAGCGAGGAAGAACAGGAGGTCGTTGATGTCCACGCCCGCGTCGGGCGTTCCCGTGCCGCTGCCATCGTCGAGATCGGCCGGGCAGCAGGTGGGCGCCGCCCACCGGGCCAGGTAGGGCGAGGGCTGCCCATCGACGGTGGTGAATCCGCCGCCGGCATACACATCCCCGTTGGGCATCAGCGCCATCCCGATCACGTACTGGTCCATGCCCGTACCCATGGCGGACCAGTCGGTCCCATCCCAGACGGCGACCTTGCTGGCCGCGACGCTCCCCGCGAAGAAGAAGTGCCCCCCGACGATCAGCTTCTGGCTGTTGGGAACCGGGAGCAGGACGAGCGCCTGGGTATTGAGCCCCAAACCCATGGGGTACCAGTGCGTGCCGTCCCAGCGGGCGATGCGGCTGGCGGGTCCGACGTCGGCGTAGGTAAAGATCCCGGAGGCCACAACGGCGCCATCGGACATGGTGGCCACGGAGAGCACGGCGGCGTTCATTCCCGCGCCCATGTTGTACCAGTTGCCGTCCACGCCGTAGCGGGCGACGGAGCGGCGGTTGAAGACGCCGCCGGCGCTGAGGAAACTCCCGCCCACGATGACGTCCCCGTTGGGCAGGACGCTGAGGGAGTAGACGATGTTGTTCACGCCGTTGGCCGATCCCGTGCCCAGGCTGGACCAGGCGCTGCCGTTCCACTTGGCGACGCGGTTGGCGGTGACCCCGCCGGCGGTCGAGAAGTTTCCGCCCGCGAACAGCTCCCCGGTGACCGGGTTGGTGGCCAAGGCCCAGACCTGGTACCCGATTCCCGTTCCCAGCGGCCCCCAGGCGGTGCCGTCCCAGACGGCGATGTTGTTCACGGTGGTGCCTCCGGCCGTCGCGAACAACCCTGCCGCGACGAGGCGCCCGTCGGGGAGGACCGCGAGCGCATCGACTTCGCCGTCCACGCCCGAGCCCAGGGGGGCGTAGGACGTGCCGTCCCAGATCGCGACGTTGTTGGCGGGCACGCCGCCGGCGGAGGTGAAGAACCCCCCGATGGCGAGGACGGGAGCAAGTGGGCCCGCGCCGTCGGGGTCCCACGCCGACAGCGCGCCGACGTTGGGGCTGGCGGGTCCGGCGACGCCGTCCATGGCGTTCCAGGCGGGGGCGCCGCACTGGGCGTGGGCCGCACCGCCCGCGGCGAGGGCCAGCCCGAGGGCGAGGGCGGTGGCGCGAACGGAGCGGCGGACGGGGTGGCAAACGTTCATCGAGGGTCTCCCAGGGTGTGCCTGCACATGAGCCATCACATTCCACGATCTTCGGCGCCCCGGCCCCGGTAATCCCGGCGGCGCCGACTGCTGTCTAGAGCGTGTGATGGACTTTGGCCAAAGCGCCCGATGAGCGGGCATGGCAAGGAAGCCGTACCCGACCGACGTCAC
>JBGAOG010000085.1:0-13921 GCA_044221985.1 Phycisphaerales bacterium
GGCCTCGGCGTTGCGCACCGATCGGCCGGCCAAACGCATGGGGATAGTATAGAACAAGCGTTCTTTCCCGGGCTAGGGTGTGTCGGCAGACGGGCGCGGTTCAGATTTTGGGATCGCGGTCGCCGCTCCGCCTCACCGCGCTCGTGCTCACGCTGGGCGTCGTGTCGGTGCAGTCGCGGAGGTGGCGATGAACGCCGCCCCCTCGCCCCATCGCTCTCCCCCCGGGGCGGGCGCGCGCCGGGCCCGCTTCGCGGGCTGGTCGCTCGTCCTCATCGTGGGCATGGCGGTGGTCGTGGTGCTGGCGAACATGCTCACCGCGCGCTACGCGCCGCGGTTCGACGTGACCCAGACCGGCGACCAGAACCTCGCTCCGCGCACCATGAACATCCTCCGCGGGCTGCGGGGCGAGCACCGGATCCTGGTGGCCGCGCCCCTGAGGACCCTCGATCGCTCCAGCGTCACGCGCCTGCGAGATACCCTCAACGACTTCTCGCGTGCGAGCCCCAACCTGACCGCGACGATGGTGGACACGGGCTCCCTGGCCGGCCGCGACGAGTTCGTCCAGCTCGTCCGGTCGCTCGTCTCGCGAGAGGGCGCCAGGCTCGGCGAGCAGCGCGAGCGCGTGGAGAAGGGAATCTCCGCGGTCAACGACCTCTCGGCGTTCCTGGGCGGGGAGCTTTCCTCGGCCCTCCTCGCCGCGCGGGAGCTCATCCCTTCCAGCGACGTGGCCCTGGGATCGGCGCGCGAGTTCCTGGAGCAGACGGCGGCGGCGGCGCGAGTCTCGGCCCGGGACCTCGAGGCCGCCACCGCCAAGGCCGCGCAGGCCCTGGCCACCGGCGTCGAGGACGTGCGACTGCCGAGCACGGACGAGGCCGCCCGCACCGTGGCCCGCGTCCTGATGCCCGCGAGCGAGCAGTTGGCCGCGCTGGGCAAGCGCCTCAAGGACGGCCTGGCGACCCGCGACGCGTACGGCGCCGCCACCGCGCAGATCCGCACGCTGCTGGGCCAGGTGACGGCACGGCAGGAGGCGGCGGCCCTGGCCGGCGACGAGATGGCGCGACTCCCGCGATTGGACATCCACCGCATCACGGGGGCGCTCCAGGGCGGGAGCGTGGCCCTGGTCATCGGGCCCTCGGGCCAGGGCGTGACGGCTGTGGACATGGACTCGCTCTTTCCGGCCGCCTCCACGCTGGCCCAGCCGAGCCTGGCGAACCTGGACCTGGGGCGTCGGGCGGAGGACCTGTTCTCGGTGGCCTTGTCGTCGCTGACGGGCCCGGCGCGCCCGATCGTGGTCATCGTGCATGGCGAGGTGAATCGCGTGCTGGAGAGCACGCCGGTGCTCGACCAATTGACCCGACGCCTGTTGTCGCGCGGGATCGACGTGGTGGAGTGGGCCAGCGTGCTGGACCCCGATCCGGCGGGGCTGGCGCGCCTGAACCCGGACAACTCGCGTCCCGTCGTGTACGTCTGCGTCGCGCCCAACACCGCCGCGGGAGAGGACCCTCGAACCAAGTTCACGGGAGTGCAGCGGGCCCAGAAGCTCGGCGTCGCCATCCGGAAGCTCGACGAGGATCGGCGGGCGATGCTCCTGTGCCTGTACCCATCGGTGATGCCC
The DNA here is from genome assembly GCA_044221985.1 of Phycisphaerales bacterium. Lineage (GTDB taxonomy): Bacteria > Planctomycetota > Phycisphaerae > Phycisphaerales > UBA1924. Next base: position 1,616 of record JBGAOG010000085.1, read on the forward strand.
ACGTACGGGGATCCCGACCCGCTCTGCGCCCCCCTGGCCAGGTACGGACTGATCGCCTACACGGGCCGGACGCTCCTGCGCGAGCTGATCCGCCCTCAAGGGCGGCAGGTTGAGGTCGAGCACCTGCTCCAGCCCACGGGCCAGACGCATCCCATCGCGCGGGCGGTGCGCGGCCTGCCGCTGGTGCTCGCCTGGCCGGTGGACATCGGGCGAACCAGCGACCTGGCCCCCCAGGGCGTGTCGGTGTGGCCGATCCTGACCCTCGATCCCGCGGACTCGATCTGGAGCGAGTCGCAGTGGCTGAAGTTCTGGAGCGTGCCCGAGCAGACGCGCCGGCTCCTGCCCGACGCACCGGCGATCGACAAGGAGCGGGACCTGGTCCGCCCCGATATCAAGGACGGGCAGTCGCTGCGTCCGTGGACCCTGGGCGTGGCCGCCCAGCGCAAGGACGACCTGGGCGTGCAGCGCCTGGTGGTGATGGGGGCGAACGGCTGGTTCGTGGACCGCTACGCGTTCCAGACGGACATCATCGACGGGCGGGAGATGCTGGTGACGCCGGGGAACATCGAGCTGTTCGAGGCGTGCGTCTCGTGGCTAGCGGGGCAGGACGACATGATCGCCCAGAGCCCGACGGCGCGGGTGCTGCCGGTGGTCAAGCCCATCGAGGCGCGCACGCTGATGCTGCTGCGCGCGGGGTTCATCCTGGGCCTGCCCCTGCTGGCCCTGGTGATGGGCGTGATCTACCGGTTGGTGCGGGGGTGATGGCGATCGGCGCGGCTCAACGCCCCGCCTTGAAGAATGTCCGCAGCGACTCGTAGAGATCCTCGCGCCCGTTCACCTTGCTGGTGATCATCCTGGGCCCGGCCTCGTCGGCGCGACCGTCCGGGAAGGCCTCCTGGAGCACGCCCAGGAAGCTCCCGCTCCCATAGGCCGACGTCACCTGGCAGTACCCGAACATGTTGCACACCGGGAGCAGGTCCTCGTCGAGGAGCTTGACGCAGAGGCGGTTGTCGGAGTCGGAGGAATTGTCACCGTCGGAGAAGTGGAAGAGGTAGATGTTCCAGGCGCTGGGATCGTAGTGGGCCTTGAGCAGTTCCTTGGCGCACTGCAGGGCACTGCTGATGCGGGTTCCCCCGTCCTCCTTGACGTTGAAGAACGTCTTGCGGTCGACCTCCTGCGCGCGCACGTCGTGGACGATGTAGCGGCTCTCGATCCCCTCGTAGTTGCGCCGCAGCCACGTGTCGATCCAGAACGCCTCCAGGCGCACCAGCTCCTTCTGCTCGTCGCCCATGGAGCCCGAGACGTCCATCATGTAGATGATGGCGGCGTTGGACTGGGGCTTCCTGACCTCGTTCCAGGTGCGGAAACGCAGGTCGTGCTTGATGGGCACGATCACGGGGTCGTCGGGGTTGTACTGCCCCGTCATGAGCTGGCGCTTGAGCGCCTCGCGGTACGTGCGCTTGAAGTGACGCAGGCTGGCCGGCCCGACGGGGCGGATGCCCGTGTACTTGTCCCGGATCGTCGTGATCTTGTGCTCGCCGCGGGGCTTGATCCGCGGCAGGCGCAGCTCCTCGGCGAGGATGTCGGCGAGTTCCTCGAGCGAGACGTCGACCTCGAGCAGGTGGCGTCCCTCGCCCTCCCCGCCCTGGCCCTGGTTCCCCTGGCCCTTGCCGACGCTCTCGCCCTCCCCGCCCTCGCCCATCCCCACGCCGCCGGAGTTGTCACCGTAGCGGAAGGTGGGGATGTCGATATCGTGGACGGGGATGGAGACGAGTCGTTTGCCCTCGCGCCCCAGCAACTCGCCGCGCGAGAGGAACTTGCGCAGGTCCTTGCGGATCTTGCCGCGGATGATCTGGCGGAAGCGCTGGTGGTCCTGTTCGATCGAGCTGATCATGGCACGCCGTCCTGGCGGGGTCCTCGCGCCGGGCCCCCGGTCCTCCAACCATCTCTCCGTCCGCCGGGGCGTCTGGGATGCCCCGGTCCCACGGGAATCCGTCGGCCCGATAGCGAGTGGCCTTGAGGCGGCGCGGTCGGGTCGTGGTTATCACGCCGGGCTAGGCCCGAGGAGCGGAGTCCCCCGTGCGTTGGACGCTCGAACTCCCCGCGCGGTTCGTGGCAATCCGGCGGACGTGACGACTCAGGTACCAGCCCGCGGGCGGGGCGGCCGCCAGGGCCATCAGCACTTCGCCCGCCCGGTTCATGAGGTCGACGGAGAGGGCCTCCGCCTGTTCCGACGCCGATCCACCCGCCAGCAGCCACGCCGGCAGCCAGGGCGCCGCCAGCCCGACGGCCCACTCGCGCAGGCCAATCCCGTTGCCCGCGATGGGGACCAGCATCGCCAGGTTTCCCACGACGGCGTAGATTGCGGCCTGCGAGGGTGAGAGCACCTGCCCGACCATCCAGAACCCGAGCATGTACCGCCCCGCCCACACCACCAGGTCGACATATCGCAGGGCCCACACGAGCCACCAGCGGCCCAGCGTCGCGCGAGGGCCGCCGCCAAGCACCGCACCGGCCAAGGCCACGATGAGCGGCACGCTGACGATCCCGGCCTGGCTTCCCTCGCCTGCCCCTGCCTGGGCCGCGCGGGCCGCGGCCAGGCTTGCGAGCACGAGCACGCCCCCGGCGGCGAGCCCGCTCGCGACGACGCCGGCCAGGATCTTGGCCGACTCCACCACGCTGATGGCGTTCACGCTCCGGTGGTACGCGAGTCGCGCCACGAGCCCGGGGCGGAGGGGCAGGTAGTTGCCCAGGTTGGCCGTGGCGATGAGGGCGGTCATCTCGCCCAGGCCTACGCGCTCGCGCCCCATGGGGTCCTTCGCCGTGGCGAATCGGAAGATCGCGCCGGTGAGGGGCAGGTGCACGATGGGGAGCACGAGCATCCATGCCGCGATCCACCACGAGCCCCCGGCCAGGCGGGACCAGGCGTCCCGGAGCGGGTCTGCGTGCCGCGCCACGGCGACCACGGCGGCGCCGAGGAGGAGCAGCCCGATGGCGAATCCCACGATCCGGCGTCGGCGATGGGGCGGGGGACGGGTGTCGCGGAGGAGAGCCTCGCCCAGCCCATGCGGAGCCTCCGAGGGCCGCGGGTCACCTGGCTCGGGGACGGAGGGATGCACGCTGGGCTACTTCTGGGGCGCGGGTGCCTGGCTGGAGATGGGCGCGGGCTGCGTGTCGGGGACGTTGAACAGCTTGCGAATCGGTCCAGCGAGCCCGCTGCCGGACTTGGCGAAGCACGTGGCGCCCTCGCCCAGGCGCTGGGCCTGGGCGTCGGCCAGGCGAGCCAGGTCGGCATCGCCGCTGGCGCGGGCGGCGGCCAGCAGCGGGCTGTCGGGCGTGGCGCAACGAGTGGGGACGGCGACCCAGAGCACTTCCGGATCGCTTTCCCTGGCGACGGCCTCGTCGAGGCGGGCCAGCTCGGGAAGCTCGGAGGCCGGTGGGAGGGAGGCCAGGATCAGGGCCCGCCCCTGGGCGGGGCTGCGGGCGTACAGGCGCACCAGGGCCTCACACAAGGGCGCGGTGTGCATCGGGGAGTGCATCACCAGCACGCAGCGAGCCGCCGGCAGCAGGCGCGGCAGGTCCTCGACACGGGCCGCGTCAAGGTGGGCGGCCAGCTCGGCGACGGGCAGGCGCGCCTCGGGCAGCGGGCGGCGCGAGAAGGTCTGGCTCATGGTCTCCACGCACCCCGGGCCCGGCTCTCGCGCGCCATTGGCGCGGACCTCGAACCCCTGCACGACTCGCCAACGGACCTGGGTCTGCAGCGAGCTCAGGGTCTCCAGGAGATAGCCGACGGGCCCCGCGTCCGGGGACAAGCGGGCCTCGAGCGACTCGCCGGGCCGCAGCCTCAGGCGACGCTCTAGGTCCAGCACTTCCGAGCTCGCCAGGCTCGTCACCGAGTAGGACCCCGCCTGCAGCGCCGGGGCCAGGAGGATCCGGCTGTTGATGGGGCGCCCCGCGCCCAGGCCCAGCGGTGCGCGGGTGATGTTCTTGAGAACGATGGCGGTGCCCACCGGATCGAGGGCCTCCGCCTCGGCGGTTCCCACGCGGATCGCCAGGTTCTGGAACGAGCGCGGGTCGCGGGCGATCTGGTCCATCCAACTCCCGATCGAACGGTCCGCTCGCTCCAGGCGGGCCCGCTCCGCGGCCACAACCGGCGACTCGGCGATGGAGTGCGCCCTCATCAGCGCCTCGCGGCTGTGCCACACGTACAGCCCCAGCGGGCTCAGCGGCGAGAGGCCGTGCGCCAACCGAAGGGCCCCGGTGGCGCCCTCGAAGTCGCCCGAGCCGCCCAGCGTGACGGCCTTGGCCACCAGCCCCCACTGGCCCAGTTCTCCCGCGCGGTCGAGCTCGCCCAGGGCGCCGGCGGTGTCGCCGGTGCGGGTCAAGAACATCGCGCGTGCGGCCACCAGGCGATCGTCGTCGGCCGGGAAAGCGTCGGCGAGCCTCTGCATGGCCTCGGGGACGCGATCGACCTGCTCGCCAACGACGAGCCTCCAGAGCTGGGCGTCGAGGATCTTGCCGTTGCCTTGGTTGCGGGCCTCCTCCTCGTCCATGCCCTGGGGGCGCCGCAGGGGGTCCATGAGACCGGTGGCTTCGTCGTCGGCCGTCAGGGCCATCTCGGCGACGCTGATCCTGGCCGTCTCGTCGTCCCCGAGCATGAGCGCGGCGACGAGGCGCATGGGCTCGGAGTCCATGTCGAGGCGCAGTTCCTCGGGCTTGGGCAGCCCGGAGAGGTCCTGGTGGGCCGCCTCGCGCGCGGCACGCTCACGGGCGCAGGACTCGCGAGCGGCGCGGAGCTGACCGCTGAGCGTGTCGAACAGGTCCCGGGGCCCGGACATCATGACCTTGAGGACCCGGGACTCGACGGCCTGCTCCACGGTGGCCCCGCGCTCCCCGGCCGAGATCAGCGAGAGGGCGTTGCGGTGGAATCTGGTCGCGGCCCCGATCACGTCCCCCGCGGCGAACTCACGCGCCAGGCGCAGGTGCACCTGCGGGTCGACGGGGTCGGCCAGCAGCAGGTTCGTGAGCCAATCGACGCGGCCTACGCGGTCGTCCACGCGCTGCTCGAAGTAGCTCATGCCCAGCAGCGCCGCGTCCTTGTTCGTCGGGTCCAGGTCCAGGGCGCGTCCCAGGCGTTGCACGAACCCGCGATCATCGCCCCGCTCGCGGCAGAGCAGGGCCGCGTCAAGGGCGAAGCGCCCGCGGACGCTCGGGTCCAGGCCCGCCTTCAGACCCTCCTCGCCGCTGACGCGGTCGTACGCGTCCACCTTCTCGTCCACGGTCTGGAGGCGTGCGAGGCGCGAGCCCAGCAACCGCAGCTGCGCGACGGTGTCGCCCGGGTCCAGCGTGACCACGCGGGCCGTGCCCGCCTGCACCTGCTCCGCGTCGCCCGCGTTCCAGGCCGCCTGCGACCACTGGCGGGCCAGCTCCGCATCGTCGGGCAGGTACGTGGCGGCGTGGCGCAGCTGGGCGGTGGCGACGGCGTAGTCCAGGGGCGTGGGGTTGCCCGAGGCGCGCAGGTCCATCAGGGCCACGCGCCAGATCCCCAGCCCCAGGCTTCGCGGCACGTCCCGGGGCACGGTGGGCGCGGCCAGGTCCGGCGCGATCACCTCGGGGGGCGCCGCCAGGGCGTGCCCCGCGCCCGTTCCCGCCAGGAGAACGAGCGTCAGGGCGAGCGCGCGGTGTGGGGGGCCCATCGGCATGCGGGATCATCAACCCAGCGACATGGTCATCAGGAACTCGGCGTTGGTCTTGACCTTCTTGAGCTTGGTCTTGAGGAGTTCCATCGCCTCCACCACGTTCATATCGGACAGAACCTTGCGCAGCCGGTACACGAGCTCGAGCTCCTTGGGGTCCAGGAGGAGTTCCTCGCGGCGCGTGCCCGAGGCGGCCACGTCGATGGCGGGCCAGATGCGCTTCTCGACCAGCTTGCGGTCGAGGTGCAGCTCGGCATTTCCCGTGCCCTTGAACTCCTCGAAGATGACCTCGTCCATCTTCGAGCCCGTGTCCACCAGGGCGGTGCCGATGATGGTCAGGCTTCCTCCGCCCTCGATGGCGCGGGCGGCGCCGAAGAACTTCTTGGGGCGCTGCAGGGCGTTGCTGTCGAGGCCGCCGGTCATGATCTTGCCCGAGTGGGGCATCTCGGCGTTGTAGGCGCGGGCCATGCGGGTGATCGAGTCGAGCAGGATCACGACGTCCTGGCCCATCTCGACCATGCGCTTGGCCTTCTCGATGACCATCTCGCACACCTGCACGTGGCGCACGCTCTGCTCGTCGAAGGTGCTGGCCACCACCTCCACCATCTTGGCGGCGCAGTTGCGCCGGAAGTCCGTCACTTCCTCGGGGCGCTCGTCCACCAGCAGGACGATGAGGTTGACCTCCGGGTAATTCTTGGTGATGGCCTTGGTGATCTTCTGCATCAGCACCGTTTTGCCCGTGCGGGGCGGGGCGACGATGAGCATGCGCTGCCCCTTGCCGATGGGCGTGACGAGGTCGATCGTCCGCGCCTCGATCTCGTCGGGCGTGGTTTCCAGCACGAACCGCTTCTCGGGGTGCAGGGGCGTCAGGTTCTCGAAGTTGGGCAGGTCCTGCGACTTGCCGGGCGGACGCCCGTTGATCGAGTCCACGCGCAGCAGCGCGAAGTACTTCTCGCTCTCCTTGGGCGGGCGCACCATGCCCTTGATGACCATCCCGCGGCGCAGTCCGAATCGACGCACCTGCGAGGGCGACACGTAGATGTCGTCGGGCCCCGGCAGGTAGCTCTGCTCGGGCGAGCGCAGGAACCCGAACCCGTCGGGCATCACCTCCAGAGTGCCCTCGCCGTACATCAGGCCCTGGCGGGCCGCCCGGGCCTTGAGGATCCGGAAGATCAGGTCCGGCGTCGGCACCGCGTGCACTTCTGAAAGACCCTCACGCTCGGCGACCTTGTGCAGGTCCTCCAGCGGCATCCGCTGGAGATCGGTCATGTTCAAGGGCTCGCCGGCCACCTTGGGATCCACCGAGCGGGCGATGCGCTCGATCTCCGCGGCCTCGCGTTCGAGTTCCTCGTCGCTGGGGAGGTACGTGTCGGAGCGGTGAAAACCCCCGGCCATGCTCGGGCCCGAGCCGCCTCCTCCACCCCCGCCTCCGCCGGGGTACCCCATCCCGCCGCCTCCGCGGCGTCGCTTCTTCTTGCGTCGGAAGCCGCGGTCCATGAAGCCGCCCCCGCCGTACTGCTGCCCGCCGCCGGGATATCCCCCGCCCTGCTGACCACCCGGGTAGCCGCCCCCCTGCGGCTGGCCGCTCGGTGCGCCGCCTTGTCCGGAGGAGGGTGTGGACTGCTGTGCTCCGCCGGACTGCCCGCCCTGGGGCCCCGCCTGGCCCGAGGACTGCTGCCCGCTCGATGACGCCGGGCTTGATCCGTTGCCTTGTGGGGAGCCTCCGCCCTGTCCGCTCGATGCCGAGTAATTCGGGACCGGGGGCGCCGACGAACCGGGGCGCGCGGGCGTGGGCTCGGAGCGAGGCCGCTCAGCCTGGGCCGGGGACGGGGGCGGCGGGGGAGGCGAAGAGGCCTCGGGCTCGCGCTTGACGGCGCGCGAACGCGGCTTGGAGCCTTCCTTGTCGCCGTGCTTCTCGTCCACCGCCGGATGATGTGGCTTGGGCATGAATACGCCTTCTGAGATCGGACCCAAGAGGGTCCCGGTGCTTCGCCGCGACGATTGTGCGCGGGCTCTTTGGAACGGAGTGGGATGGCCCTGCTCGGGCTTGCCCGGGGCACGAACGCGGGCCCCGAAGGCCCGACCCCTTGTCGTGCTCGAAAAACGCTCGGTCGCCTTCGGCGGACCGGCATCGCATGCCGCTGCCCTTCACGCTCGTCCAACCCTGTCGAGGGACTACGCCCTCCTCATCCGTTCATTCGCATTGGTTGGGGAGCCGCTTGGAACGAGTCATACCCACCCGCGGCTCGCAACTATACCCATCCCGCGAGGGCAATTCCCGGGCGTCTACCCGCCCGTCGCGCGCGCGGCCAAGAGGCGATCCAGAGCCCGCTCCGCGGCCTGCCCAAGGACCTCAAGCCCGGCATCATTGACGATCACCTCATCGGCCCGTTGCCGCTTCTCCTCCACCGGAAGCTGGGCTTTTTCCCGGCGTTCCAGCTCGGCCTCGTCCCACCCGCGCGACGACCTGACCCGGGCCAGGCGCTGCTCGCGGGGGGCGTCGACGAACACGATCGCGTCGCACTCCTTGTCCAGGCCCGCCTCGTACAAAAGCGGCGCGTCGACGATGATCGCCCGAGTCCGCACGGGGTCGGCCTGGGCGATCATCTGCGCTCGCGTCGCCTTGACCAGCGGATGCACAAGGCCCTCCAGGCGCGCGCGTTGGGTGGGATCGTTGAAGACGATCTGCGCCACCTTGCGACGGTCCACCTTCCCGTCCGCGCCCAGGATCCCCGCGCCCCACCAGCGAAGCAGCTCCGCACGCACGCCGGGGCGGTCGAGGGCCGCCTTGGCCTCCCGGTCCGAGTCGATCACCAGGCACCCGCGCCGCGCGAACACCCGGGCGACCTCGCTCTTGCCCGAGCCGATGCCTCCCGACAGCCCGATCACCCGCGGCCCTCGGGCCGGGCGCGGACCCGCTGACGCCGGAGGCGATGGCTCCGCCTGGGGGCTCTCGCCCCGGGCCATCGCCTTTCGAATCTGGCCCAGGCGAGCCTCGGGGTGACCAACGTGCAGCAGGTAGATCGCCGGTCCATCCGAGCCGGCGGTCGCGATTCCCAGCGTGCCCACGCCCAAGAGGCGTTCGCCCAGGGTCCGCGTCAGCGTGAGATGCTGGATGTTGCGCAGGGGCACCTCGGCTCCGATCCGGCGGAACAGCCCGGCGCGCACGGTGACGTTGGCCGGGCCCACCACGTACCGGCGTGACAGCCACTCTCCGACGTTGAGCATCAGGATCAGGAGCCCCAGCGCGACCCCCCCGGCGCGGAACCTCTGGGCCAGATCGTCGTAGCCCGCCATGCTCAGCGAGGCGCCAGCGCCCACGCCCACGCCCACGCTCAGCAGGAGGGCCACCTGGCGGTACAGGAGCACGAACGCCCAGCCGGGGCGAAGCTCGAACTGGGTGCTCGGATCGCTGGGCACGCGGGTGGCTCCCCCAAGGTCCGCGCCGGAACGCCCGGCGCCCGCCCTACCGGGCCTCTTCCTTGAGCGTTGCTACCTGAGGGTAGTTGCGGTAGAACCCGTCGTAGTCCAGCCCGTAGCCCACAACAAACTCGTCGGGGATGTCGAACCCCAGGTAGTCGGGATTGAAGTCGGGCCTGGCCTTGCCCGGCTTGCGCAGCAGCACGCACGTGCGCACGCTCGCGGGACGCTGCTCGCGCACCAGGCGCGTGACGACCTCGAGGGTCTGCCCGCTGTCGAGGATGTCGTCGACGATCAGCACGTGCCGCCCGGCCAGCGTGCGGGGCAGCTCGTGGCGGATCGAGACGCCCTTGCTCTCGATGCTCTTGCCCGGATAGCTCGAGACTCCCACCAGCTCGATGCACATCTTCAAGGGCAGCTCGCGGACGAGGTCGGCCACGAAGATCATCGCGCCGGTCAGGATGGGGATGATGACCAAGTGCTCGTCCTGCCCCCGGGCCACGTCCGGCGCCAGCAATGCGTGCACGTCGCGCGAGATCGCCTCGCCCAGTTCTCGCACTCGGGCGGCGATCCGGTCGCGGTCGATCAGCACCTTCTCGATATCGCGATGCATGGGGTAGGCCCAGAGGATAGCCGCGTCTGCCCCGTCGTCGGGCGTACCCTCAACCCAAGCCACTTTGCCCGGGACCGCGGGCGGGCCAATCCCACGGGGTATTCGGAGTTCCAGACCATGAGCCGTTCCGTCGCCGCCCTCCTCGCCTCGCTCGCCCTCCTGCCCGCTGCCGCCCTGGCGCAGCCCGGGGCCGCCGTTCCACCGCCCGCGGCGGGCGCCCCCGGCGTAGCGACGACGACGTCCCAGGACGCCGACCAGGCCATCGCCACCGCCAACGCCGCCATCGCCAGGATCGTCGCCCTCCCCGACAAGGACCGGACGTTCGACAACACGATCGGGGCCCTGGACGACCTGCTGGCGAACCTCGAAAACAACACGTCGATGCTCGTCTTCCTGAGCAACGTCCACCCCGACGCGGAGCAGCGTCAGCGCTCCCAGGACTCTGAAGAGAAGATCAACAACTACGTCATCGACCTCTCCAAGCGCGAGGACCTCTTCAAGGCCGTCAGGGCCTACGCCGACACGAACCCCGGGCTCGGGGGGGACCAGAAGCGTCTGTTCGAGTTCGTGCTGCGCGACTATCGGCGCAGCGGGATGGCCCTGCCCAAGGAGAAGCGCGACCACCTGGCCGAAGTCGAGAAGGAAATCTCCAAGCTCGTCATCGACTTCAACAAGAACATCGCCAACGACGAGACCGCCCTGCCCTTCACGCGCGACGAGCTCCGGGGCACGCCCGATGAGCTGCTCGCCCACCTGCCCCGCTCGGGCGACCTGTACATGGTCGGCATGGCCTACCCCGTGTACTCCCCCATCCTGGAGAACTGCGAGGTCGAGGCCACCCGCCAGAAGCTCTGGACCGCCTACAAGCGCCGCGGCGGACGCCAGAACGTCGCCATCCTCGAGAAGGTCCTCAAGCTCCGCGGCGAGCAGGCCCGGATCCTCGGGTACGAGAGCAACGCCCAGTTCGAGATCGAGGTCCGCGCCGCCAAGACTCCCGCCGAGGTGCGGAAGTTCTACGACACCCTCCGCCCCCTGGCTCGCCAGAAGGCCCGGCAGGATCTCGACGAGTTCACCGCCGCCAAGCGGGAGCAGGCCAAGGACCCCAAGGCCGCGCTCAAGCCCTGGGACTTCTTCTTCGTCAAGAACTACCTCCAGAAGACGCGTTACGCGGTCGACGGCGAGAAGGTCCGCGAGTACCTGCCCATGCAGGGCGTTGTCGACGGGCTCTTCAAGACCACGCAATCGCTCTACGGGCTGGAGTACAAGGACGTGACCGCGACCCGCGGCGGTACGCCCGACCGCCCGCTCTGGCATCCCGACGTCAAGCTCTACGAGGTCCACGACAGGGCCAGCGGCAAGCTCCTGGGCGAGTTCTACCTCGACATGTACCCGCGGGATAACAAGTACACCCACGCCGCCCAATGGGGCCTGGTCCAGCATCGCGTGAGGGCGGACGGCACGGTCGTCACGCCCATGGCCGCCCTGGTGTGCAACTTCACCAAGCCGACGGCGGAGAAGCCCAGCCTCCTGCAGCACGAGGAGGTGGAGACGTTCTTCCACGAGTTCGGGCACTGCCTGCACACGATCGTCAGCGACAGCCGCTACCACCGCTTCGCGGGCACGAGCGTGGAGCGGGATTTCGTCGAGGCCCCCAGCCAGATGTTCGAGAACTGGGTGTGGGACGCGGGCGTGCTCAACACCTTCGCCAGGCACTACACGACCGGCGAGCCGATGCCCAGGACGCTCCTCGAGAGCATGATCGCCGCCAAGAACCTCGGCTCCGGGCTGGACGCCGAGCAGCAGTTCTACTACGCCATGATCGACCTGGCCTACGAGGGCACCGGCGATGGGAACGTGGACACGACCAAGGTCGCCACGGACCTCTACCCGGAGGTGACGGTCTACGGCTTCCGCCCCGAGGGCACCTACATGCAGGCCTCCTTCGGGCACCTGATGCACTACAACGCCGGCTACTACGGCTACATGTGGTCCAAGGTCTGGTCGTGCGACATGTTCCGACGCTTCAAGGAGCTGGGCATGCTCAACCCCGAGGCGGGGATGTACTACCGCTCCAAGATCATCTCCCTTGGCGGGACCCGCGACGCCATCGACCTGGTCAAGGATTACCTGGGGCGTGAGCCCCGGCTCGACGCCTTCGTGGAGGACCTGGGGCTGAAGAAGTAGGAGTCCCGAGGCGGGGGCTCGCGAGGCGTCGGCTCACCACCCCGCACGCCCAGGCGTCGGGGATCGCCCTCCACCAGGCCGGCAACGTATGCCGGAGGGTTGCCGTCGCTCCGGGCCCTTCTCAGTCCACCGGCACTTCCTGGAAGACCAGGACCTTGGGCTTGTCGCCGCGCTGCCGCACGTTGGATCGGTCCAGGACCATCATGAACCGGCGCTTGACCGAGGGCACCATCGGGTCGTTGGGTTCGAGCCCCTCCACGTCGCCGATGAACGGGCCGGCGCGGCGCCCTGCCTCGCCGCCCGGCGGCTCGACCTTGACCACGTCCATGCCAAGGTCGGCGAGCAGCCGGCCGCACAGCGCGCCGCGGCCATCGCTGAGGTCGAGCGCCCGCC
>JBGAOG010000086.1:0-13764 GCA_044221985.1 Phycisphaerales bacterium
CCGTGTCTGCGCTCTGTGTCTCTCTGTGTTCCTGTTTGCCTTTTTCTTACCAGTCGCTGGATTATAACGGGAAATGGGGAATGACCAATTACCTCGCCCGTGGAGAAGGGCGGGAAGTTGTAGTGCAGCGTGAACTTCTTGCTGTACTCGGGCAGCAGCCCGTCCACGATCTGCTCGTCCTTGCCCGTCCCCAGCGTGACGGTGCAGAGGCTCTGGGTCTCGCCGCGCTGGAAGAACGCCGACCCGTGCGTCCGCGGGAACATGGACACCACGCCCGTGATCGGGCGGATCTGCGTCGCCTGGCGACCGTCCGCCCGCACCCGATCCTCCACGATCAGGCGCCGCGTCACCTTCTCCTCCAGACGCTTGAAGGCCTCCTTGGCGAGCGTGCGGTCCTTCAACGACCTCTGATACTCCGCGTAGTTGCCCTCCGCCCGCAGCGCGAAGTGGTTGTCCAGCATCGCCTTGCGCAGGGCGTCCACCGCCTCGCTCCGCGCGGCCTTGCCCGGGATGCGACGGGCCGCCGTCATGTCCTTCTCCGCCAGCGAACGCACCCGCTCCGTAATCTCGGGCGTGGGGAGGAAGAGCTCGCCCGTGCGCTTGGCCTTGCCCGATCGACCCTTGAGGTCGTTGATCAGGTCCAGGATGAACGTGATCTGCTCGTGCCCGAACTCCATCGCCGTCAGCAGGTCGCGCTCGCTGATCTCCGCGGCGCCCACCTCGATCATGTTGATCCCGTCGGCGTGCCCCGCCAGGACCAGGTCCAGATCGCTGAACTCCAGCTGCGAGACCGTCGGGTTCACCACCATCTGCGGGCCGCTGTCCGTGTGCACGCGCCCCACGCGCACCGTCGCCGTCGGGCCCTCGAAGGGCACGTCCGACAGCGCCAGCGCCGCCGAGGCCGCCGTCGCCGCGAGCACGTCGGTGTCGTTCTCGCCGTCATGGCTGAACACGAAGCACTGGATCTGCACCTCGTCGAGGAAGCCGTCGGGGAACAGCGGACGGATCGGGCGATCGATCATCCGCATCGTCAGGATTTCCTTCTCGCTGGGCGGGCCCTCGCGCTTCTTGAAGCCCCCGGGGAACTTGCCCGCCGACGGCAGCTTCTCGCGGTAGTCCACCGTCAGGGGGAAGAAGTCGATCCCCTCGCGCGGGTTGGCACGCACCACGGTGGCCAGCACCGCCGAGTCGCCGTAGGTCGCGAACACCGCCGCGTTGGCCTGCTTGGCGATCACGCCCGTCTCGAGCGTCAGAAGCCGCCCGCCGATGTCGCGCTGCACACGCACCAGCCCGGGCATGCCCGCCAGCGGGGACTGCGAGGGGGAACCTGTCATGGAACTGCTCCTGGGGATTCCGGGGACGGTGGATTCCGTCGCCCGTCGGACCGCGGGGATCGATGCCACGCACGCGGACCAAAGACGCGGTTGAAACCCGACGCCGCTCCCTCAAGAGGCAGAAGGCACGTGCCAGCGGCGACCACTGAACCGTGCCCACTGCCGCTTGCCACGGCCTCCGGGCGGGCGAACCGACATTCGGGTCGCCCGGAAACAACTCGGCCCGTCGCCGGTGGGGCAACGGGCCGCGAGGTCACTTGCGCAGGCCCAGCCTGCCGATCAGGGCCTGATAGCTCTTGGGATCGGTTCGGGCCAGGTACTTCAGCAGGCGGTTGCGCCGACCGACCATCATCACCAGCCCGCGCCGGCTGTGGTTGTCCTTGAGGTGCCCTCCGAGGTGGCCCGAGACGGCCTTGATCTTCTCGGTCAGCATCCCGACCTGGACCTCCGGCGAGCCGGTGTCCTTCTCGTGCCGACGGTTGGTGCTCACGACCTTCTTACGAGTTTCTGAGGCGATCGCCATCTGTTTGGACCTATCCCGTTCTGGGGTTGCTGGAATCGACGCCAAGGATAGGCACGGGGGCCGACCGGGATCAATCCCCCCTTGGGACCGGCCTCCCGGCACCCATCCCCAGGTTTCTGCGGGCTCGCTGTCGGTTGGCCCGGCGGCGGGGCGCGGGCCTCTATCCTCCGCTTCCATGCTGCAGGTCTCCCGCCGCGTCAGTTCCCTCAAGCCCTCCGTGACCGTCGCCTTTATGAACCGGGCGAAGGAGATGAAGCACAAGGGCCTGGACGTGCTGGCCTTCGCCGCCGGGGAGCCGGATTTCGACACGCCCGTCGCCATCAAGGACTCCGCCATCGCCGCCCTGCGGTCCGGGCAGACCAAGTACATGCCCACCCTGGGCGACCCCGAGACCCGGGCGGCCGTCGCACGCAAGCTCACCGACGAGAACGCGATTCCCGGCTGCACGCCCGAGCACGTCGCGATTTCCTTCGGTGGCAAGCAAGCCCTGTTCAACGCCTGCCACGTCCTCCTCGACGACCCGTGGACCGCCCGCGATCCTCGCCAGCCGGGCGGGGCCGACAATCGCCAGGAGGTCCTGCTGCCGGTGCCCTCGTGGGTGAGCTACGCGCCGATCGCCGAGTTGGCCGGGGGGCGCGTCGTGGAACTGCCCACGACCCCCCAGAGCGGGTTCAAGATCACCCCCGAGCAGCTCCGTGCGGCGATCACCCCGCGATCACGACTCCTCATCCTGAACTCGCCCAGCAACCCCTGCGGAACCATGTACACGCCCGACGAGCTGCGGGCCCTGGGGCGCGTGGTGGGGGAGGCCGCCCGCTCCGACGCGCCCGACCTCGTCGTACTCTCCGACGAGATCTACGAGAAGATCACCTACGGCGGGATCCCGCACTACTCCATCGGCGCCGACCCTGCCATCGCCGAGCGCGTCATCACCATCAACGGGCTCTCCAAGGCCTACGCGATGACCGGCTGGCGCGTCGGCTACACCGGCGCCAGCGGCGAGTTCGGCAGGCGATTCACCGCGGCCATGGGCACGCTCCAGGGCCAGATGAGCACCAACATCACCTCCTTCGTCTACCCCGCCATCCGCACCGCCCTCCAGGACTGCGCCGGCGAGGTCGAGGCGATGCGCCAGGCCTTCGCCCGGCGCGCCGAGCTCATCAACCGGCGCCTCGGCGCCCTGCCCCGCATCCACTGCGTCCGGGCGACGGGAGCCTTCTACGCCTTCCCCGACGTCTCCGCTTACTTCGGCAGGACCAGCAAGGGCGGGCGGCCCATCGCCTCGGCCCTCGATTTCTGCGAGGCCCTGCTCGCCGAGAGCCTGGTGGCCTTCGTGCCCGGAGAGGACTTCGGGGGGTGCGCCAGGAACCACGTGCGCATCTCCTTCGCCTGCGGCGAGGAGCAGATCAACCGCGGCCTGGACCGCCTCGGCGAGTTCCTGGCGAGCTTGCGGTAGCCCCGCGTCCGCGTCATCGCGTCTGCTGCAACAACGCCACTTCGTGCCACGCGTCCGAGCGGGCCGTCTCCTCCCGGATGATCCGCCACTTGCGGCTGGCGCTCCATTGCGCCCCGCGCCACAGTGCCCGCGAGGCCAGGGCGCCCAGCGACCCCGGGAGGCGGGCCGCCCACGCCAGCACCGCCAGCCCGTGCTGACCCACCAGCGTGTCCGACAACGCCACGAACACCTCCGCGCTCCCCGGATCGCCCTGGCGTCCCGCCCGCCCGAACAACTGGCGGTCCACGCGAGGCTCGTCGTGACGCTCCGTCGCGATCACCGCCAGCCCGCCCGCCGCCCGGGACTTCTCGTCCAACTGGATGTCCGTTCCGCGACCGGCCATGTTGGTGGCCACCGTCACCGCGCCGCAGCGCCCGGCCCGGGCGACGATGACCGCCTCCTCGCGTTCGCGCTCGGCGTTGAGGATGTCGCAGGCGATGCCCAGGCCCGCGAGGTTCTCTCCCAGGCGCTCCGAGGACGTG
Organism: Phycisphaerales bacterium; assembly: GCA_044221985.1. Lineage (GTDB taxonomy): Bacteria > Planctomycetota > Phycisphaerae > Phycisphaerales > UBA1924. The sequence goes on from JBGAOG010000086.1 coordinate 3,835, forward strand.
ATCGAACGCGTGCCGACGAGCACCGGGCGACCCTGGGCGTGCAGCTCGCGCACCCGTCGCGCCACGCCATCCAGCTTCGCGGGCTCATCGCCAAACACCCGGTCCGCCAGGCGCACGCGGGCCACGGGCTTGTGCGTGGGAACGGAGACGACCGGCAGGCGGTACCAGCGCCACAGCTCCGCGGAGACCTCCCGGGCCGTGCCCGTCATGCCCGAAAGGCGCCGGTATCGGCGGAAGTAGTCCTGGTAGCTGCAGCGGGCCGTCGTGCGACGCTCGCGCGTGACCTCGACGCCCTCCTTGGCCTCGACCGCCTGGTGCATGCCCAGCTGCCACTGGCGCCCGGGCAGGACGCGCCCCGTGGAACGATCCACGATCTCGACCTTGCCCTCGCGCAGGATGTAATCGTCGCCCAGGCGGTACAGCTCCCGGGCCGACAGGGCCTGGACGATCAGCTCCTCGCGTCGGCGCGGGCCGCCCCACGGCTCGGGCAGGTCGCCCGCGAGGTCCGCGAGCCTCCGGCGTCCCGCGGGGGTCAGGGCCACGCGCCGGGCGCGAGCCTCGACCGTGAAGTCCGCGTCGCGGGCCAGCTCACCGGCGATGCGCGACGCCCGGACGAACACCCCCGCGTCGAACGACCCGTCGTCCAGCTCGCTCCCGCTGATCACCGCCGGGGTCACCGCGTCGTCGATCAGCACGCTGTCCGCCTCGTCCACGATCGCCGCGTGCAGCCCACGCTGGACGACCAGATCGCCCCAGCGGGCGTGGTACGCCTGGCTGGTGGCCTCGCGGACGCCCGCGGAGCCCGGCTCCGGCGTACCGACGATCCCGTCGAGCAGCAACCCCGTCAGCGACGGGGCCACGGGCGAGACCAGCCGATCGCGCAGGTGGTCGAAGATCGCCTGCTTGTCGCTGGCGTGGGTAATGGACGCGGCGTAGGCGGCGCGGCGCTCCTCGGGCGTGCTGCCCTCGTGGATCACGCCCACGCTCAGGCCCAGCCGGAAGTACGCGGGGGAGTTCAACTCCGCGTCGCGCCGCGCGAGATAGTCGTTCACCGTCAGGATGTGCACGCCCCGCCCCTGCCACGCGTCCAGCACCGCCGCCAGGATCGCCGTCACTGTCTTGCCTTCGCCCGTGGCCAGCTCGGCGCAGCAGCCCCGGGCCATCGCCAGCGCCCCCAGCACCTGCTCCTCGTGCAGACGCAGCCCGATCTCGTTGGCGATCGCGGCGTAGGCGACGCCAAACACCGCGTCGATCGTCCCTTCGCCATCTCGGTCGCGAGCCGCCCGGGCCCGAGCCGCGGCGATCGCCTCGTCGAGGTCGGCGCGCGATCCCGCGGCCAGCCGCCGCCCCTCCTGCGCGATCGCCCTCGCCCGGGCCCAATCCAGCCGGCGCCGCCGGCGCCGACGCAGTGCGCCCAGCGCCCACTCCGCCAGAACATCCGACCCCTTCAGCGGCTGGTGCCGCGGCACGGGTCGGGCCAGGCCCGCCCAGAGCCGACGCGCAGCCGGTCCCGCCCCCGCGGATGAGGCTTGGGTCGCGACGGGATGGGCGGCGGAAAGGCTCACGGCTCAGATGGGCGACTGCTCGCCGAAACGCTGCACAAACAGGCGGTACCACTGCACCAGCAGCGGCCTGGGTGGCAAGGTGAATCGCACGCGGGCCCGCTGCCCCGAGTGCAACGCCACGCCCTCGACCAAGGGCACGGAGAGCTCCACGAGGAACTGGGATTCGAGGGCCGTCGACCCCCGACGGTCCGTCGGGTCCTCGATCACGTCCCCGCCCGCGGAAATGCCCAGCGCCGGGGCCTCCAGCTGGCGGCTCCCGGACGCGGGAAACTGGATAATGGTCGCGGCCAGCTCGCGCGAGGCCTGCCCGCGCACGCGAATCCCGGCGCGGACGGAGGGTTCGCCCCGCCCGTCGACCTCCACCTTCGGCCCGTGCGGGAACACGAACGCCTGGTCGCGATCCGAGAGGGCGGCCCGCGCGACCATGCGGTCCGGATCCGCGATGTACCCCACCAGGTCGCCGCGCCGTACGAACTGTCCGGGCAGGTTGTCCACGTCCAGGCCCGCGCCGCGCCCCGGCATGAACACGCCGGGTGTCGGCGCCCGAAGCACCAGGGCCGCCTGTCGCGCCAGGGCCCGGGCCAGCTCGGCCCCCGCCTGGTCCACGCTCCGATCCTCGATCTGGCGCCGCGTCGGATCGCTGGTGGCGGCCCGGTCGCGCCGGGCCAGGGCCTCGTCGCGCCGGGCGCGGGCTTGGGCCACGCCGGCGTCCACGTCGGGGTTGCGCAGGTCCAGGATCGCCTGCCCCGCCTCGACCCGCGCCCCGGGAGAGGCCAGCACACGCTCCACGAATCCACCCTCGCCCAAGCGCAGGGGCCGCTCCTCGGCGGCCCGCAGCATGGCCGGGGCCTCCGCGCTGGCCCGGACCGGAACCAGCCCCAGCGCGCCCAGCACGACGACCAGCGCCCCGACGCTGACGCCCACCGCGCGCGCCCGCCGCCCCAGCAGCCTGGGCGAGCCGAGCAGGTAGCCCGCCCCGCGGGCCAGGGGCCACGCGATGAACAGCACGAACCCCACGAACGCCAGCACCGCGCCCAGCGTCAGGTACGTGGGGCTGGACCAGACGGCGTAGATCAGCGTGAACGCGACGACCACCCGGTAGGGGATCGAGCAGGCCGCGTACGCGACCAGCATCCAGAACTCGCCGGGCCCGCGCACGCTCGGGGGACGCGCGGTCGTCACGTTGAACGCGAGACGTTCGAGCAGGAACTTGCCCGCGTCGCGCGAACGCTGCCACAGGTTGGGCATCCCCAGCAGGTCCGAGAGGATGTAATACCCGTCGTAGCGGAGCAGCGGATTGATGTTGAACACGATGGTGGTCACGCCCGAGATCACCATCGTGTTGTAGCAGAGCGTCCGCACCAGCCCCGGCTCGCTCCGCGCCCAGACCACCGCCGCCAGCGCCGCGACGAACGTCTCGAAGAGCATCCCGCCCCCGGAGACCACGACCCGCTTCCACGTCCGCGGCAGCCGCCACGACGCCGTCGCGTCGCAGTACGGGAACGGGAACACCAGCAGCACGAACATCAGGCCCAGCTCGTTGCAGCGGGCGCCCAGGGCCGTGCACGCGGCGGCGTGTCCCAGCTCGTGCCACGCCCGCAGCAGCACGAGCACCAGCGCCAGCCAGGCGATGTTGCCCGGGTCGAGCACGCCGTTGAAGTCTCCGAAGATCGCGTCCGGGCGCGACAGGACCGAATACAGCCCCGCCGCCAGGGCCACCAGGTAGATCCCCAACCCGCCCCACGAGAACGCCGCCCGCCAGAGCCACGCCGTCGCCGCCAGGAACCCCTGGGGATTGACCAGGGGGATCGTGAAGGAGACGCCCATGCCCGCGCGCTGCCGGAACCGTGTTCGCGCCGCCTGGCCCCGGCGCTGCGCGAGCATGTCGGGGGCGATGGGCCCCTCCCCCTCGAGCAGCCCGTGGACCTGGAGCCTGGCCAGCAGGTCCACGCACTCGCGCTGCGTCGGCGCGTGCTCGCCCAGTTGGGCCTGGGCCGAGCGCCAGGCGTCGTCCACGCAGCGCGAGCCGTCGAGGAGCCCGAGCCAGAAGTAGGCCGCCTCGGAGAGCCGGTAATACTGCCCGCCCGCGGGGTCCTCGATCACGAAGACGGTGCGGTCCCCGAAGCGCTGGCGGATCACCTGGGCGTGGCTGGCCAGGCGCGGGCGCGTGGCGCCCAGCCGATACCAGATATCGCTCACCGACGAGCCCGGGTCTTCACGCAGCAGGTCCAGCACGCCTCACCACCACAGGCGCAGGCGCGCCTCGTCCACCAGCGGGCCCAGGATCCGGGCCAGCATGGTGGTCCTCCCCGCGTCCAGCCGGGCCGTGCCCGACGCCCCCGGCGACAGCGCCGACGCGTCGCCCAGAACCTCCGCCTCGACCGCGAAGGTGTTCTTCCCGCGCGTCAGCTCGGCCATGGGGCCCACGCGCGTCACCCGCAGCGCGATGGACTCGCCCGTGCGGGCCTTGGCCACGCCCCGCCCCGTCTGGCCCACCCGCACGCGGTGGATGTCGCGCTCCGGCACCGCGATTTCCAGGATGCGCCCGGGCGCGATCACCTCGAACAGCGGTTGCGTCGGATCGACGTGGGCGCCCACCAGCCGCTCCAGGTCCCCGCGCCCCACCACGCCGTCGATCGGCGCGCGGATCTGGGCCCGGGCCTTCTGGTCCTGCAGGCGCGCCAGCTGCGCGTCCGCCCCGTCCATCTGGGCCTGGAAGCCGCGGGCCTCGGAGAGTTTGCCCTCGGCCTGGGCCTGGTCGCGCTGGAACTTCACCTGCGCCCGCGTCGCCGACTCCACCGCCAGCTGCTGCTCGACCTCCCGCGTGTCCATCGTCGCCAGCACCCGTCCCGCCTGAACCGAGTCGCCCGGCTTGACCAGCACCTGCTCCAGGTACCCGGCGAAGGGCGGCACCAGCGTTCGTGACAGCGCCGCCCGCGTCTCGAATTCCGCGGACACCCGGTCCGCGACAGGGACCAGCGCCGCCAGCAGCACGACCAGCGCGATCCCCGCGCCCACAAGCTTGCCCGTCGTGTGGCGCGGGCCGACCGCCGCGCGAGCGAGCTCCTTCGAGCGGTCGCGCACCACCGCCAGGATGCCCCGGTCGGCCAGGCGACGCGTCCACAACTCGGGCCCGATGTACTGGGCCGCCAGGCGCACCAGGGCCGCGGCGCCCTCCGGGAACGGGTCGTCCTTGCTCCGCTCGAGGATCCCCACGCCCACGAGGTGCCCGTCGACGCGGAGGGGCAGGCTCAGCAGCGACGCGGGCCCGAAGGCCTCGCTCAGGCGCTGGTGGGCCCGCGTGACGCGCATCTGCACGGGGTCGTCCTGCGTGGCGTCGGGCGCGGGGTAGATGATCTCCACGTCCTGGTCGGCGCACTCGTCGAACGCCGCTTCCAGCGACTCCACCAGCGGAGACGTCCGCTCGAGGTCGTCCACCCCGCTGACGGCCACCACCCTCATCCGGTCGTCCCGGGCCAGCCCGATGGACACGCGCGTGCACCCAAAGCGCCGCTTGAGCTCGTGGCACAGGATCGCGCCCATCGTCCCCGCGTCGGCGCCCTGCTGGGAAGCGTCGAGCAGTTCCAGCGTCTCGCGCAGCTTGAGTTTCTGCTCGCCCTCCGTCTGGGCCTGCTCGCGCCACAGGAACGCCTCGAGCCGCGCGTTGGTCAGCGCCAGCAGCGTCAGCGCCTGGTCGTCGCCGGACTCCGCTCCGCCCCCTTCCGCCGTCGTCGGCGCGAACAGCAGCACCGCCGCGCCGCGAGTCCGGCCCTCGCTGACCAGCGGCGTCGCCAGCACGCGATGACGCGGCTCGCTCCCGTACAACCCGCCCCGCGCCGGCGGCGTGAGCCAGTCCGCCGTCCCCGCCGGCGCCGCCCCGGCCACCGCCTGGCGTTGGCGCACCAGCTCGGCCGCCACTCGCTCCACCCCCGGCATCAGGGTGCGCAACGCGCCGGCCCCGTCGAGCCCCGCGACCGCCCGGGCATGGTGGGCGACCAGCCCAAGCCTTCCCGCCGCGCCGTCACCGATGAACGCCGCTCCCGCCACGGCGCCCACCAGCTCGCACTGGATCGCCAGCAGGTCGCTGAGGAACCTCCGCAAGGGCTCGGGGGGGCCCGTCATGGCCGGCGAGGCCTCGGCCGGCGGAGCGGGGATCGGCTGTTGCGTGCTCATCGGGGGATCGTACTGGCGGGGCGTACCACGAAAAAACCGGCGTCCGCGGGGACGCCGGTGGCTGAGCTCGGGTCACGGCGCGGGCGGCGTCACTGGGAGATGCGGGGCGGCTGCTGCGCCCCGGGCTGCCCGATGTTGATCGTTCCGTTGCGCTCCTCGAACTGACGCACGACCTGCCCGAGGCTGATCGCCAGCCGCTTGGCGCCGGCCCAGTTCATCACCACGCGGCTGCCCACCGTGAACAGCAGCGCCGGCTGGTTGTCCTGCCCGGGCACCGGCAGGTTCATGCCGAAGTCGAGCACCACCTCGTCGTTGGTCGTGGACGTGCGGATCGTGTTGGCGTAGGACGAGTGCATCTTGGACTCGTCGATGCGGAGCTGGATCTGACGCTGCTCGCCCTGGGGCTGCGGAGTTTCGGACATCGAAGGACCTCTTTCTGCGTTGGGCCGGCCTAGGTTCCCCGGCCACGCGCCGGCTTCCCTGGGGCGATCTGGTGGTTCGGCTGCCTCCTGCGCGGGGAGGTTCGTACCTCGCCACGTGGGCGGCCGGGGGCGGTCCAAGGCCCACAAGGCCCGGCGACCGCCAAGGCGGGAACTTTACTCCCGCCCTTTCGCGGGTCCAGCGGGGGCGGATCCCTGCTTTTGACCCGCGAGCAGGGCCACCGTCCCGTGCATCCCGCTCGGGATGTGGTTGGGATTGGGAACCTCCACTCGCACCTGCACCTCCCGGGCCCCGGCGTTGCCCGCCGACGACTTGTAGATCACCGTCCCCGGCATCGGCGTCTTGTCATCGATGTCCTCGAACACCACCCGGGCCGCCTGGCCCACCCGGATCCCCGCCGCCTCGCGCGTGGGGATGCTCACCTCAAGCCACAGCGGATCCACCGTCAGCACCGTCAGCGCCGCCGTGCCCTCGTCCACCGTCTCGCCGGCCCGCTTGCGGACGTCGAGGATGTCCCCGTCGATGGGGCTCAGGATCTGCATCTGGGCCAGCTCCGCCTGCCCGCGCGCCAGCTCCGCCTGGCGCACGCGCTGCTGGTTGCGCACTTGCTCCAGCTCGATGCGAGCCTGGTCACGCCGGTATCGCGCCTCACGCACCAGCGCGTCGTTGCCCGCCTGGCTCGCACGCGTCTGCTCCACCAGCTCGAGCTCCTTCTCTCGATACGCCAGCGAGGCCTCGCCCAGGCTGATGCCCGACTTGTCCTCGGCCTGCAGGCGGGCGTACTCCACCGCCGCCTTCTGCACCGTGTCGTCCAGCCGCACCAGAACCTGCCCCTGGCGCACCGCGTCCCCGGGCTTGACCAGCAGCTCGCCCACCTTCCCGCGCACCGAGAAGCCCAGGTCGCGCACGTCCGACGGGCGCGAGACGCAGGAATACGAGCCCGGGCTCCCCTCCGGCGCCAGCGCCAGAACCGGCGCGCACATCAGCGCCAGGCAACAGTTTCTGAGCAATCTGGCAGGGCGGAGTTTGTGCTGCGGCATCGGCGTTCCTTGAGGGTCGTCACCACTCGGGTCCTGGTATCATCGTTGGCGAGTTGCGGCGGCGAGACGAGTGCGATATCGGGTCGCCCCGGCATCTCGCGAGGGCGTCATGGCTGTGCGAACTCCCGGAGACGGTACGTCCGGCGCGCGGGGCGTCGATCGCTCCGTGCTCCAGAACCTGATCGGCGACGTGGCACGCCGCTCCCTCGACGAGCGCCGCGAGATCGTCGCGCTCCCCGCGGATCGCGCCGACATCATCCTGGCCGGGCCCTTGGGGTGGATGGTCTCCGCGATCACGTCGGTCGTGGACCCGGGCGAGTGTGCCGAGGCGGCCCGCGAGAAGGGCGACCTGTTCGGGCGTGTGTTCGCCGGCGCCGTCACCCCCGATTGCGAACCGGCACGCGCGCCGAAGACCCGATAATCCCGTCCCCGCTGCGCTTTCTTCGCGGGACGCTGGAGTGACAAATCCCCCCGGTCGATCTCGGCTCTCGGACGGTCCATGTCCGGGAGCCCCATGAACGAGCCGCAGAACGACCAATCCGTGCGCCAATACCGACGGCACGCCTGCGATGTGCCCGCGCGCGTGGCCATCGACGACGCCTGGTGCGCCGCCGTCAAGCTCAGCGCCGGCAGCGGGGTCGAGGGCGGCTGGCTCGGCGCACGCATCGTCGACGTCAGCCAGGGCGGCCTCAGCCTCAAGGCCAACGTCTACCTCCCCCCGGGCGTGCAGGTCAAGGTGTGCGCGGCCCGGGCCGGCGGCGGCGCCCCCGTCGAGACGCTGGTCCGCGTGCAACGCGTTCGCATGGGAGATCGCACCCCGACGTACCTGATCGGGGCTTCCTTCGCCGCGGGCCACCCCGACGAGGTGATCGCGGGCCTGATCGGCCAGACGGGCGCGACGAGCGGGGGAGACGCCCGTGCTTGAATCGACGGACTTCGTCGTGAGCTACCTGCTGCAGGAGCGCCTCGTCACGGGCGAGGGCGTCGCACGCGCCCAGGCCCTCGCCGCCGAGAAAGGCACGAGCCTCGGCGAGGCGCTGGTGTCGAGCGGCGTGATCGGGGCCGTGGCGCTGGCGATCGCGCGGGCCAGCGTGGCCGAGTGCTGCTTCGTCGACCTGGCCCACTACGAGATCGACGTGTCCAACGCGTCGCTGCTCCCCCAGGGCGTGGCCGAGAAGGTGGGGGCGTTCCCCCTCTTCCGCATGGGCTCGATGGTGGTGGTGGGGATGGCCGACCCGCTCGATCTTCGCGGGGCGGACCGCGTGCGCGGGGCCCTCAAGGCGGACATCGAGGTCGTGCAGTGCGAGCCCGAGGCCCTGTGGGGGTTGATCGGGCGGGCATACTCGATCCAGGGCGCGGGCGAGGTGGGGCGGGCCCTCGTCGCCCGCAGCGCCGAGTCGGCGCCCGACGACCTCTCGGGCGATCCCATCGTCTCGGCCGTCAACCAGATCATCGCCCACGGGGTGGAGCAGGGCGCGTCGGACATCCACATCAACCCCGACGAGAAGGACCTGTACCTGCGCTACCGCATCGACGGGCTGCTGCACCGTCGCCAGGGACCTTCGCTGGGCAGCCACCCGGCCCTGGTCCAGCGCATCAAGGTCATGGCGGCCCTCGACCTGACGCAGACCCGGCGACCCCAGGACGGCAAATTCCGCTACACCCACCACGGCAAGCACGTCGACGTGCGCGTGAGCCTGGCCCCCACCGTGTGCGGGGAGAACGTGGTGCTGCGACTGCTGGCCGGGGAGCTGCAGCTCCGCGACTTCTCCTCGCTGGGATTCGCGCCGGACACCGGGCAGGAGTTCGAGGAGCTGTTCGGGCACGGGCACGGGATGATCCTCGTCAGCGGGCCCACCGGCTCGGGAAAGACCACCACGCTGTACACCGGGCTCCAGAAGGTCAACACGCCCGACCGCAACGTCGTGACCATCGAGGACCCCGTCGAGATCCGCCTGCCGATGGTCCGCCAGATCCAGGTCAACAGCGAGATCGGGCTCACCTTCGCCGCCGCCCTCCGTGCCATCCTCCGCCAGGACCCCGACGTCGTGCTCGTGGGCGAGATCCGCGACGAGGAGACCGCCCGCATCGCCCTCCAGGCCGCCCTCACCGGGCACCTCGTCCTCTCCACCGTCCACACCAACGACGCGCCCAGCAGCGTCGCCCGGCTCGCCGATTTCAACTGCCCGGTCTTCGCGATCAACACCGCCCTCCTGTGCGTGCTCGCCCAGCGCCTGGTGCGCCGCGTGTGCCCGCACTGCTCGGCCCCGTACCAGCCCGAGGAGGCCCTCGTCCGCCGCTTCCGCGGGCTGCACCCGGGAGAACTGCGCCGCGGCAAGGGCTGCCCGCGCTGCATGAGCACCGGCTACCACGGACGCGTCGCCGTCTACGAGCTGATGCGGATGACGCCCGGCTTGCAGGACGCCGTCGAGGCCAAGGCCTCCAGCGCGGCGTTGCGCAAGCTCGCCCTGAGGCAGGGCATGAAGGCCATGTGGCAGGACGGGCTGGAGAAGGCCCGCCTGGGCGTCACCACGCTCGAAGAGGTCGCCGAGATCGCCGCCGGGACCATCGACGCCGACCTCGCCGCCCTCGGCGCAGACGATCGAGTGGCCGTCGATGTAGACCACGCGCTTGCCCTGCGCGTTGTGCGTGGCCATCACCCGGTGGTGGCGGTCGGCGGCGAAGAAGGTCACCGCGCCGGGGCAGTTCTC
>JBGAOG010000087.1:0-13740 GCA_044221985.1 Phycisphaerales bacterium
GGGCGTCGGGCGCGACGGCCTCGGACGTCGCGCTCAGCACCGGCACGCCCATGCTCCACGCCACTCGCGCCATGGCCGCGTCGCCCCACGTCGCCCGGGCCGCGGACGAGTCCAGGCGCGATCCCGGCGCGTGCACCGCGAGGTCGCACGCGGGCAGGACCATCGCCAGGGGCTCGTCGGTGGCCACCAGGCGCACGCCGAGCGGTTCCAGCCGCCGGGGGTCCAGGGCGCGCCGGGCGTGGAAACTCCCGCTGCTCACGAGGCCCGTCACCGCCCTCCCCGTGGCGTTGAGCAGCGCCAACAGGAACGCAAAGTTCGCCGCGTGGGCCGCCTCCGGCGGGTCGCTCAGCAGGCAGAGGCACTCCTCGTTCGGCCCCAGCCCCAGCCTCTCCCGCACGTCCGCTCGCGTGGCGCGCAGCGTTCGGACGTCGTCCCGCGTCAGCACTTCCGCCGGCAGGCAGCCTGGACGATCCCCGATCGCGCCGCCCCGGGGGTCGAAGGCGGCCACGCGTCGGGCATGACGCTCCCAGGCCCCCGCGCACGGGCCGCTCCACAGGATCGCCAGCTCGAACGGCGCCCGCGAGTCCAGCCACCGCGCGATGGTCCGCGACGCCAGGTCGGTCCGCCCCAGCGGCGGCGCGATCCGGTCGAATCGGGGCAACCCCAGGGTCGCCGCACGCCGCCCCGCGGCCGACCCGCCCAGCACCAGGACCACGTGATCCTCGGCCCCTCCCGCGTGCACCGCGGCGCGACAGGCCAGCACCGGCGCATCGCCCGCGCGCGCGCGCTCCCTGCCCGGGCCCAGCGGTCCCGGCGGGCTCCACGGCTCGAGCACATGCAGCGTGCGCACGAGGCCATTGTTGGAGGGCGGCGGGGAAATTCCACACTCGCCCCGGAATCGTCCGATCGACGCGCCCCGGCGCCAACCCGGCGCGGTTCGGACGGAATCTCAGCGAAGCTCCACGTCCCAGTACGCGTGGTCCAGGAACGTGCGCCAGGAGCGGTACTTCTCGTTGCCCAGGCGCAGCGAGATCACCGGATTGCGCCTGGGGCGTTCGGGCTTGCGGACCAGCTTCATCCCCGCCTGGTCGGGCGTGCGCCCGCCCTTGCGGGCGTTGCAGCGGATGCACGCGCACACCAGATTCTCCCACGTGTCCTTGCCCCCCTGGGCCCGGGGCATCACGTGGTCGATGGAGAGTTCCTGCGTCGAGTAATGGCGCCCGCAATACTGGCAGTGGCTCCGATCCCGCGCAAACAGGTTGCGCCGGTTGAGTTTCACGCTCTGGTCGGGGAGCCGGTCGTACCCCAGCAGGCGGACGATCCGCGGAACGGCGATCTCTACCCGCGGCGTGCGCACCCAGTCGAACCGGTCCCGCTCGAACTCGTGCTGCAACGCCGACAGATCCGCCCACGACGCGAAGTCGTAGTTGACGTAGCGCGTCCCGTGCACGCCCTCGATCAGGGCGTCCTCGGGCGGGGCCTCGACGTGGATCACCTCCGCGATCTCGCGCATCAGCAGGCAGAAGGCCCGGCGCGCCGAGATCACGCGGATCGCCACGTACAGGCGGTTCAGCACCAGCACCTTGGAATTCAGCCCCGAGCTCGAGTCCAATCCCGCGCCCGTCAGGGCCGCCGCCAGCGATTCGCCCGCGTCCTCGTCGAACAGGTCGATCCCCTCCTTGGGGCGCGGGGCGTGCGACTGGGGGTGCTGCCCCGCGTGCTCCCGGACTGGACCCTGACGACGCTGCATCCGCGACACCTCGGCCCGACGCCGACGCGTGCCCCGGACGGACTCCGCCGTCCGCGAGCGCGGACCGGACACGGGCTACGCGGGATTATTGCGTACCTGGGGGGTTGGGACCAATGGAAAAGCAAAGGGAACTACGGGGTCGCAAAGCGCCTGGCTAGTGCCGGAAGTGTCGCACGCCGGTGGTCAGGCACGTCACGCCCCGGCCCTGGCAGAGGTCGAACGTCTCCTGGTCGCGCTTGGACCCGCCGGGGTGTACCAGCGTTTTGACGCCCGCGTCGATCAGGATCTTGGGCCCATCGGCAAAGGGGAAGAACGCGTCGGAGAACGCGGCGGCGCCCCGCGCGTGCTCGCCGGCCTTCTCCACCGCGATGCGGCACGCCGTCACCCGGTCCATCTGTCCCGCGCCCGCGCCGAAGGACCGCCACACCCCCGCGGGCACACCCGCCGGACGTCCCCCGATGACCACCGCGTTGCTGAGCAGCGCCCTGGCCACGGGCTCGAGGAACAGGGCCGCGGCGAGCTGCTCGGGCGCGGGGGCGGGCCCCGCGGCGTGGACGAGTTCGGCGCGTGCGGCCAACCGCGTGTCGCGTTCCTGAACCAGCATGCCCGAGGCGATCGATCGGGCCTCGAGCGTGCGCGTGCCAAGGGCGTCGGGGCGCCCGCACGCCAGCAATCGCACGTTGGCCGACTTGGCCTTGAGGATCGCCACCGCCTCGGGCGTGAACGCGGGCGCGATGACGACCTCCAGGAAGATGGACTTGTCGGTGAGGCGTCGGGCCGCGACCTCGTCCAGTTCGACGTTGAGGGCCAGGATCCCCCCGTACGCGGCTAGGGGGTCTCCCGCGAGGGCCTGATCGATGCTGAGGGCGGGCGTGGGGGCGATGGCCGCCCCGCAGGGGTTGGTGTGCTTGACGACGACGGCTCCCGCGGCGCCGCGCCCGGTCTCGCAGCGGGCCAGGGCCCAGGCGAGGTCCAGGGCGGCCGAGGCGTCGAGGAGGTTGTTGTAGCTCAGTTCCTTGCCGTGCACCTGCGTGGCCCGAGCGACGCTCCCGTCGGGCGCCGAGCCCTGGCCCGCGAGGCGATAGAGCGCCGCGCCCTGATGGGGATTCTCGCCGTACCGCAGCGAGGCGGCCCGCTCGTGCGTGGCGGCCAGCAGGGCGGGCAGGACGTCGGCGCCGCGGCCCAGGAGGTACGACGCGATGGCCGCGTCGTAGCGCGCGGTGCGGGCGAAGGCCTGGGCGCCGAGGCCGCCCCTCAGGGCGAGGGTGGTCGCGCCGTCGTGGGCGTCGAGATCGGCCATCACCTGGGCGTACTGGTCGGGCGAGGTCACGACGGCGACGTACTCGAAGTTCTTGGCCGCCGAGCGGATCATCGATGGCCCGCCGATGTCGATGTTCTCGATGGTCTCCTCGAAGTCGGCTCCGCGAGCCACGGCGGCCTCGAACGGGTACAGGTTCACGCAGACGAGATCGATGGGCTCGATGGCGTGGCGCCGCATCTGCTCGGCGTGGGACGGGTCGTCGCGCAGGCCCAGCAGCCCTCCGTGCACCTTGGGGTGCAGCGTCTTGACGCGCCCCGAGAGGATCTCCGGGAAGCCGGTCACCGCGTCGATGGGCGTGACGCGGACGCCCGCGGCCTGGAGCGCCGTGGCGGTGCCCCCCGTGGAGATGATCTCCACACCGCGCCGGGCCAGGGCCTGGACGAACGGGACCAGCTCGCTCTTATCGCTGACGGAAACGACGGCGCGACGGATGCGGACCAGGTCGGGCATGTCTCACCTGCGGGGCGCGAACTTGCAGAGCGAGCCGGTGCTGGACACGACGTACAGGTTCCCGTCGGCGAACTCATCGGGTGCCAGGCGCGCCACGTCCTTGAGCGGGGTGCTGGCGATGCTCTCCCCGCGCGACGGCTCCACCAGCACCGCGGTGCTGCCGTCCCACACCAGCAGGTTGCCCCCCCGGGCGGCGATGACGGTGCCGTGGATCGCGGGGTTGGACCAGAGGATCTTCCCGGTGGTGGTCTCGAAGGCGGTCAGCCCGGTGTCGGGCATGTCGCAGACGAGCATCTTCTGAACCACCGCGGGCTGCGCCGAGATGGGGTTGGCGGTGCGATAACGCCAGACCATGTTCGCGTGCTCGTCGAAGGCCCACACCGATTGGTCCAGGCCGGCGATGAACATGTACTTGCCGTCGGTCACCGGGGAATTGGCCAGCCCCTCAAAGACCTTCGAGCGTCCGCTGACCTTCCCCGCGGGCGTGATGAACAGCACCTCTCCGTCCTGGGACACGACGCCAACCGTGTTCTCCAGCTTGACGGGGCGGGCCTCGATCCCGGCGCGCGACCTGTAGCCCCAGGTCTTGAGCCCGGTGGCGACCTGATGGGCGAAGACCTCGCCCGCCGTCGTCCCGTACACCGCGATCCCTCCCACGCAGACCGAGGGCGTGTTCACCACCCTCGGGAAGCGGTCGCGCCGGAGGAAGTTCCCCGTCTGGGCGGCCAGCGTGAACAACTCCGATTCGCTGGAGACCAACACCTGCTGGGGGCTCTCGGGATCCCGGCGAAGGTCGACGAACCGCGTCAGCGGGCTGGTCAGGTCGACCGACCACCGCAGCGCCCCGGTACTGGCCTCCACCAGCACCACGGTGCTCCCGCTCTCCTGGAGCAGCACGATGTCCTTCGACGGCGACAGGGCCGTCGTCTCCGCCTTGCCCGGCACACCCGCGTACGGGAACCCTTGCCAGTCGAGGCTGTACCCGAGCTTGGCCCAGGCACCGTGGTCCACGGCCACCGCCTCGATCACCGGCGGTTCGTTGTTGGCTGGGGCCGGGCCAGATTCGCAGCCCATGAGCAGCAGCGTGGCGGAAAGGACAAGGAGGTGAGCAAGGCCGCGGACCATGCGTGGGATCTCCGTTGCGTCCCCAGGAAAGGGCCCGGGTGGAGCAGTATGGCGGACCGCGGGTGGCGCGGTCAAGCACGGGTGGTGAGCATAGTCCCGCCCCCTCCCGGGCGGGGGAGGGGTCGTTCCTACGGTTGGTCCATGTTCACGGGAATCGTGGAGCACATGGGGCGGGTGGTGGAGGTGCGGGCCACGCCCGCCGGACGCCGCCTCACCGTCGATCCTTGCGCGTGGGGGCATCGCCCGAGCCCAGGGGATTCCATCGCCGTCAACGGGTGCTGCCTGACGATCGTGGGTGAGCCGGGGCGTGTTCCCGGTGATACGAGGCTGCTGGCGTTCGACGCCGTCCCCGAGACGCTGGCCAAGACCACGCTGGGCTGGTGGCGGGCCGACGACGCCGTGAACCTCGAGCACGCGGCCACCGCCGGCACGCTCCTGGGCGGGCACGTCGTGCAGGGGCATGTGGACGGCGTGGGGCGCGTGGAAACGAACGGTCAGGCGACCACTGGGCAAGGGGGAAGAGGGGAGCAGGAGTGGAGGCTTCGCGTCGCGCTGCCCGGAGAACTGATGGAGTACATGGTGCCCAAGGGAAGCGTGGCCATCGACGGCGTCTCGCTCACGCTCGCGGGCGTGGACGTGCCGGGCAGCGCCATCGAGATCGCGCTGATCCCGACGACGCTGGCCAGGACGACGCTGGGCGGACGCAAGCCCGGGGATTGCGTGAACGTCGAGGCGGACGTGATGGCCAAGTCCGTCGTGCACTATCTCCGTCACTTCGCGGCACCAAGGGATTGACGTGCGCATCCTCGGCATCGATCCTGGCCTGCGGCTGACGGGCTATGGGTGCATCGACGCCCTGGGCGAGAACGCTTCGCTGGTGGAGGCCGGGGTCTTTCGCCTGGGGCGTGCCGAGCCCGGCGCCGACGCCCGCAGCGTCTCGTCCCGGCTGGCGGAGCTGGACACGGACTTGCGCGCGGTGCTGACCCGCCTCAAGCCCGACCTGGTCGCCGTCGAGTCCCTCTTCGCCCACTACAAGCACCCGGCGACGGCGATCGTGATGGGGCACGCGCGGGGCGTGGTGCTGCTGGCGATCGCGCAGGCCGACATCCGCCTCGTCGAGTTCAAGCCCAACGAGGTGAAGAAGAGCCTGACGGGGCATGGGCACGCGGACAAGGCGCGGATGCAGCGGGCGATCCAGGCTCGCTTTTCCCTGCCCAGGCCGCCCAGCCCGCCCGACGTGGCCGACGCGATCGCCATCGCGCTGTGCGCGGCGGGGCGTCGCGGCTCTCTGCTCGCCCGCGTCGAGGTGGCCGTGCAGCTCGAAGGCGGGCGGGGGGCGTTGCGTCGCCGGGGACGGATCTCGTCCAACGAGCTGCGCCGGGCGGCCGGCGGTCCGCCCTAATGGATCCGACGCGCCCTCGCGGGCCTTGCGCCGGCGTCATCGCAGGAGTGTCATCAGGCGCAGGGCCTCGCCCACCGACCACGCCTGGGCGGCGCACCCGTCGCCCGCGCGGGGCCGCTGGGGCAAATCCTCCGCGTCGTAGACCTCGCGCAGGGTCCCGATGGCCGGCGCGGGGCGATCGGTGGGCGGCGTCAGTTCGCGCCAGAGCGGCTCCATCGCCGCGCGGGCCTCGCGGCGTGACGCCTCAGAGAACTCGCCCACGCGCAAGACGGCCTCGGCGTAGGGGCCCAGCAGCCAGGGCCACACCGTCCCGTTGTGGTAGGCCTGGTCGCGCTGGCGCATGTCGCCCTCGAATCGCGGGCGGAAGTCGGGGTCCGCGGGGTCGAGCGTGCGCAGTCCCACGGGCGTGAGCAGTCGTTCGCGAACGACGCGCAACACCGACCGCTGCTGGTGCGGGTCCAGCGGGCAGTGGGGGAGGGCCAGGGCGAAGACCTGGTTGGGGCGGACCTTGGAATCGGGTCGCCACCGCCCTCGTTCGGGCACGAGGGTGTCGTGCAGGGCGCCGCACTGCGCGTTCCAGAACGCGGCACGGAACGAGCGAGCCGCCGTCCGTCCGGCGACGAACAGCTCCGCCGCCCGGTAGGGCATCGAGGCGTCGAGCGCCTCGGCCAGGCGAAGCAGCGCCGAGTACCACAGCGCGTTGACCTCCACGGGCTTGCCGTGGCGCGGCGTAAAAACGACGCCGTCGCGCATCGCGTCCATCCAGGTGAGCTGGGTGTGCGGGCTTCCGGCCTCCAGGAGCCCGTCGCCGGGGTCCACGCGGATCCCATGGTCCGTTCCGCGCGTGTACCACTCGACAATGTCGAGGCACGCGGGCAGCAGCGAGCTCGTGAAGGACTCCCCATCTCCCGACGCCTGGGCGTAGTCGCAACTGGCATGGATGAACCAGAGCGAGGCATCCACGGAGTTGTGGCGAGGGCGCCCCGTGGCGTCGTCGAAGCAGTTGGGCAGCAACCCGTCGCGACGCTGCTCGGCAAACGTGCCCAGCACCGCGCGGGCCTCTTCAAACCGGCGCGTGCTCAGCAGGAGCCCGCGCAGGGCGATCATCGTGTCACGCCCCCAGTCGGAGAACCACGGGTACCCCGCGATGATGGACAGGCCGGGGCCACCGTCGCTCTGCGGGCGGGCCACGACGAACTGGTCCGCCGCCCGCACCAGCGCGGCGTGCAGGAGGGCGAGATCGGGCGGGGGCGCCGGCGCGAGGGGCGCTGCGGCGTGGGCGTCCCAGCCCTCGACGATTCGAACCCACGGAGCCGGTCGCGTCTCCCCGACCCATGCCGCCAACTCGAACGTGGGCTGGTCCGGCGTCAGCTCAACCAGGAACGAGCCCGGGCAGATCAGGTCCTCGCACCCCGGATCGCCGCGGGCCCGGTCCAGGGCGTACTCGAAGTCGAACCACCACTCGGGCTTCTCGGCCCAGCGTGCCCGCGCGGACGGGGCCAGGTGCAGCAGGACTCCTTCACCCTCGACGCCCACGTGGGGCTCTTCCCCGTGGCGCGTGAAATCGAACACGCGGAAGCGGTCGAGCCCCGCGTCCGACCGGAGCAGACCATGGAAATCCCTCAACGCCACCAGCGGACGCAGCCGCATCCACGCGCGCCGCGCCCGCGGCGAGAGCGAGTACCTCAGCACCGCCGCGTTCTGACCCCGTGCGAGCACGAGCTCCTTGCAGACCAAGGCCCTCGGGCCCGAGGCGGGCGCGATCGCAAACTCCCACCGGCACACGGCGCCCTCGCGCTCGAACGCGACCAGGTCCGGGCCGCCGCCGCCGGGGCGGCTCCCCGAGAAATGGAATGCCGTCAGCGGGTGCACGCTCGGCTCGCCCCCGCCCTCACCCTCGATCAGGAGCGCATCGTCCACCGCCATCAGGGCGGCCCTTCGATCCAGCGGAGGGCGCATGGCCGCCACCAGCAGCCCGTGGTAGCGGCGCATGGGGACCCCGCCCACGGTCCCCATCGCGAACCCGCCCAGGGCGTTGGTCAGGACCCACTCGCTGGCGGCGTGGCGTGCCAGCGCGGCGCCCTCGAGCCGAATCGGACTGGATGCCTGCGGCGACATGGCCAGAGGATACCGGATCCAAGCCCGCGGTGAATGGCCCGCACCGGTTCGCGTATTGCGGATGGTCCTCGACCCTGCTTATCCGAACACGCTCTGCACGCCCCCGTGGATGATGAAGTCGATGTCGTTGAGCAGCTTGGCGAGGATGAGCGACAGGAAGATGATGGCCAGGAAGCTGGAGACGAAGGCGTTGGTGGTGGCCTTGCCCACGCCCTCGGCGCCGGGCTGGCAGTTGAAGCCCTTGTAGCAGGAGATGATGCCGATGGCCGCCCCATACGAGACCGACTTGATAAGCCCGTTGAGGACGGAATAGCCGGAGACGAACTGGCGTGAAAAGCGCCAATAGGCGTCCGGGTCGGCCGAGTAGAACCGGGTGCAGATGAGCCACGCGCCCACCACCCCGCACAGGTTCGAGACGACGGTGAGGACCGGGATCATGGCCACGCACGCGACCACGCGCGGGACGACGAGGACGCGGACGGGGTCGGAGGCCATGGCCCGCATCGCGTCGAGCTGCTCGGTCACGCGCATGGTCCCGAGCTCGGCCGCGAGCGAACAGCCCACGCGGCCGGCGAGCATGACGGCGGCCAACACCGGGCCCAGCTGCTTGACGATCGAGATGTTGATGACGCCGCCGAGGCGGGCCTGCTGCCCGATGGACGCGAACTGCAGGTAGCCCTCGAAGGCCAGGATCATCCCGATGAAGGCGCCGGTGAGCCCGATCACGGGCAAGGACATGGTCCCCACGAAGAAGAGCTGGCGGGTGAGGCGGTCGCCGCGGGTCCAGGTGCGCACCGCCGGCAACCCCGCCAGCACCTGCCCCGAAAAGAGGACGAGCGAGCCGAACCCGATGACGCCCTGGCGGATGTGCTTGCCCAGCAGCGTCGTCAGCATCACCAGCTGCGTCAGCAGCGGGATCTGCATCGTGGTCTGCAGGGGGCTGGGCTCGATGGGTCCGGTCTCGGCCATGATCGGGAGGGTATTCGGAGTCTCGCTCCCGAGCGCCGGCGCCGCATCGGGACTTCGGGGGGTCCCCGCGACTCCAAGGGCCTCCGACGGGGGCCAGTGGTCCGAGCGCCGTGGCGGAACGCCCCACGCCTCCTCGACGCCGGGGCGTCGGCTCGCGGCGCCCCCTCCGCGGTCAGACCCCTCGCTCTCTCACCCGCGCCAGCCGCGCGTGCTCCAGCACCAGCGTCTTGGTGCCGACGTCCTTGAACGCGATGACGGCCTTGGCGTTGAGCCCCGGCGTGACCGCCAGGACCTTGCCCACGCCGAACTGCGGGTGACGCACGGTGCACCCCACCGGAAACCCCGCCTCCGGCCCGCGGGTCGGGGGCGGGGCGTCGCCACCGGGCGCCGGGCGGGGCTGGCGCTGCGGTCTGGATGGCGCCTCGCGCGGCGGGGCGTCGTCACCGTCGGTCCAGCCGGGCACGCCCGCCGAAGCATCGGACCGATCGGAGAATCGGACCTTCTCCCTCGGGAGCTCCGAGAGGAACCGGCTCGGGATCGTCCGTTCCGACAGGCCCCGGTGCGTGCGGTATTTCGCGCTCGTCAGGTGCAGGCGCGACATCGCCCGCGTCATTCCCACGAAGCACAGTCGGCGTTCCTCCTCCATCTGCGCCTCGTCCACGAGCGCCCGCGCGTGGGGGAGCGTGCCCTCCTCCAGCCCGACGATCGCCACCGCCCCGAACTCCAGCCCCTTGGCCGCGTGGAGGGTCATCAGCGTCTATCAGCGTCACGCTCCCCTGCGCCGGGTCGACCGCGTCGGCGTCGGCGACGAGTGCCACGGACTCCAGGTACGCCCTCAGCATCGCCAGCAGCGGCGGGGCCGCCGGGGCCTCGCCCCGGCTCGCGGGTTCGTTGGCCGGGTCTCCCGAGGCGTCGTACTCGCCCTCGAACTGGCGGGCGGAGCTGACGAGCTCGTCGAGGTTGTCCAGCCGCTCCAGGTCCGTCTCACTCCCGCTGGCCTTGGCCTGCGACTGGTACATCCCCTGCAGCCCCGACTCCTTGATGACGCGATCGACCAGGGCCGGCAGCGCGCCGCCCGCCTCCCCGCCCAGGAAGCGTCCGCCCCCCGTCCACGAGTCGATCATCCCCACGAACTTGGCGACGCCCCCCGTGGCCCGGTGCGAAAGCCCGCCCTCGCCGCCCGCCTCTCGCATCGCCTTCAGCAGCGGGACGTCGTCCGCGGCGGCCCGATTCTGGAGCGTGGTCAGGGCGGCGGCCCCGATCCCCCGCGCGGGCGTGTTGACGATCCGCTCCAGCGACACGTCGTCCGCGCCGTTGGCGACCACGCGCAGGTACGCGAGGGCGTTGCGGACCTCCTCGCGTTCGTAGAAGGCCGTGCCCCGGGCGATGGTGTACGCCACGCCTTCTTGTCGGAAGGCTTCTTCCAGCACGCGGGAGAGGGCGTTGGTGCGGTACAAGACCGCCATGTCGCGCCAAGCCAGGGGCGGGGCAGCCTCCTGCGACCGCCTGGCGGACAGGCCCTCCGCTCGCGCGGGGTGCGATTGGTGGTGGGCTCGCAGCCAGTCCACGATGATCGCCGCCTCGTGGCGCTCGTCGCGGCACAGCGTCGCCTCCACCCGCTCCCCGCCCTGCCTCGTCGTGAAGAGCGGCTTGTCCTTGCGCCGGACGTTCTTCTTGATGAGCGCATCGGCCGCGGCCAGGATCGGCGCCGTCGAGCGGAAGTTCTCGCCCAGCGTGATGACCCTGGCGCCCGGGTAGTGCTCCTCGAACTCGAGGATGTTGGCAATGTCCGCCCCGCGCCAGGCGTAGATCGCCTGGTCCGGATCGCCCACCACGCAGATGTTGGGCCCGCGCCGGGCGCCCGCCTGCTCTTCGATCCCCAGCTCGCGCTCCAGGGCCGCCGAGTCCTTCCCGTCCCCAGCCAGCAGCGACGCGATCACGAACTGGGCGTGGTTGGTGTCCTGGTACTCGTCGATGAGCAGGTGGCGCCAGCGCCGCTGGAGCTCGCCCCGCACGCCCGCGTCCTGGCGCAGCACCTCGGCCGTGAAGAGCAGAAGGTCGTCGAAGTCCACCGCGTTGGCCGCCCGAAGCCCCTTGGTGTACGCGTCGTAGATCCGCGCCACGTTGCGCCCGGACCAGTCCGACGCCTGGGCCGCGAACTGGGCCGGGCCCTGAAGGGCGTTCTTGGCGTTGGAGATGGCGGCCAGCACGCTGCGCGGCGGGAAGTTGCTCGTGGACAGGTTCAGCCGATCGAGCGCCTTCTTGCACAGCGATGCCTGGTCCCCCGAGTCGTAGATCGTGAAGTCGGGCCGCAGCCCCGCCGGCTCCGCGTAGCGGCGCAGCAGGCGAGCGCAGAGCGAGTGGAACGTCGTGACCGTCAACCCGCGGAAGGCCCGCTCGCCCTCGTGCCCCAGGATCGAGTGCACGCGCTCTCGCATTTCCCCGGCGGCCTTGTTGGTGAACGTGAGCGCCAGGATTGACCAGGGCCCCACGCCCCGCGAGATCAGGTACGCGATGCGGCGCGTGATCACCCGCGTCTTGCCGCTGCCCGCCGAGGCCAGGACCAGCAGCGGGCCCGTCTCGTGCAGCACCGCCTCGCGCTGGGGCTCGGTAAGCCCGGCCAGAAGGTCACCGTCGCGCGACTCGCCGAACGGCGGGTCGTTCGCGGGGACATCCCTGTCCGTGTTGAGATCGGCTCCGCCGGTCATGGATGCAGCGTAGGAGCATCGGCGCGCCATTGCCGGTTCGCGCACGCCGCGTGCACACCCCGCCTGCGTCCGGTACACTCCCCGCCATGCTCCGCCTGTCCAAACTGCGCAAGGCCTTCCGAGGTGCCCGGGGCGGGAGCGGGGGCACGGTCGCCGTGGACGGGCTGTCGCTGGAAGTCCGCAAGGGCGAGATCTTCGGACTGCTCGGGCCCAACGGCGCGGGCAAAAGCACCACCATCGGCATGGCCACCGGGCTGCTCGCGCCCGACGAGGGGACCGTTGAGGTCGATGGCGTCGGGACAGGCGAGAAGTCCGGCCCGCCCACCGATCCGGCGGTGCGAGTGCGGCTGGGCGTCGCGCCCCAGTCGCTCGCCCTCTACGACGAGCTTACCGGCGAGGAGAACCTCCGCTTCTTCGGGCGGTTGTACGGGCTCGACGCGACGCGGCTGCGCGAGCGCGTGGCCCGGGTGCTCGACGAGGTGGGGCTGACCTCGCGCGGGCGTGATCGCGCGGGGACGTACTCGGGGGGGATGAAGCGACGGCTCAACCTCGCCGCAGCCATGGTGCACGAGCCGCCGCTGCTGCTGCTCGACGAGCCGACGGCGGGCGTGGATCCCCAGAGCCGCAACGGCATCCTGGAAATGGTGCGGGCCCTGGCCGCGGCCGGGCGGACGATCATCTACACGACGCACTACATGGAAGAGGCCGCCAAGATCTGTGACCGCATCGGGATCGTCGATCACGGGCGGCTGCTGGCCCTGGGAACTCTCGACGAGCTGACAAGTGCCCATGGCGGCGAGAGCGTGGTGGTCGTGCGGCGCAGCGGCGGCGAGGAAGAACGGATCGCGACGAGCGAGCCGATGCGGGAACTGGCGAAGGTGCTTGCTCCAGGGGGCGCGAGCGCCATTGCCGAGGTGCGCGTCGAGCGGCCGGACCTCGAATCCGTGTTCCTGAAGCTCACGGGAAGGAGCCTGCGCGACTGATGGGCCCGATCCTCGCCATCGCGACCAAGGACCTGCGCCTGCTCCTGCGGGACCGGGTGAACGCCTTCTTCACGTTCGGGTTCCCGCTCTTCGTGGCGATCCTCTTCGGGTTCATCTTCGGGAACGTGGGCGGCGGCGGGGACGATGCCCTGGAGGTCGCGGTGTGGGCCCAGGGGCCTGGGGCGGAGGACTTCGCCAAGGCCCTCGACGCCGACGATTCGATCAAGGTCGTGAGCGTCCCGACGCCCCAGGCCGGGCAAGAACTTGTTCGCAAGGGCAAAGTCGCGGCGTGCCTGGAACTGGACAAGGACTTCGATCCCAAGGGGATCTTCGCCGATGGGTTGCAGATCAGGGGCGTGGTCGATCCCAAGCGCAAGGCCGAGGCGGGGCTGCTGACCGGCAAGCTCAACCAGATCGCGTTCATGCAGATGTCGAAGACCTTCGGCGACCCCAAGGCCACGCGGGAGATGATGGACCGTAACCGCAAGCTGGTGATGGAAGGCCAGGCGCCGCCCACGGTGAAGGCGGCGCTGAATGTGCTCTTCAGCAGCGTCGACAACCTCTCGGAGAACATCGCGGCCCAGAGCGAGAAGCAGCCCGAGGCGGGGGCGGCGGGACCGAGCGGGGACGGGTTCGAGTGGACGCCGGTGAAGGTCGATCTGAAGGAACTCTCGGTTCGGAAGGACGGGCCGCCCAACTCGTTCACCGTGAGCTTTCCCCAAGGCGTGGTGTGGGGGCTGATGGGGTGCGTGATGGCGTTCGCGACGAGCTTCGTGAAGGAGCGGGTCGCGGGGACGCTGTCGCGCCTCAGCGCCGCCCCCATCTCGCCCGGCGCGGTGCTGGCGGGCAAGGCCCTGGCCTGCTTCGTGACGTGCGTGTTTGTCCAGGCCTTGATGATCGCCGTGGCGTGGGCT
>JBGAOG010000088.1:0-13494 GCA_044221985.1 Phycisphaerales bacterium
GGCGATCCTGCGACGATCGATGCGCTGATCAAGAAGTATTTCTCCAAGTCCGAGTCGGTGGTCGACGTCTTGTCGGAACTGAGCAAGGACAAGAAATTCGAGAAGTTGGCGGCCGGGGTGCGCGGCGGCGAGTCGATCGACCTCGACGCGGTGATGGAGGCCGCGGAGGACAATCAGGTCATCAAACTGCTCAACCTCGTGCTGTTGCAGGCGATCAAGGACCGGGCGTCGGACATCCACTTTGAGCCCTTCGAGAACGAGTTCAAGATGCGTTACCGCATCGACGGCGTTCTCTATGAGATGGTCCCGCCGCCCAAGCACCTGGGCCCGGCGATCACGAGCCGCATCAAGGTCATGGCGGGCCTCGATATCGCCGAGCGGCGTCTGCCGCAGGACGGTCGTATCGAGCTGACGGTCGGCGGCAAGCCGGTCGACCTGCGTATCGCCGTTCTCCCGACGATGCACGGCGAATCGTGCGTGATGCGTGTGCTTGACCGATCGAACGTGGAACTGTCGCTCGAGCGTCTGGGCCTGCGCGAGGACGACCTGGCGACATTCCGTCGCCTCATCAACAAGCCTAACGGAATCGTGGTCGTGACCGGCCCGACGGGTTCGGGCAAAACGACGACGCTGTACGCGGCGCTGGCGGAACTCAACGACATCGAGACCAAGATCCTGACGGCCGAGGACCCGGTCGAGTACGACATCGACGGGCTGTGCCAGTGCCAGGTGAACACGGAGGCGGGGACGACGTTCGGGAAGCTGCTGCGGAGCTTCCTGCGCCAGGACCCGGACATCATCCTGGTGGGCGAGATCCGCGACCTGGAGACGGCGCAGATCGCGGTGCAGGCGTCGCTGACGGGGCACCTGGTGCTGACGACGCTGCACACCAACGACGCGCCCAGCAGCGTGGTGCGACTGGTGGACCTGGGGCTCGAGCCGTTCCTGCTGACGGCGACGGTGGAGGGGATCGTGGCCCAGCGCCTGGTGCGGACGGTGTGCTCGCAGTGCAAGGAGCCCTTCGTGCCCAAGGAGGAGGAGCTCATGGAGCTGAACCTGACGCCCGAGGACATCCGCGGCAAGACGCTGATGCACGGGCGCGGGTGCGATCGCTGCCACAGCTCCGGGTACAAGGGCCGTACCGCGATCTTCGAGATCATGACGATGGACGACGAGATGCGCGAGCTGATCATGAAGAACGCGAGCACGGGCACGCTGCGCAACCACGCGCGGCGACGCGGGATGCGCACGCTCCGCGAGTGCGGGCTGCTGCACATCTACGAGGGGACGACGACGATCGACGAGGTCGTGCGCGAGACGGTGACGGACGACTGACGCCCGCGGCGGCGTCGGGGAGAAGGACCGAGGTCGGCGGGCGCCGGGCGCCCGCGTGATGGATGGGACAGCACATGGCGACGTTCACATACGAGGCGCTCAAGGCGGACGGGAAGCAGCAGAAGGGCACCGTCGAGGCCACCAACCAGGCCGAGGCCCAGGCCAAGATCAAGGCCATGGGGTTCTTCCCCACCGCGATCAAGGAGTCCAAGGCCAGGAAGGAAGGGGGGGCGGTGAGCGGGGCCGCGGCGGCCCAGGCCATCAAGAAGAAGCGGTCGGCGGGGTTCTCCATCGGGGGGGTGGGGACGAAGCAGATGACGACGTTCACGCGTCAGCTCTCGACGCTGCAGGACGCCGGCCTGCCCCTCCTGCGTTCGCTGCAGATCCTGGAGAGCCAGCAGAAGCCCGGGCTGCTCAAGAACGTGCTGATCGGGGTGTGCGAGGAGGTGGAGGGCGGGAGCAGCCTCAGCGAGGGTATGGCCAAGTTCCCCAAGGCCTTCAACCGCCTGTACACGAAGATGGTGAACGCGGGCGAGATCGGCGGCGTGCTGGACATCATCCTGCAGCGCCTGGCCGAGTTCATGGAGAAGAGCCAGCGCCTGAAGCGGAAGATCCGCGGCGCGATGGTGTACCCGATCGTGGTGGTGGTGATCGCGATCACGATCCTGTCGGCAATCATGATCTTCATCATCCCCAAGTTCGAGGCGATCTTCACGGACTTCGGGGTGTCGCTGCCCTGGCTGACGCGCTGGCTCATCAACGCCAGCCGCTGGTTCGCGGGCAAGGTGCCCGGGCAGCAGATCCCCGGCTGGCCCTTCGTGGTGGCGGCGCCGGTCCTGGCGTTCATCGCGTGGAAGCTGATCCGGATGGCGGGCCCGGGACGGGCGGCGACGGACTGGACGATCGTGCGGCTGCCGGTGTTCGGGAACCTGGTGCGCAAGAGCACGATCGCTCGCTTCACGCGGACGCTGGGAACGCTGATCTCGGCGGGCGTGCCCATCCTGGAGGCCGTGAAGATCACCGGGGACACGTGCGGGAACTACGTGTACGAGAAGGCGATGGAGAAGGTGCACGACTCGATCCGAGAGGGCGAGGGGTTCGCCACCCCGCTGCGCGAGTCCAAGACGTGCGACGCGATCGTGGTGAACATGATCGACGTGGGCGAGGAGACGGGCGAGCTGGACGCGATGCTGCTGAAGGTGGCGGACAACTACGACGAGGAAGTGGACGTGGCGGTGGCCTCGCTGGTGAGCCTGCTCGAGCCGCTGATGGTGGTGATGCTGGGCGGGATCGTGGGCACGATCGTGGTGGCCCTGTTCCTCCCGCTGGTGGCGATGATCGAGTCGCTGCAGAAGGGCGGTGCGGTGTGAACCGACGCTTCTCCAACGGCGCGGGCCGCGCGGGCTTCACGATCGTGGAGCTGCTCACGTCGATTCTGGTGATCGGGCTGCTCATGGGCCTGCTGATCGCGGGCATTCGGTACGTGGGCACGTCGGCGCAGAAGACGCGTCTGCGGGCCGGGGCCACGCAGCTCAAGCAGGGCGTGGCCGAGTTCAAGCAGAAGTTCGGGATGCTCCCGCCCCTGGTGCGCGACCAGCACCGGTTCCCGTCGGACAAGCGTCTCTCCGTGGACCTGGGGACGACGCCGCACCGCATCGCGGTGTTCGAGGAGGGCCAGCCCAGCCACCAGGCCTTCCTCAAGGGGGTCAACTTCCCGGTCAACCCGGCGGATCCGTACAGCGACCCGAGGTTCAGCGTCCGCTCGCTGGCGTACTACCTGACCGGGGCGCTGGATGTACCGGCCACGACCACGAACGCGGGGGTGTCGATCGACGGCGTGCCGGGCCCGGGGATGCTGCGTCCGCGCGCGGACGGGTCGTTCGAGATCCCCGAGGAGACGCTGTACCCAAGGGCGGGCGAAACACCCCGCTCGATCCAGGGGGACGCGCATCCCTCGCTGCTGGGGGCGGGGGCCAAGGACCCGTGGCTGTACGCGCCCGAGCCCAACGCCTCCCGCGACGCGTTGTATGACCCCCCGCAGGACACGCGTCCCGAGTGGCGCCTGGCACTGCGCGACTCGACCTCGCGCAAGGACGCCAACGGCGTGCGCGGCTCGCCGTACCGCTACTACCGCTGGATCATGGACACCGCTCCGGCGGCGGTGAACCTGGGCATTCCCAGGATGGTCCTCTCGGGCAACAACCCGCCGCTGAAGGATGCCAAAGACGCGAGCGCCGCGGCGTTCCGTGGCGCGTCGTACGCGATCGTGGGCGCGGGCCCCAACGGGCTGTTCGGGGACGAGCCCCTGGGGATCATCCTGGACCGGCTGGGCCGGGACGCGGCGTACCCCGAGCTGGCCGCGCGGGACGAGGCGGCCAGCGACAACATCGTGGAGATCGGGCAATGAGATCCGCGCTGCAGACAATGGCCCGGCGGGGGTTCACGCTGCTGGAGATCATCCTGGTGATCGCGGTGATCGTCGTGCTGATCGCCATCGGGGTGGTGGGCCTGAGCTCGATGATGGAGTCCGCGGACAAGGCTCTGGCGGAGAACCAGATGCGGGCCGGGCTGGCCGCGGCGCGCGAGCTGGCGGTGTCCTCCCCGGGAACGGACGCGGCGGCGGTGTTCGTGTACGAGCCGGGCGGGCGGGCATCGATCATCCCGTGCCTGAGCGTGGGCAAGCTGCACGAGCCGGCGAGCACCACGCAGGATCAACATCCCGCGCGGACGCGCGAGGTGTTCGTGCCGGTGTCCGACATGCAGCCGATCCAGCTTCCCAAGGGCTGGATGGTGCGGGCGTACGCCCCTCCGGGCAGCCTGGATCGCGCCTCGCCCGCGCAGGCCGGCGGGTGGTACGAGACGACGTACACGGGCGCCACGGGCGATGTGCGCGGGTTCGAGGGCGCGCCGGGGGATGAGAAGGGCAACTGGGTGTTCCCCGAGACGGGGTTCTACGAGAGCTACGCCAACGCCGGGGCGGGCGCCCAGCCCGCCGACCTCGCGGCCCAGGGTTCCAAGCGCCAGAGCTTTCTGGTGCGGTTCCGGGGCGGGACGGGGAGCGTGGACCTCTCCGAGACGAGCGAGTGCTTCGTGATCGATGCCGTGCGCAGCGGGAGATTCGACCGGGCCTCGGGGACCATGACGGATTGGCGGTCGGCGGTGGGCGGCTTCCAGACCAACCGGATCGACCAGGCCGCGGACACCGCCAAGTTCGTGCGCCGGGCCCTGCAACGGCCGGCATCGGAGGCCGACGCGATGGCCAAGCTGCTGGGCACCTCGTCGAGCGACTCGATCCTGTGCCGCCCGGTGACGGAGCTGGCGTTGTACCGTGAGAAGAGCCTGGTGGCGGGGCTCCGGGACGCCGGCGTGCGCATCGGGGGCGTCAACGGCGCGACCGGGACGCTCTACGGCGACGCGACGACGGGCGGCGTGCCCACCTATCCGCGCATCGACCGCGGCCTGTTCGATGGCGGGGCCGTCCCCGCGGACCTCCCGCAGAGGATCAACCGCTGGATCACGGGCAACCTGCCCAAGGACGGGGCCCCGGGCGTGATGGTCACGACCGACGCGAGGATCTTCGCGATCGACCGCTACCTGGGGCAGGGGCGCAAGCTCGGCGACGAGCGGGAGGTGACGCCATGACCACGCGACGCACGATCCACTCCCGCGCGTTCAGCCTGGTGGAGATCCTCATCGCCGTGTTCGTCCTCGCCCTGGGCCTGGTGGGGCTGGCGGCGATCTTCCCCACGGTGGTGCGCCAGCAGCAGGTGGCTTCCGACCAGGTGGTGGCGTTGTCGGCGTCGCGGTCGGCGATCGCGTCGCTGCGGGGAAACCGCGAGCTCAACCGCGCGATGGAGGAAGCCGGAACGGCCGGCCCCAACAACACGGGTCCGTTCCACGTCACGTCCGATGACGCCGTGCCGGCCCCGTGGCTCATGGGCTGGCATCTCCTGACGTGGAACGATGGGTGGTCACGGAACGGGGCGTGGGTGACGCCCACCCAGGTCCCCCTTGGCGTGAGCCCGACATCCGGCGAGTTGCTCATCGGCGCCACGCCGACGCGGGATGGCCCGCGGTACGTGGGCGCGAATCTCGGCGGCGTCGTCACGTTCTGGCGCGCCGGGGTGCGCATCGCGCTCACGGATCGGCTCTCGCCCAGCCCCACGGGCGGGCGGAGCGTCTCCCCTCGCTTCGTGTGGGACATGGTGGCGCGCCGGGTGGACGCCGGTCGCCCCCACTCGGCAGGGATCCCGTCCTCCATCCGCGACGACGACATCGAAGTCGCGATCTTCGTGCGCCGCATCGACCCGGGCATCCGCTGGAGCGGCCTCCCGAGCCTCGGGTACGCCTTCCTGCCCGACACTACCACCGGCATCCCCGCCCGCCTGCCGGTGGGCGCCGACGCGCAGACCGGGCTGCCCACGCTCGACGGAACCGGGGTCTACAGCACGCCACGGACCATCGGGTACACGGTTCGCGGGAACAACGGCGAGATCGAGCTCAAGGGCGAGCGGACGCTGGCGATGCTGCCCCTGGCGGGACAGATCGGACAACTCCTGCTCGACCAGGACGGCATCGTCCACCGCGTGCGCGAGGTGATCGGCCAGTCGCCCTCGGACCGGACCGCGTTCCGCGTCGCCGTCGAGCCCAGGTTCGGGGGAGGCGTGGGATCCGGGGGCACGCTGGTGTACACGCCCCAGGTGCCCGCCAGCATCGAGGTGTACCGCGTGAGCCCCAACCGACCGGCGAGTCACTGAGCCACCACCCCCGTGCTCCGCCGCGGGAGCGCGAAGCGAGGTCCAGCAATGGTCAAGAGCAGACATGGTGGGATGAACGGCACGCCGGCACGCGCCGCACGGCGCGCCTTTACGCTCATCGAGATCCTCATCGCGGTCGGAGCGGTGGCCCTGGTGTCCATCGGGCTGGCCGCCATCTTCGATTCGGTGGGCAAGACGGTGGCCAGCGGGCGGCGCTTCAGCGTGATGACGCAGTACGCGGCCCAGGTGGAGAACCAGCTGCGGCGCGACATCGCGTCCATGGCCCCCAATTCGTTCCTGGTGGTCCGCCAGCAGCGGATCGACGGCGCGACCCTGGCCCAGGGGGTGTCGGGGGCACAGTCCTTCCGCGCTGATGAAATGCTCTTCTTCGCCGAGGGGGACTTCGCGTCGGCCCGCCCGCCCGTGGGCGCGGCGGAAGCGCCCCGCTCCCGTGCGGCCCGTATCTACTACGGGCAGGGTGTGCGACTGAGCCGCGCCGGGAACCCGCCCGAGTACTTCACGCCCGACGTGGACTTCGCCGGCGCCTCGACGTACCTGACGAACCCGCCGAGGCTGGGCGATGCGAGGAACCCGCACGCCTCGCAGTGGACGCTGCTGCGCCACGTCACCCCGCTCATCCAGCCCCGCGTGACCCAGGCGCCCCAGCCGGACCTGACCGCCCTGGGGATCCCCGACACGCAGGCCGACGATCGCCTCGTCGACAGCGATGCCCAGATCGCGCTGCAGCCCGCGGCGGCGAGCATCTTCCGCCACATCAACAGGGAACTTCCTCGGACGCTCTCCAACGCGTACCTGCTGTGGCCCCAGTCCGCGGGCGGCATCCCGCGCCCCGGATTCGCCACCGGCACCGTGGACATCGCCACGACCGACCTCGAGGAGATCCGCGCCACGGTGGTCGGGGCGGACCTCTATCCCTCGCAGTTCCAGAGCCAGCGCGTGTGGCCCACGCAGTCGTACGGCTTCACCTACCCGGGCATCGATCCTCCTCAGAACTCCTCGCTGGATTTCCAGCACGCCTGGATGAGCGACGCCTTCCCGACCGAGTCGCAGCCGGCGGGCGTTCCCTCGACCCAGTGGGGCGCGCAGCCCGAGCCGGGGACCGGTTCGCGGGTCCGGTGCGAGCCCCAACCCGTGGATCTCCGGGCCGTGCTCGAGGGCCAGCCCGTCGGCGCCGGAGCGCCAGACACGGCGCTGCAGACGGCGTACAAGCGTGCCGACCAGATGATGCTCAGCGCCCACAACTTCATGCCCCGCTGCAGCGAGTTCGTGGTGGAGTGGTCGTTCGGGCGAGTGAACGCCGCGGGGCAGATCGTCTGGCACGGCCCGTCACGCGGAACCCCGGCGGCCTTGGGCGACGATGCCCTCGCGTTGTACGGCCGGGGCGTCTCCGAGCGGGAGACCTACGTGTACACGGGCGTGATCCCGGCCCAGGTGATCGACGACGTGATTACCCCCGGGCAGGAGTACGTGCGCGTGCACGCGGCGTCGGACAAGCTCATCTACGGGAAGACGCCGCAGGACGACGATCCGTGCATCACGAGCTACTTCGGCTATTTCGATCCCACCTTCGACCCGGGCGATCCCAACGCGCAGGGCACGGGCGAGCACGCGGCGGACTACAAGCTGGCCCCCTGGCCCCGCCCCAAGCTCGTGCGCATCACGATGACGCTGTGCGATGCCCGCGATCCCAAGGTGCAGGAGCAGTTCCAGTTCGTGCTCGACGTGCCGCAGCGGCCGCAGCCGTGAGGCCGCGGGGTTCCATCCCGCGGAAGAGGGAAGTAGGAGTTCGCCGATGAACGCCAAGTTGCTCCAGATCGCCCTGGCCCCCTGCGCCCGCGCCCGTCGCGTGGTCGCTGGCCGCGCACCCGCCCTGCGGCGCGGGCTCTCGGGAACCGCCCCGGGCGTGGTGCGGGGAGGTCCGCGCCGCGGGTCGTTCCTGATCATGGTCGTGGGCGTGCTGGCCCTGCTGTCGGTGGTCGCGGTGCTGTACGCGACGATCGGCGCCGCGGACCGCAACCGCGGGGCGGCCCTGGTCCGCGCCGACCAGAGCGACGCGGTTCCCGCGGCGATGCGGGACTACATCGCGGGCGTCGTGGGCGACTCAGCCCTGAACGTGTTCCCCGAGCGGGCGGCCAACGGGGACTACGTGTTCCTGCGCCAGACCTGGGACTACCCGTGGATGGACTGGACAACGAAGGCGACCTACTCCGCCGGCGACGACATCGCCCCGTTTAGCCCCACGGGGATGCCCGCACGCTACTGGCCCCCCGCGGGTCCCGCGGTCGAGGTGTCGCCGGCGCAGTGGGTCCGCGATCAGCAGGTCATCTGGCGTCCCTCGTCCCCGTGGCTGGCCAGCGCGGAACCCACGGCGCTGCACCCCGAGGCCGCCCCCCCCACCGATCCCGAGTACACGAAGCGGCGCGATTGGCTCAAGATCACGAACATCTCTCCCAAGGGCCGTTTCGTCAACCTCGCGAACCTGCGAGGGCGGTTCGAGGCCAACGAGGCCACCCTGGCGTCGAACTTGTGGCTCCTGGACGACCGGGGCAATCCGACCAACCGGCTCGTGGATTGGGGAGCGTCCGTGGGCA
The DNA here is from genome assembly GCA_044221985.1 of Phycisphaerales bacterium. Classification (GTDB taxonomy): domain Bacteria; phylum Planctomycetota; class Phycisphaerae; order Phycisphaerales; family UBA1924. Next base: position 8,705 of record JBGAOG010000088.1, read on the forward strand.
GCGGGATCCCGGCCGACGTGCCGGCCTACTGGACGCAGCGCCAACGCGGTGCGTTCGCGCCCGTGGGATACAACCCCAGGAACATCCCCGCGAGCAACTCGAGGCTGCTCGCGAACATGTGGGGCGACGCCGACGGCGACGGGATGTACGACTCGCGCTGGGCGGCCCTGGACGCCTCGTGGGGCGAAGCGTTCGCCTCCCTGTCCCGCGACACCCGCTACAAGTACTTCGTCGCCGCTCGCGTCATCGATGCCGGCGCACTGCTGAACGTCAACTTCGCGACCGATCAGTCGCCGTGGCAGACTGCCGGCGGCTCGCTGGCGGGGCCGGCGCCGGACCGCCCGGTGGGCTGCTCGCCGGCGGAGATCGACCTTCGCCGAGCGCTGACGCTGCGCGACCAGTACGACCGATGGAACCTGGGCCCGGGCGCCAACCAGAGCCGCGGGTACGACTTTGCCCTGGGCACGTTCAGTGCGAACCTGGACTACTCGGATTACACGCGGGGCGTGGCCGACGAGGTCGGGCACTGGGCGTACATCTCGCTGCGTCTGGCGCTGGCCACGGGCGTGACGCCGCCGCGGTACAACACGCTCGACGCCGATCCGACGAGCGCCCCGTTCTCGGGCCCGCTGCTGGGACGGACCGGCGGGGGCAACCCGTCGTTCGCCGACCTCGCCGGAGTGTCCGCTGCCGACAAGGCCCGCCTGTGGGATTTCGAGGTGCTCGACGGGACCGTGCAGGCTGGTCCCAACGGGTATGAGGGCCTGACGGCGCCCGAGGCACGCTCGAGGTACTACGCCGCTCGCGCCGCGGCCGACAATGCCAGCGCCTGGCTCACGGCGCAGGTCCTGGCCCCCCCGGCGGGCGCGAACCCGTTTCCCACCATCGACCCGCGCGTGCTCCGCGAGAGCCAGGGCTGGTTCGGCGTCGAGGACGCCATCGAGCTGTTCACCTACCGGGGGCAGAACAACCCCGACCGCCTCTCGCCCCTCGAGGCGACGCTGGGCGGGCGCGACAATCCCAATCCGACCGCCCGCCCGGCCCACCTGGACTACAGCCCGCTGCTGGACAACCTGCCCCTCGAAGCGCAGCGCTCCGGCGCCACGAACGACCCCTTGCTCTTTTCCGCCGTCAACCTCCGCCAGCGCCTGACGCCGTACAGCGGGGCCCGCGAGCTGTTCACCGGCGCCGGCATCGCCGAGGCGAGCACGGACCACCTGAGCGCGGGGGAAATCCGGCTCGACGCCCCGGCGCTGCTGGCGGCGGCTGCCCGGGCGCCCGTCCTGAGGCCGATGGACCCCCACCACCAGACGGACACGAGCTTCAACGCGATCTTCAAGGGGTACCTCGGCGCGCTGGCGCCGTCCATCGCCGAGGGCAACACGCCCGGGCTGCGGCAGACCCCGTCCACGCGGAGCTTCTGCTGGCAGGACAACAACAACCCGGCCCCGTCGGGAGCGCGGACGCTCTGCTACGGCTACCAGGGACCCGAGCTGGCATACATGCTCTCGGCGTTCCTGAGCGTGAACATCCTCGACAGCTACGACTCGGACCTGGCCCGCGTTGATCCCGCGGGGCTGGGTCGCGTCGAGCGCGGCGTGCCCCAGGCCCGCACGGTGCTCATCGACGACGCTTTGCGCCAGGCCCTGGATGCGGACTCGCAGCTCCTCCCCGCGGAAGGACGCCGCTTCCCCTGGTGGCACGCGGGGCGGGACATCGACGCGAACCCGCGGGACGCCAGGGCCGCGCGTTCGGGCGGCGACGCCGCGTTCAAGATGGCCGATACCGCCGCCGGCGACAGCGTCAATGCCAGGGCCATCAACGTGTTCGGCAACGAGGCCCAGCCGTTCGTGACGGCGGTGACGGGGTTCACGGTGTACACCGACGCGCGCACCTCCGGCGCGGTCAACGGCTTCGGCGCCACCGACGACGAGGCGAGCATTCCCACCGACGCCACCATCGACGGGACGATCGCCTACCCCAATCGTGACCTGATCATGCGGGTCTTCGCGGTGCAGCTGACCAACCCGTACAACGTGGCCATCCAGCTGGGGGCCCACGAGCTGGACCCGGACCACGAGCAGAAGCCCGGCGAGGTGAGCCTGCGGAACGTCGATCCCGGCAACCCGACCCACCCGGGCTTCGACCGTATGAAGGACTACTACTACCTGGACTTCGCCGGGCGCACGTACGCCCTGGTGCATCTGCAGGAGCAGCACCTGTACGCGGGCAGCCTGCCGCCCGACGCCATCGACATGGGCGCCCGCCCGATCGTCGTCCCCGCGGGCGAGTCCATCGTCGTGTACGCCACGAGCACGCTCCCCCAGGACATCATGGTCAACCGCCTGGGATGGCTGGACCAGGCGAACATGGGCACAACGCTCACCACCCCCGACCCGTGGTTTGGATCCACGGACTACGCCCACTCGCCCTACCAGTTCCACCAGCTCATCCGCAAGCACATCGCCGACCGCGCCCACGGCATCGGGCGCTGGGCGCCGGTCACGGCCCGCGAGGGCGGGCTGTACCTCATCCCCGAGATCTACAGCCCCAAGGCGTTCCCCACGCAGGCGACCGACCTGGCCCGACTGGGGAAAATGGCCTGGAGCACCTGGGATTCGGCCAACAGCAGGACCGCCACGCAGAGCTACGAGGAGTTGCAGAGCGCCGGGCGGCGGCCATTCTCCGACCTGTTCGACCCCGCAGATCTCACCAAGACGAGGGTGGTGAAGCTCTGGCGCGCCCTGCGCTGCGGGCCCGGCACCCCCGCGGCGGCGAGCGCCGACGACGTGCGACTGGGCGACACCCAGAAGGCCGCCGACTCGCTCTTCGTCCACAACCTCCGCTCCAACGACCTCCTCGTGGACCGGTTCCGCCTGCCCACCACCACCCCGGGGGCCAGCGGCCCGACGGACTACCCGGACTACTACACGGACCTGGACGTTCGCCTGCCCGCGGGGCAGAACTCCATCAGCGGGGGCGCGCCCGACGATGGGCTGACGATCACGCTGTGGGACTCGGCCCATCGCCCCAGCGACCCCGACGCGAGCTTCACGGGCACCGGGCTGTTCAGCGGGATGCTCCCGTCCTACTGCCTCGAGCGCAAGCTCTCGCTCACGCCGGGATCGGACGTTCGCAGCTGGAACGCGCCCGCGCCCGCGTCCAACGCCGATCCGGTCGGCCCGACGACGTACCGCTTCCAGACCATGAGCGCCGCGGGCCTGAACGTCCCGGACGCCTCGGTGTTCGGCAGCGTGCCCGGGGCCGAAGACACCGTGTGGGACTGGTTCCGAGGGATCTCGCTCGGCGCGGCGCGGACGGCGGTGGTCCCGGGCGTCGCCATCGCGCCCTCGTACCGCAACCAGGCCCAGAATCCGGATCCCGTGGCGACCTATCCCGACCATGACTGGTCGATCGACCAGGCTCGCTGGCGCAACGCCAACTTCGCGGGCGGGATCATCAAGCCCGCGTTCGTCGCCGACCGGCCTGAGGCAGCCCTCGACGCCGACAACTTCATCCCCCACCGCGATATGGCCACGTCGATCAGCACCGCGGGCGGCCCGATGACCGTCTTTGAGCGCACTCCCTTCGGGCAGACCTACCTCCGCTCCACCGACATGCTCTCGACGCTGGCGGTGTGCGCCTTCCAGGATCCCGCGTACGGCCCCGGCAGCACGCTCCCGCTGGGGAACTGGAGCACGCTCCCGATGCTCTCGATGGAAGACGCGGAGTGGACCACCCTTTCGGAAGCCCTGGTCCTGGCGATGGGGTACGAGCGGGCCCCGCGGCCCTCGGTGCCCATGGCCTGCCGCACGCTCTACCCGGTCAACAGCACCGATCCCAACAACCCGTTCAACCCGGCCGGCCCGCGCCGCCCCCTGTTCGACCACGGGTGCCTGCGGCTCGACGACTTCGTGCCGTACAACCGCTCGGCCAACGCCGGCGACCCGCACGTGGCCCGCGGCACGCAGATGCCCCTGGCCTGGAACGTGATCGACGTGTTCCGCGTGCGCGATTCTCGTGCGCCCAAGCCCAACACGGCGCTCGACCCGCGCGATCCGCCACTCACGCACTCGGTTCCCGGGGTCCTGAACCTCAACACCGCGCCGCTGGAGAACCAGCGCATGGTCCCGCTGCTGACGCCGCCGCTGGCCGCGACGGACTCCCTGCTGGGCTGGGGCATCGGACGCCCGGCGTGGTGGTGGGCGACGGACCTGTCGAAGGGCGGGCTCTCCCCGGCGAGTGACATCGCCGCCACCGTGGTCGCGTTGCGCGACAAGGTCGGGCTGGCCAACTTCCGCCCGCAGAGCGATCCGGGGCTGCCCGTCACGTTCCGCGAGCGTGACAACGCCGGGAACGAGACCCCGCCGTTCGACGCCGCCGCCCTTCCCGCGGCCGCCTATGACGCGCTCTCGGGACGGCGGACCTCGACGCAGATCCCCGACCTGGGCGAGTTCCCCGGGTTCCGGTCCCCCGCCGCCATCCTGGCGGCACGTTTCCAGGACCCCACCGACCCCACGACCAAGGCCCTGCTCTGCAATATCGACCACTTCGGCTTCAACCAGACCGCCACGGGGACGCCCGTACCAGCCAACAACAGCCTGAGCGGCGTAACCCCGCACACCTTCCGCGTGTGGGACCTGAGCCACACGCCCTTGCCGTGCTACACCAATACCAAATGGTGAATCATCTCTGCGTTGCCATTGCAGCACTCTGTATGGGAATGATCCTTTTGGTAGTGGATTCATATGTGATTTAATAATGGTATCGTTAACCATCACAATCACAGC
>JBGAOG010000089.1:0-13443 GCA_044221985.1 Phycisphaerales bacterium
CGGTCCGGCACGGGGAGGGCCCGGGGCGCGGCGGACGGGCCCGCCACCCGCCTTTCTTCCTTGAGGGCGGCGGACGGGGATGCACCCACCTCGCCCGAGCGCATGCGCACGGGCGTGAAGGCAGTGGGCGTGAACGAGTCCGCGGCGTGCCCGCCGGAGCGGCGCGATGCGGGCGGTTCGCGGAGCGCGACGGCGGCCGGGGCGCCGGAAGCCGCGCGGCGCGCCAGTCGCTGGGCATCACGGGCGGCGGCCTGGTCGGAAGCGGTGATCTCGACGATATTGCGTCCGCCCAGGCCCAGCACCGCACCGACGCGATAGGTGCGGGTGTGCAGGATGACCGCGTCCTTGCCGAGGTCCTTCTTCACCTCGGCCAGCGCCTGGGCCATGTTGTCGCCGCGAAATGTCTTGAGGTTCATGGTCGCCGTCCTTGGCGCGGGTCACTCCGGCGTCCTGCCGGGGTTTGGAGCAGTGTAGCCGAATGCGGGCGGGCGTGCACGTTTACGCCGCCAGGACCTCCTCCGCCTGCGGCGGGAGCACGAGGGCGAGGGACTCGACGTCGATGCCGGGGACGATCTCGTTGTACCCGAGGACGGCGGCCCCGGGGACGCGCTGGTCGAGGATCTGGCGCACGACCGCGCGGACCTGGGGCGAGGCGATGACGACGGGCTGGTGCCCCGAGCCGGTGACGAGCTCGAGGGCCCGGGCGATCTGGTCGGAGACGCCCTTGGCGACGCGCGCGGGCATGGTGATGTTCGTGCCGGCGGGACCGCGATCGATGTACCCGACGATCAGGTCCTCCATCGCCGGATCGAGCGTGACGCAGACGAGCCTGGGGCGTCCCTTCTCGCCGGGGGAGGCGTGCTGGTTGGAGATGGTCCGGCGCAGGGAGTTGCGGACGTACTCGGTCAGAACTTCCAGGTCCTTGCTCCTGGGCGCCCACTCGGCCAGGGTCTGGAGGATCGTCTCCAGGTCGCGGATGGGCACGCGTTCGCGCAGCAGATTCTGGAGGACCCGCTGCAGTTCCACCGGCTTGACGATCGACGGGATCGTGTCCTCGATCAGCTTGGGAGACTTCTGCTTCGTCTGCTCGATCAGGTTGGCCACCTCGTCGCGCGTCAGGAGTTCGTCGGCGTGCTTCTTGACGATCTCGGTCAGGTGGGTGGCGAGCACGGCGGTGGGCTCGACCACCGTGTAGTTCGCGGTCTCGGCCCGGGGGCGCAGGCTCGGCTCGATCCACCACGCGGGCAGCCCGAAGGCCGGCTCGGTGGTCTTGTCCCCGTCGAGGCTCCCCCCGGCGATGCCCGAGTCCATCGCCAGGAGCTTGCCCGGGCGGATGGAGCCGGTGGCGACGGCATTCCCGCGGATCTTCACCCGGTACTCGTTGGCGGAGAGCTGGATGTTGTCACGGATGCGGACGGGGGGCATGACGAGCCCGAGGTCGAGGGCGAGCTGGCGGCGCACGGCGCCGATGCGGTCGAGCAGGTCGCCGCCCTGCCCCGCGTCCACCAGGGGGACCAGGGCGTAGCCTACCTCGAGCTCCATCGTGTCGAGCTTGAGGAGCTGCTCGGGGGACGGGGGCTCGGCCTTTCCCGACGCCGCGTCCTCCTGGACCTGTTCGGCGGCGGCGGTGCGTTGGCGGCGCTGGGCCCAGGCGATGGCGCCGAGGGCCACGGCGGTGCCCAGCAGGGGCACCGAGGGCAGGGGCGTCAGGGCCAGCAGCGCGAGGAACCCTGCCGTGATCACCAGGCCTTTGGGCTGGCTGGAGAGCTGGTCGGCCAGCTCGTCGCCGAGCTCGGCCTTGGAGCCCGATCGCGTGACGATCAGGGCGGAGGCGATGGCGATCACGAAGGAGGGGAGCTGGCTGGTGATGCCATCGCCGATGGTGAGCTTGGTGTAGACCTCGGCTACCGCCTTGGCGTCCCACCCGCGGGAGATCATGCCGACGGCGAAGCCGCCGAGGATGTTGATGACCGTGATGATGAGCCCGGCCACGGCGTCGCCGCGCACGAACTTGCTGGCGCCGTCCATGGCCCCGAAGAAGTCGGCCTCGTGGGCGATGCGTTCGCGTCGGCGCCGGGCCTCCTTCTCGTCGATGATGCCGGCGTTGAGATCGCTGTCGATGGCCATCTGCTTGCCGGGCATGGCATCGAGGGTGAAGCGGGCCGCCACCTCGCTGATGCGTCCGGCCCCCTTGGTGACGACCACGAACTGCACAATGGTGAGGATGAGGAAGATGATGATGCCCACGAAGAGCTGATCACCGGCGACGAAGTGCCCGAAGGCCATGATCACGTGCCCGGCCGACGCCGCCGCTTCCTCGGGAGAGTTGGCCCTGGCCGTCAGGACCAGCCGCGTCGAGGCGATGTTGAGCACCAGGCGGAGCAGGGTGGTGGCCAGCAGGAGCGAGGGGAAGACCGAGAAATCCAGGGGCTCATCCATGTAGACGGTCGTGAGCAGGATGATGATGGAGAGGGCGATGTTGATGGAGATCAGCACGTCCAGGGCCATGGTGGGCAGGGGCACGATCAGCACCCCCAGCAGCAGCACCGCCCCGATGGGGACGATCAGCCCGCGGTGGCGGCGGATCGCGTGCATCCAGCTGGGCAGGTTGGATCCTTGGACGGCCATGGTTCACGCGCGGGCTAGGCCGCGGACTGCTGCTCCTCCAGGCGGTACACGAACGCGAGGATCTCGGCGATGGCCTGGTAGTGCTCGGGCTGGACCTCGCGCCCCTCCTCCACGCCCCAGTACAGGGCCCTGGCCAGGGGCGGGCGCTCGACGATGGGCACGCCGTGGGCGACGGCCACCTCGCGGATCTTCATCGCGAGCAGGTCCACGCCCTTGGCGACGACCTTGGGGGCGCGCATGGTGCCGGCGTCGTACTGGATGGCCACGGCGAAGTGCGTGGGATTGGTGACGACGACGTCGGCCTTGGGCACGGCGGAGTTGATGCGTTGCATGGCGATCTTGCGGGCCATCTTGAGGCGTGCTCCTTTGATGTGCGGGTCCCCCTCCATGCTGCGGCGCTCGTCCTTGACGTCTTCCTTGGTCATCTTCAGGTCCTGCGTGTGCTGCCAGCGCTGGTAGGAATAGTCGGCCACGCCGATCACCAGCAGCAGGGCCAGGAGCCAGAGCACGAGCTCGAGCACGGCGTTGCCGATCACCCCCACGCCCGCGAAGACCGTGAGGGCGGGCAGCTGCGCCAGCGACGCCACGACCCCGGAGATGTAGACGTACCCGATCAGGAGGACCGCGAGGCACTTGATGCTGTTGACGCCGGTCTTGACCAGCCCACGCCGCCCAAAGAGCCCGCCCAGCCCGTTGATGGGATTGAGCTTGTTCCACTTGGGATGGAGCGGCTGGGTGGTCAGGAGCGTGCCCACCTGCATGTACTGGGCCAGGGCGCCCACCAGGAACAGCAGGCCCAGGAACGGGCCGAGGATCTTGGCCACGTCGAGGGCGCAGCGCCACAGGTCGGGCACGAGCGCGTCGAACTGCCGGGCGGTCCAGAGCTCCGCGAGCAGCGAACGCATCGACGTGCCCGCGATGCGGATCATGGTGCCGCCCAGGACCATCAGGAGGATCAGCGCGCCGATCATGTCGACGGCGGCCGAGAGGTCGGTGCTCTTGGCGATCTGCCCTCGCGCGCGGGCCTCGGAGAGGCGCCGGCCTGTCGGGAGTTCCGTGCGATCGCCCATGTCCTCGGCCATGGATCAACGCCCTCCCGCGGGCTGGGCCCGCCCGGCCCAGTCCAGGACCTGGTGGATGGTCCGGGTGATCGTCTCGGCCGCCGCGCCCTGGATGGCGTACACCGCCGCGGAAAGGATCAGCATCCCGCAGACGATCTTGATGGCGAAGCCGACGGACATGATGTTGATCTGGGGCATGGTCTTGCCGACGGCGGCGAACACGATGATGAGCAGGAGGATGATCCCCGCGACGGGCGTGGAGACTCGCATCGCCAGCTCGAAGGACGCCTTGAGCACGCCCAGCAGCATGTCGAGGGGCGCGTCCGAGGCGTGCAGCCCGCCCAGGGGCGTGACCTCGAAGGTCCTGAGCAGCCCGCGCACGAGCAGGTCCAGCCCGCCCATCGCGAAGAACACGCCCGTGGCGACGTAGAAGAGCAGCTGGCCCAGCACGTCCATGTCGTAGTCGGCCTCGGGGTTGTACACCTTCGCCAGGCCCAGGCCCATCTGGTGCCCCATGATGACCCCGGACATCTCCAGCGCCGCCAGGGGCGTGCTGGCCAGCAGCCCGATGGCCAGCCCGATCAGCATCTCCACCGCCACCAGCCCGGCGAGCTGGAAGAGGTTGACCTCTCCGCCCGCGTCGAAGAACGCCGGAGCCCGCACGCGCAGCATGGGGTAGATGGCCGCCGAGAGCATCAGGGCCAGGAGGGCCTTGTAGCGCTGGGGCACGAGCACGCTCGAGACCAGGGGCGCGGCGAGGAAAAGCCCCAGGACGCGGAAGAAGACCAGCATGAAGGGCTGGGTATTGCCCACGAGCTGCAGCCAGGATGAGAGCGCCCGATCCATGCGTCGCCCGCCTAGGAGAACAGGCGGAAGAGCTCCTGGGAGTACTCGACCAGGCGGCGCGCGATCCAGGGAAGCAGGACGGCGGCCACCACGATCATGACGACGATCTTGGGCACGAACGACAGCGTCTGGTCCTGGATGGACGTGACGGACTGGAGGAGGCTGATGATCAGCCCGACGACGATCCCCGCCAGGAGGATGGGGGCGGCGATCTTGAGCGTGATGAGCAGCGCCTGGCGCACGAGCTCGACCGTGGATTCGTCGTAGTTCATGCGGGCGTTACTCCGTTCAGCCCAGCGCGGGCAGCAGCGGCGCCAGCGCCTCGTGGGCCCGCGCCAGCAGGCCGGTGATGGGCGGCAGGGCCGCCTGGGCCTCGCCGTGGCGGAAGCTGTGCATCAGGCTACCGATGACCAGCGTCCACCCGTCGACCAGGACGAACAGCAGCACCTTGAAGGGGAGGCTGATGAGCACCGGCGGGAGCATCATCATGCTCATCGAGATCAGCATGGTGCTGACGACCATGTCGATGACCAGGAAGGGCAGGAAGACCTTGAACCCCATGAGGAACGCGACCTTGAGCTCGCTGAGCATGTAGGCCGGAACCAGCGTGACCATGTCCACGTCCGCCCGCGTCAGCTTCTCGGGCTGGCTGGCGTCGATCCCGCGATAGTCCAGGATCATGTACACGCTGGACCAGTTCCCGCTGGCCTCGATCTGGGAGAACATGAAATCGCGCAGCGGCTGCTTGGCCCGGTTCCACAGCTCGTCGTAGTCCTGCACCGTCCCCTGCGAGAAGGGCGTGATGGCCTCCTGCTGCACGCGATCGATCGTCGGCGCCATCACCAGCAGCGTCGCGAACAGCGCCAGCCCCGTCACGACCTGCGGCGGGGGGATCGACTGCGTCCCCATCGCCTGACGAAGGAACCCCAGCACGATCAGGATCCGCACGAAGCACGTGCACATCAGCACGATCGACGGCGCCAGCGTCACGACCGTGAGGACCACCAGGATGTTGACGGCCGCCGAGAGCCCCGCGCTCTTGCCGCCCGACCCCGGGGCGTCGCCAGGCGTGCGGGACAGGACCTGGCCGGCCCCCGCCAGCACCTGGAGCGGGTTGAGCGCGTCGCCCGGACGCGAGGAATCGAACAGGCCCGAGGGCATCGACAACGCGGGCGAGCCCGCGTCGGGAAGCTGGGGCCCGAACACCCCTTGGGCCTCGGCGCGGGCGCCGAGCAGCAGGAACGTGAGCAGCATGACGAGGCGGCGGAGCATCATGCCTGGCCTCCCTGGGCCAGGGGCTGGCGCGGGAGGGCGATGCCGCGCACTCGCCCGCGAAGGGCGAGCAGGCGGGGCGAGGGGTCGTCGCGCGGCGTGTCGGACTCGAGCACGTCGCTCTCGCGCGAGATGATGTCCTGGAAGCGCCGGGCCATCGAGGCGCCCTCTTCCTCGCGCGCTTTGATGAGCAGGGAGGCGACCTCCTCGGGGTCGGTCAGCTCCGCGAGCGTGGACATGGACACGCCCGAACGGCGCGAGTGCGTCTGGGCGACGAGCACGATGCGCCGGTCGAGCTTGAGCAGCACCAGCGACGCGCCTCGCGCCACCGGGTAGCGCCCCAGCACCTCGAGCACGCCCGCCGGCGCTCGCCCCCCGGGTCCGAGCTGGGCCATCAGCCCGCCCTGCCCGCGGGCCGCGCGACGCACCACCAGCCCGATCACGAGGATCGCCCCCACCACGCCCGCCAGGGCCAGGCCCGTGGTCAGGATGGAGGCGTCGCCAGCGTCGGCGGCTTGTCGCGCGGGGTGCCCCTCCCGCGGCGCGCCCAGCGGGCGCGACTCGCTCGGAGCCCCGGACGCCTGGGCCAGGGCGAGGGACGTCCACGCCATCGCCGCGGCGAGAGCGATGCACCGCAATGGAGTGGGGCCCCTGGAACTCACGTGCGCCATCCTGGCTCTGGCAAGGGCGGCTCCGCCGCCGGACGAACTCAACCCACCTTCTGGACGACTTCCTCGGCCGCGGGCTTGATGATCTCGTTGATGCGAACGCAGAAGTTGTCGTTGAGGACGAGGACCTCGCCCCGCGCCACGTGGCGCTCGTTGACGTACACGTCGACGGGATCTCCCGCGAGCTTGTCGAGCTCGACGATGGCGCCCTCGCCCAGGCGCAGCACGTCCTCGACCAGCATCCGCGTGCGGCCCAGCTCGATCTTGACGTTCAGGTTCACGTCGCCCAGCAGGTCCAGGGCCCGGTGCACCTCGGGGGCGGCGGCGATGTTGAACGCCGGGAAATCCACCCGGGTCGCCTCGGGAGCCGCCATCGTCGGCCGGGGCGCGGGGGCCGGGGCGGGCGTGTCGACCGCCTGGGGGTCGTTCAGCTCGGCGACGGCCTGCATGGCCGCACGCAAGGCCGCCTCGGCCGCGCTGCTCGCCGCCGCGGGTTTGGCGGGCGCGGCATCCGGGGTCTTCCCTTCGGGGGGCGGAGTGGAGTTGGTCGGGGTCTCGTCGGCCATCCTGGCCCTCGCACGCCGGTGGGCCCGGCAAAGCACTCGGCGGTCACCGCCGCCGACCAGTCTCCGCGGTCACACGCCGCGCGCGGACCGGTCGGCGAGTCGAGGATCGGCCGCCGGGAGCGCCGGTGCCCACAATTGAGCGTGGCTTGCGCGAGGGTCCGAGAACTCGGCGCGGATGCTGCGTGGTCGCGCAAGAAGCGCCCTCGAACCGGCGCGAGCTGGTCCGGCAAGGACGTTGCGACCTGGGGTGGGCGAAGGTAGCTTGTGCCCATGAGCCAGATCCCCAGCATCACACCGATTTCGATCGACCAGGCGCTTTGTGTTCGCTGCGGCTACAGCCTGGCCGGGCTGCGCGAGGAGGGCGTGTGCCCCGAGTGCGGGACGCCGGTGTCCCAGTCGCTTCGTGGATTGCTGCTGGTGTTCAGCGCTCCCGAGTACGTCGCGAAGGTGCACAAGGGCGTGTACCTTGTCCAGGCCGCGATCATCGCTTCGATCATCATCACGATCCTCGGAATCCTGATCGGATTCCTGGGCGCGGGCGTTGGGTGGGGTGCCGGCGGCACGTTCGCGGTTCAGCAGGTTACCAACGCCATCACCCTGGGCATCGCGGGCGTTTCGCTCTACGGCTGGTGGCTCTTCTCCGAGCCCGACCCGGGGTATGCGGGGCGCGATCCGGGTGACAGGACGAGGGCGTGGGTTCGGAACCTGGTGATCGCATCGGCGGCGGCGGCCGCTTTCTCGCTGGTCGTCGGGCTTCTCGCGGGGGAGAAGATGACGCCCAACACCCCGGGGGGAATGGCGAACCTGCTGGCGAGCCTGGTGTCGGGCGGCGTGTGGATCGCGAGCTTCTTCGTGCAGATGACGTACCTCCGGTGGCTTTCTCCGCGATTGCCCGACGCGTGGGTGGCGGCGCGGGCGAAGCGGTACCTGTGGCTCCTGCCGGTGCTGTACGTGGTGCTGTTCGTGGTGCTGATGATCGGACCGCTGATCGCGCTGATCCTGTACTACAACCTGCTGGACCGGGTGCGCAAGAACATCCTCCGGATACGCCAGTCCCAGGGGCAGGGGCTGGGGCCGACCAACCCACTCCCGTGACCGCGGCGTTCAAGGTGCCGGGTTCGCCCGCCGCTCCGCGCGGTTTCGTCGCGCGAGCATCACCTTCCCCGTGAGCATGAGGAGCGCCCCCGGCGCGCCGATGGCCGCCCCGCGCAGCATCATTCGCGAGGCGTCCTGTTCGGCCGTCTCGGGCTGGCTCATGGGGTCGTCGATGGCGCCCTGGTAGAGACTGGAGAGCGACGAGAGCGCGACGAACGCCCCGGCAAGGATCACCATCGCGCCGACGATCATCAGCAACCAGGGGAGAGATCGCATCGGCCTCCCCCCGGCTACTTGCTGACCGTGCGCTGCTCGATGCGCTTGACGCTCACGGTCTTCACCAGCTTCTTCACGTACGACCCGGGCGTGTGGATCTGGTCGGGCTCGAGCGAGCCCATCGGCACAAGCTCTTCCACCTCCGCCAGCGTCACGAGGGCCGCGGCGGCCATCATCGGGTTGAAGTTCCGCGCGGTCTTCCGGTAGACGAGATTCCCGAACTCGTCGGCCCTCCAGGCCTTGACGAGGGCCAGGTCGGCGAAGAGGCCGGTCTCCATCACGTACTCGCGGCGCTGGGCGTTCGCCGGCGCGGCGCCGCCCTTGGCGACGCGATTGTGCGTCTTCGTGTCGTCGCGCGGGCGGAAGAACTCCCGCGTCTCCTTGCCCTCCGCGACCACGGTCCCCACGCCCGTCGCCGTGTAGAACGCCGGGATGCCGGCCCCGCCGGCGCGGATGCGTTCGGCGAGCGTGCCCTGCGGGTTGAACTCGATCTCGAGCTCGCCGCCCAGGAACTGCTTCTCAAAGGTGGCATTCTCGCCCACGTACGACGAGATCATCTTGCGGATCTGGCGGGTCTGGAGGAGGAGGCCCAGGCCCCAGTCGTCGACGCCGGCGTTGTTGGAGATGCAGGTGAGGTTCTTCACCCCGCTGTCGCGCAGGGCGATGATCAGTTGCTCGGGAATGCCGCACAGCCCGAACCCCCCCACCATGACGGTCATCCCGTCCTGGAGGAGGCCCTGGGCCTTGAGATCGGCAAAGGCGGCGGCGGGAGAGGGCGCGATCTTGATGGTCATGCGGGAGGGTAGCCGGAAACTCCGCCCGGGTGCGGCACGGCCGGGCCTGACGACGCGGGTGCGGTGGGCATGGTGCGAACGCCAATAGGATCGAAGGAGGGCGTCGCGGATGGTCGTGAGCGTGTGGACGGTTGCGGTGGTGCTGGCGCTGGCGGGCCTGTGGCTGGGGTGGCGGGGCGCCGTCGGGCGGAGGATCGCGGCCCACGCGTGCCCCACGTGCGCGTACGACCGCAGGGGTACGGCGGGATTGGTGTGCCCCGAGTGCGGGAGCGCCGTGGACGCGGGCCGGGCTTCGAGGCGAGTGCGTCGGTGGTGGTTGGCGTCGGTGGGGCTGGCGGCGTGCGTGCCGGTGGGCGTGCTGGCCATGCCCGAGACGGCATCCCGGCTGATCGCACGCCTCCTGCCCTCGCGGGTGCTGGTCGTGGATCGGGGGTTCGGCGCCGCGCGGGTCCGGCTGTACGAGCCGTTCCAGATTCCCGATCGCCTCGAGGACGTGCTGTCGCGCCTGCGCTTTCGCGTGGCGACGGGCTGGGAGCGCCGGGTCGAGATCACGCGGGAGGGACGCCCGATCTACACGCGCGCGGACCGCGCGATCGAACTGGGCTGCTCGCCCTCGGGCGGGGGGGCCGCCATCGGACTGGGCGAGGACCTGGACGGTGATGGCACCGGGGACCTGATCCTGTCGTGCTACTCCGGAGGGGCGCACTGCTGCTGGACGTACGCGATCATCCGCCTGGGCGGCTCACCGGCCCTGGCCGCGGAGCTTCCCGCGGAGAACGGAGCCGACTTCCGACGAGTGACCCGCGCCGATGGCGGCGTCGAGACGATCGTCACGACCGTCGACACCGTCTGGAACTACTGGAACACGTGCTACGCCTGCTCGCCCAAGCCCGAGGTGGTCCTGCGGTATTCCCGAGGGACCTTGGCGCTGGCGCCCGACCTGATGCTCAAGCCGCTGCCAACCGCGACGGAGCTTGCCGCAAGGACGGCACAGGCGCGGGAGGTGATCGCCGGCCTGCATGGGCGCCTGATCGACGATGGGACGCGCGTGGCGTTCGAACGCTCCACGGTGTGGCGCACGCCCCTCGAGTTGCTGTATACCGGGCACGAAGCGGAGGCGTGGAAGTTCCTCGACGACGCTTGGCCCGGTTCGGTGCCCGGAAAGGACGAGTTCCTCCGGGCGCTGGGCGAGAACCTGGACCAGAGCCCCTACTGGAAGCACCTGCGCGAGGCCCTCGCCACGCCGCGAAACTAGGCCGGATCAGCGCGCCCGCCCGCCGACCTGCCACAGCAGGAACGCGTACGTGTCCACGTACTGCTCGATTCGTTCGGCGAGCGCGGTGCCGATCCCGTGCCCGCTGTTGGCGCTGGTGCGCAGCAGGACGAGGCCCTTGCCCTGCTGGGCGGCCTGGAGCCGGGCGGTCATCTTGCGGCTCTGCATGGGATCCACGCGGGGATCGTTGGCGCCGGTGAGGAACAGGGTCGCCGGGTAGACCACGCCGTCCCGCACGTGGTGGTAGGGCGAGTAGGCCAGGAGGGCCTGGAACTGGTCGGCGTCCTTGACCGTCCCGAACTCGGTGACGTTGAAGGCGCCGTTGGGGGAGAGCTCGACGCGGAGCATGTCGTAGATCCCGACGCTCGAGACGACGGCACGGGCGATATCGGGATGCTGGGTGAACGTCGCCCCCATGAGCAGGCCGCCGTTGGAGCCCCCCTGGATCGCCAGGCGCTCGTGCGTCGTGTACCCGCGGGCGACCATGTGGTTGCAGACGCCGGCGAAGTCGTCGAAGACGTTCTGCTTGAGGGTGAGGCACCCGGCGGCGTGCCAGGGCTCGCCGAACTCGCCCCCGCCACGGATGTTGGCCTCGGCCCACACGAATCCGCGCTCGAGCAGCGCGGCCAGCTGGGGGCGGAAGGCGGGCGTGATGTTCACGCCGTAGCCCCCGTACGCGGTGACCAGGCAGGGATGGTTCGAGTCGAGCGCGAGCCCCTTCTTGCGCACGATGTTCACGGGAACCTGCGTGCCGTCCTTGCTGGCGGCCATCTCGCGCACGACCTCGTACTCATCGAAGCTGACCGGCGCGGGTGAGGCGAGAGGGAGCCGGGCGGTCGTGCCCGCGCGGGGGTCGAACACGAACCAGTTGAACGCCCGCGTGTAGGACACGTTCGAGAAGATCAGGTCGCCCCCGGAGGACGCCAGGAGCCCCGAGGCCTCGGAGATGGGGAGCTGCTCGGGGGCGGGCAGGTGCTGCCCGTGGTGGTCGAAGGCACGGATCTCGCTGGGCCCGCCGAGCTGGTACGTCAGGTACACGCGCGAGCGGGTGACGACGATGTTGGCGGCATCCTCGAACTCGTGCACGATCGCGTCCGAGGCCTCCGGCACGATCGTCGCGGCCTGGGCCAGCGGCTGGGCGTGCCCGTCGGCGTCGATCTCCAGCCGGAGCAGCTTGCCGCGCGGAGCGTCCCTCAGGCTGATCAGCCAGAGCGAGCCGGCCTCGTGCGACGAGGGGCCCAGCACGACCTGGGAGACGCGATCGTCGTAGGTGGTGACCTGCCGCCATGACCCGCCGGCGGCGCGGAGGTAGTGCTGGTACTCCCCGCCGTCGCCCTTCTGCACGGATGCCAGGACGCGTCCGTGGTCGTCGGCCTCGAGCACGATCTCGGCGATTCGCGGGAAGTCCCCGCCCACCTCGTAGCGGTCGGAGTCCACGGGCGTGCCCAGGGCGTGGAAGTAGACCTGCATGTAGAAGTCCATGTCCTCCGCGGGGCGCTCGCCGGCGCGGGGATAGCGCGTGTAATAGAAGCCCTTGGAGTCGGGCGCCCAGGCCAGGTCTCCGCCCGCGGTGCCGCCGTTGACGCGCGCGATGGCCTCGAAGACCTCGCGGCCCGACGCCGCCTCGAAGACGTGCACGTCGCCCGACTCGCTGCCACCCTTGGAAAGCGATACGGCGATGAGCGAGCCATCGGGCGACGCCCGGAACCAGTCGATGGACGTCCCGCCGGACGGGTCCAGCGCGTTGGGATCGACGACGACGCGCTCCTGGTCCGGGTGGTGTGCCGAGGGCATGCCCACCACGAAGGGCTGCTGCTTGGGGGGCTGGGTCTTGAGGGCGAAGAGGCGCCCCGGGCGCGCCTGGAGCGAGGCGTACCGCCACGTCGGCGCGGTCATGATCTCCGTCACGCGCGCGCGGAGCGCGCCCGCGTCGGGCAGGGAGTCGAGCACCGTCCGCGCGGCGGCGTTCTGCGCGTCGCTCCAGGCCTTGACCTCCGGGCTGCCCGAGTCCTCGAGCCACTGATAGTCGTCCATCACCCGCACGCCGTGGTACTCGTCGGTCACGGCGCGGCGCTCCGCCGCCGGCGGCTCGACGCGGGCGGGCTCGCGCCCGGCGCAGGAAGCAAGTACGACGAGCACGACCATCGCTACGCCTCTTCGAAGCATCGCCTTCTCCTTCACGGGGCCACGGGCAGGCCCCAGAAACTCGCCCAATTGTCCCACATCAAGGCCCGGATCGCCCCGGGCGTCCAGCCGCGCCGGGCGAGCGCCCCTTCCAGCGCCGCCAGGTCGCACGGGAGGTCAATCCCCGAGGGCAGGCGCTGGGCCGAAAAGCCCCCGTCCATGTCGCTGCCCAGCCCCACCGCGCGATGGTGCCCCACGACCTGGCAGACGTGGTCCGCGTGGTCGACCCATTCCTCGAGCGTCGCGCGCCGATCCCGCGCCGCCCCGGGAATGATGAACGGGGAATAGAGATTCAGCCCCACGACACCCCCGCGCCGCGCGATCTCCACGATCGACTCGTCGGTGAGGTGACGCTGCAGCACCCGCTGGTCGGCACGCGGGCGTCCCGCCAGCTCCCCGGGAATGGCCGTGCGATCCAGCGGCGCGCGACCCACCAGGGCCCGGCAGTTCGAGTGCGACGCGATGATCGGCGCATCCGTCACCTCGAAGAGCTCGGCCAGCGAACGATCCGAGAGGTGCGAGGCGTCGTGCACGAGCGTGCGGCCGGCGATGGCGACCTGGTCCATGGCCCTCACCATCGCCCTCCCGAGATCGGACAGCCCCGGGTCCGCGTCGGGGTCCACCGCGTTCCCGCCCGCGTATCGCGACGAGCGGGCCCAGGTCAGCCCGATGGCCCGTACGCCGCGCTCCGCCCACCAGGGCAACTCCTCGGGCGACCCGATGCCATCGGCGCCCTCCACGAGGACTCCCAGGCGCAGCGGAGTTGCCGGCGATGCGGGC
>JBGAOG010000008.1:0-36630 GCA_044221985.1 Phycisphaerales bacterium
CTGCTCGGCGGGCTCGAGCAGCACGGCATCGACGCGGTGCGGGACGTGCTCGTGCAGCGGGGGCGGGCGGTGGTGGAGACCCCGGCCTTCGCCGCCTGGTGGGACACGATCCACGCGGACTGAGGTCGGACCGGGCGAGAGGGCGTCCCCGTCGACGGCGGGTTAGCCGCGGCCCTTCCCCGGACTCCCCATGGCTCTGCAGGCAGGCATCGTCGGACTTCCCAACGTCGGCAAGAGCACGCTCTTCAACGCGCTCACCAAGGCGGGCGCGCTGGCCGCAAACTACCCCTTCGCCACCATCGAGCCCAACGTGGGCGTCGTGCCCATCCCCGACCCGCGCCTGGAGCACATCCGCGGGCACATCGAGTCGCAGAAGATCATCCCCGCGGTGCTGCGCCTGGTGGACATCGCCGGCATCGTCCGCGGCGCCAGCAAGGGCGAGGGCCTGGGCAACAAGTTCCTCAGCCACATCCGCGAGGTCGACGCGATCCTGCAGGTTGTCCGCTGCTTCACCAAGGCCCCCGGCGGCGAGGAGATCATCCACGTCGCCGGCACCGTCGACCCCATGCGCGACATCGACATCATCAACACCGAGCTCGTGCTCGCGGACCTGGAGACGGTGGACGGCTCCATCGGCAAGGCCGAGCGGGCCGCCAAGAGCCGCAGCCCCGAGGACGTGGCCCGCTACGAGGTGCTCAAGAAGCTCAAGCCCGTGCTCGAGGCCGGGCAGCCCGCGCGCACGGTCAAGATCGACGACAACGACCAGAAGAAGCAGCTCAAGTTGCTCGGGCTCATCACCGTCAAGCCCACGCTGTACGTGATGAACGTCGACGAGGACGACCTTGAGGGCAAGAGCCCCGCGTGCATGAAGGTCCGCGACTATGCCAAGTCTGTCGGCGCCGAGGTCGTGCCCGTGTGCGCCAAGATCGAGAGCGAGCTGATCTCCCTCTCCGACGCCGAGCGCGACGAGATGCTCCAGGCCCTGGGGCTGCACGAGCCGGCCCTGGCCGCCGTGGCCCACGCCGCGTACAAGCTGCTCGGGCTCCAGAGCTACTTCACCGCCGGGCCCAAGGAGATCCGCGCGTGGACGGTGCAGGTGGGCTCCACCGCCCCCCAGGCCGCGGGCGTCATCCACACCGACTTCGAGCGCGGGTTCATCCGCGCGGAGATCTACTCGGTCGCGGACCTCGACAAGTACAAGAGCGAGAAGGCCATCAAGGAAGCCGGGAAGATGCGCATCGAGGGCAAGGACTACGTGATGCAGGACGGCGACGTGTGCCACTTCCTGTTCAACGTGTAGACGTTCCTCGACCGCCCCGCCCCGGGCGCTCCAACGCTCACCACCGCCGCCGGGACCTCTACCGTGTGCCGCTGAAGCTGTGCCGGGAGAACCCGCTCAGCGAGTCAGAGCCCCTCGATGAGGCAATCCGATAGAAGTACACGGCTGGGAAGCTCCCATGGTCATTCCGCCCGAGCATAACCATGCGGCGCTTGCCACGATCAGACCCACCCACCATGCACTTCGGAAGACTTCAAGTGATTGACCGGGGGGGGTGGCATCGAAGTCCCTGACGCCTGCCGCCTCCGAAGAGCCCTCGCTTGCGCTTCGGGCTCGTCAGCTTCCCCCGCGCCCGACCATGTAGTTCGGGCTTTCCTTCGTGATCAGGATGTCGTGCGGGTGGTTCTCGACGACCGTCGCCGCCGTCACGCGGACGAAGCGGGCCCGCGTCCGCAGCTCCTCGATCGTGCCGCAGCCCACGTACCCCATCGCGCTGCGAAGCCCGCCCACGAGCTGGTACACGAACTCGGCCAGGCTGCCCCGGTACGGCACCAGCCCCTCCACGCCCTCGGGCACGAACTTCTGCATCGCCTGCCCGTCGCGGCCCACCTTCTCCGCCTGGCGGTAGCGGTCCGCGCTGCCGGCCATCATCGCCCCCTCGCTGCCCATGCCCCGGTAGCTCTTGTAGCGGCGGCCCTGGTGGATCACCAGTTCGCCCGGGCTCTCGTCGAGCCCCGCGAAGAGCGAGCCCATCATCACGCCGTGGGCCCCCGCGACGAGGGCCTTGGGGATGTCGCCGCTGTGGCGCACGCCCCCGTCGGCGATGATGGGCACGTCGGCTCCCGCGCCCTGCACCGCGTTCATGATCGCCGTGATCTGCGGCATGCCCACGCCCGTGACCACCCGCGTCGTGCAGATGCTCCCCGGGCCGATGCCCACTTTCACCGCGTCGGCCCCCGCCTCGACCAGGTCCCGCGCCGCCTCCGCCGTGGCGATGTTGCCGACGATGACCTGCACGCCCCGGCGCGAGACCTCGGGCATCTGCTTGAGCGTGCGGAGCGTGCGCAGGACGTTCTCGCTGTGCCCGTGCGCGGTGTCGACGATCACGACGTCCACGTCCGCCGCGACGAGCGCCTGCACGCGGTCGTACTGCTCGACGCCCACCGCCGCCCCGCAGCGCAGACGCCCGCGCGTATCGCGGCAGGCGCGGGGGAACTGGCTGAGGCGATCCAGGTCGCGCATCGTGATGAGCCCGACGAGGTTGCCCTTGGCGTCCACGAGGATCAGCTTCTCAACCTTGTTGCGGTTGAGGATCGTCAGGGCCTGCTCGAGCGTGGTGCCCGCGGGGGCGGTGATGAGCGGCTTGCTGTTGGCCGGGCCGCTCATGACGCTCTTGACGGGCGTGCTGTTGTTCTCGACGAACTTGAGGTCGCGCCGGGTGATGATGCCCAGGACCTTGCCCTTGCCGCGCGGGCTGGTGGAGCCGTCCTCGGTCACGGGGAAGCCCGAGACGTTGAACTGTCGCATCAGTTCCTTGGCGCGGGCGACGCTGTCCTCGGGCCCGAGCGTGAGCGGGTCGAGGATGACGCCGTTGGCGGAGCGTTTGACCTTGCTGACCTCGCGGGCCTGGGCCTCGACGGAGAGGTTCTTGTGGATAATGCCGATGCCGCCCTCTTGCGCCAGGCCGATGGCGAGCGCGGACTCGGTGACCGTGTCCATCGGCGCGGAGATGAGCGGGATGTTGAGGCTGATGGTGCGCGTCAGGCGCGTGCTCGTGTCGGCCTGCGCGGGCATGACGCCCGAGCGCTGCGGGATGAGCAGCACGTCGTCGAAGGTGATCCCATCCTGGACGATCTTGCCCTCGGATTCGGGCGCGGCCCCCGCGTCGCGACGTGGCACGGGCGATTCGACGTCGAACACAGGTCGGCCTTGGCGAGTTGCGTTTCCCATCCCACAGGGTTTGCCCCCCGAGCCCATTCGTCAAGCACCGGCGTGAGGGATCGCCCCATTCCGGGCTGATCGGGCCCCGCCCCCAGGCCGCGGACACGCTCCGCCGCTCGCCGACTCGCGCCGCCCTGCCGATTTCACCTCGCCCGAGCCGCAAGAGCCTCGTCCAGGGTCCGGTCGATCTCCCGCCAATAGGCGCCCTCGTCGCCGGGAAAATCGTTGTGCCCGCCCGGCAGGACGACGAGGCGCGCCCGCGGGTTGAGGGGCGCCAGGGTCCGCGAGTGGCTGGACGGGATGATGTCGTCGCTCGCGCCGTGCAGCAGCAGGATGGGGCACGCCAGTCCCGGGAGCACCCGGTCCGTGCGGAAGGGGTGCCGGACCATGAACGCAGGCACGCCGTACCGCCCCGCCATCGACGCCACGCTCGTGAAGGAGGATTCCAGGATCAGCCCCGCGATGGCGCGATCGCCCGCCGACCGCGCCGCGACCTGCGCCGCCACGCCCGCGCCCAGCGAGCGCCCGTGCAGGACGATCGTGGTCCCGTCCACGCCCTCGCGCCCGACCGCCTCATCGATGAACGCCAGCGCATCGCCGACGATCCCTGCCTCCGACGGCTCGCCCCCGCTACGCCCATACCCGCGGTATTCGGGCATCAGCACGGCCCACCCCCGCGCCGCGTACGCCATGGCCCGCCCCAGGCCCGCGTCGATCAGCTCGGCGTTCCCGTGGAACAGCACGACGAGCGGCGCCCGCCGCGCCGCCACGCCCGACGGCCGCACCAGCCAGGCCTCCACCCGCGGGCCGGGGTCGTTCGCGAACCACAGGCGCTCCACCATGGACGGGATCGCCCCCTCGCTCATGGGAGTTCCCGCGTACCGGCGCGGAAACAGCATGGCATCCTGCTTGAAGTACAGCCCGCCGCACCACACCCCGTAGACCAGCCCACAGCTCATCCCCCATCGCGTCAGGCGACGCCTCCACGTGGCTCGAGTCGGGGCCGGCGGGGAGGGCGTTTGCGCGGGGGTATGCACGCCCCCATTGTTGGGGGGCGGCGCGCACGGCGCTATCCTCGTTCGCCCCGGTGGGGTGACTGAGCGGCTGAAAGTACTCGACTTGAAATCGAGCAGGCTCGCAAGGGCCTCGGGAGTTCGAATCTCCCCCCCACCGCTTCCCGCATCGCCCCAACCCGGGCCCGATACCATGCCCGATGATCGCGCTCATCCAGCGTTGCGAGGCCGCCTCCGTCAGCGTCGAGGAGGAGGTCATCGGGAGCATCCTCCGCGGACTGGCCGTCTTCGTCGCCTTCGAGGCCGACGATCCCGCGCCCCTGGATGACAAGCTCGCCGCCAAGCTCCTCGCCCTGCGCGTCTTCCCCGACGAGCAGGGCAAGATGAACCGCAACGTGATCGAGGCCGGCGGGGGGATCCTCCTCATCCCGAACTTCACCCTCGCCGGCGAGTGCGAGAAGGGCAACCGCCCCAGCTTCAGCAGCGCCATGCCTCCCGACCAGGCCCGCCCCCGCTTCGAGGCGCTCGCGGGCATGCTCCGCACGCGGATCGGGTCGTTCGGCGCGGGCCGATTCGGCGCCGACATGCTCGTCCGCGTGGCCAACGACGGGCCCGTGAGCCTCGTCATGCGTCCGAAGTAACCGGACGCTCAGTGCACGCCCCGGGACGCCAGCCACCGCTCCGCGTCCAGGGCCGCCTGGCACCCCATCCCCGCCGCGGTGATCGCCTGGCGATACTCGGCGTCGGCCACGTCCCCCGCGGCAAAGACGCCGGGGATGTTGGTCGCGCTGTGGCGTGCCGTCAGCTCGACATAGCCCTTGTCGGTCAGGGCGACCCCGCTCCCGGCGAGGAACCTGGTCGCGGGCGTGTGCCCGATGGCGACGAACAGCCCCTTCACGTCCAGCCGCCGCCGCTCGCGCGTGCGCGTGTCCTCGAGCATCACGCCCTCGACCTTGTCCTGGCCCAGCACGTCGACGACGACGCTGTTGAACACGCCCTTGGCGTTGGGCCGGCTCAGGAAGCGCGATTGCATGATCTTGCTGCCGCGGAACGCCTCGCGCCGGTGGATCAGGTAGACCGTGCCGGCGAACTTCGTGAGGTACGAGGCCTCTTCCAGGGCCGTGTCCCCGCCGCCCACCACCGCCAGAGGCTGCCCCCGGAACGCCGGCAACGCCCCGTCGCAGACCGCGCACGCGGAAACCCCGCCCCCGCTGCGGGCCAGGCGCATCTCGTTCTCCAGCCCCAGCCAGTTCGCCGTCGCCCCTGTGGCCAGGATGACGGCGTGGGCCCGCACGGGCGCCCCCTCCCCGGGGTGGAGCGTGAAGGGTCGCGTGGAGAAATCGCAGCTCGCGATGTCGTCCTCCACCACCTTGGTCCCGAAACGCTCCGCCTGCTTGCGAAACACCTCCATCAGGTCCGGGCCCATGATCCCGTGCTCGAATCCGGGGTAGTTCTCCACCTCGCTCGTCAGCATCAGCTGTCCGCCGGGCATGATCGGACCCGGGTCGTTCTTGGGCACGCCGCAGTACAGGACGGGGGCCAACTGGGCCCGGGCGGCGTAGATGCCCGCCGTCCACCCCGCGGGCCCCGAACCGACGATCACCAGCTTGTGCGCCTCGGCGTGACTCATGGTCGGCAGCTCCCCCGCGTCAACCCCGCGCCCGGCGCGGTGCCCCGGGCTACTTCAACTCGCCCAGGTCCGTCTGGCTCTGACGATAGAGCGAGATGACCGGGGGCCAGACCAGGTAGTCGCTCTGGAGCCTGACCTTGCGCACCGTGTTCTGCACGATCTTGGCCTTCTGGTCCTGGTAGTCCGATCCCACCGAGTACAGCACGAACACGTCGTTCTTCAGCAGCACGTGGAAGGACGTCTCGTTGGGCAGGATGATCTGGATGTCGTGCCCCGCCGATCCTGGAATCAGGTACTGCAGCGGCGGCCGCCCCCCGCTCCGCACCCCCGCGTTCATCGGGTCCACGCCCAGGTCCAGCAGCCACGCCGGCCTGGGCGCCTGGACCACCGGCGGGATCGACCCACGCTCGA
This sequence comes from Phycisphaerales bacterium, assembly GCA_044221985.1. Classification (GTDB taxonomy): domain Bacteria; phylum Planctomycetota; class Phycisphaerae; order Phycisphaerales; family UBA1924. Next base: position 6,275 of record JBGAOG010000008.1, read on the forward strand.
TCTGCGCCCCGCACAACCCCGCCGCCAGACGCGTCCCCACCATCTCCACCCGCAATTCCTGGCGCCGCAGCGTCAGGGGAAAGAGATCGGGAAAAGCGACGCTCACGACGGCGAACTTGGCCAGGTCCAGCGCCGGGTACTCCTGCACCCGCGACATCTGCGGATCGAACCACTGGAGCCCCCAACGAAACTGCCAATCCCGGAACACCGCCGCCCCGCGCCGGAGCGTCGTGGACTTGTCCGCGTGCGAGCCCGCGGCCTGCGACCATCGACCCGCCTCGGAGAAGAGCCGCAAGGGCCGGTCGCTGCTCCGCAAGCGGGCCAGGGTCGCGCCGAACGCGCCCTCGTCCGCCTCGCCCGACGCGGTGAACACCTGATCGACCAGCTGCTCGAAGGCGATGCGGTCTCCCTGGGGTAACGCGAGCCGCCCCGGGTCCAGGTACGCTTGCTCGGGCTTGACCAGCTCGAACTTCCCGATCAGCGCGTGGAGGTCGTCGCTCCCGATGACGCGGGCGGGAGCACTTGAGTCGAGGTACAGCACGTCGCGGATGCGCTCGAGCGTGAACCGCAGGTGCTCGAACCCCCAGGTGGCCTCACGCCCGAACTGGCGATCGCACATCGAACGCGAGAAGTACGCGAAGCTCGCCAGCAAGCTCAGCGAGTCGCCACCCTTCTTTTCGCTCCACAGGCGCGTCGCCTCCACGTTCACCAGGCACGCCAGGCGGTCCAGCGCGGGAAGGTACAGGAACCGCGCCGCCGCCAGCAGCGCCGGATCTCCCAGCTCCGTGTACAGCCCGGCCCTGACCAGCGATGGTTCCACCCCTTCGATCCCGTACGCCTGCCCGAACGCGTACGCCTTGCGGTGGTCCTGCTCCCCCGTCACCTTGCGCAGCGCCTCCACCACCGCCTGCTGCGGCGCGCCCGCCGCCCACGCCGCCGCCTCGTCCCATCCGCCCATCCCGGGGAGGATCAGCGCCGCCTCCTCCATCGTGCCCACGCGCGCCGGCGGGGGAGCCATCTTCGCCAGCGCGGGCAGCAGCACACCGTCGCTGCGACGCTCGGGAGCGATGGCGGCGTACGGGGCGTTGGCATCCTTCACGTCACCGCCCCGGGCCGGGCTCGGGGACAGGGCGCCGACGCCCGAGAAAACGAGCAAGACGAGGGACGCGACGCGCCGGTTGGGGTTGCGGTTGGGCATGGGTTGGCATGGTAGCACGCGGGGTTTGGAACCGCGAACCAGCGCCCAAAGCAACGACGGCCGACCCTCGGGGGCCGGCCGCCGGAGATTCCCATTGGACCACGCGCCTCAGTCTTCGAGCTCGGCCGCCGCGGGAAGGTCCAGATCCTGCGCCTCGCCCTCGGGCAGGGCCTCCTCGCCGTCGCGCCGGAAGTACTTGCTCGGGCGGGCGTCGGTCAGGCGGGAGTTGAGCTTGGTCAACGCCTCGTCCACCACCTGGCGGATGCGCTCGCGGCTGACGCCCACCTCGTCGGCGATCTGCTTGAGCGTCAGCGGCTCGGTCCCATCCAGCCCGAACCGCAGGCGGAGCACCCGGGCCTCGCGCTCGTCGATCGTCTCCATCAGGCGGCGGAGCGTCTCCAGCTCGTCGCCTCGCAGCGTGTTCTCGTCGGGCGTGCCCACGCTGCTGTCGGCCACGATATCGCCCAGCTGGATCAACCCGCCCTCGCGCGACCGCGCGTCCTGCAGCGGCCGCTGCAGGGCCCGCACCGCCCGCCGGATGATCCGCACTCGCTTGACGGGCAGGTCCATGGCCCGGGCCAGGTCCTGGAGGGTGGGCGGGAAGCCCAGCTCGCCCTCGAGCTTGCGGTACGCCACCTTCCACTTGGCCACCAGCTCGACCATGTACGCCGGGATGTGCACCGGCTGGGCCGCGTTGACCAGGGCCCGCTTGATGCTCTGCTTGATCCACCACGACGCGTACGTGCTGAACCGGGCGCCCTGGGCGGGATCGAACCCCTCCACCGCGCGCAGGAGCCCGATGTTCCCCTCTTCGATCAGGTCGGGGAGGCTCAGCCCGCGCATGACGTAGTTCTTCGCGATCGATACGACCAGGCGCAGGTTCGCCCGGATCATCCGCTCCCGGGCCTCGGGGCAGTTATCGTTGATAATCGCCCAGCCATACTCACGCTCCTCGTCGGACGTGAGCAGGGGGTACTTATTGATCTCGCGCAGGTAAATCCCCAGGTCCGATTGGACCTGCTTGGAGCCCGCGAACGAGCCGAGATCTCCCGCTTGGGGTGTGACCATCGACACTCTCCACCTACCTTACCGGCAGCTCCCGCCGTACAAATCCGTGGCTTGGCCGGATCCACCGACCACCATCGCCAGCCATTCTCCGAACCGCCTTGGAACGGTTCATCGTCTCGCTCGGAGGGGGCCTCTAGGGCCAATCTCTCGCGCACCTCCGCAACCTAAACTCTGCCACAGAATGCGCGAAATGCAAAGAACAGTCGGAAAAAAACTGATGAATCTGCGTAAGTGCTTGTAGTACTAGGACCTGCGCGACTCCCTCCATCTCTTCGAAGCGCCGATACGCACGTCCGCACACGTCGGTTTCACCTTTTTGATCGGGTAGGACCCCAAACAAACTATGAATACTGACATCTCCAAAATCCTCTCCGATTGGCCTTTCGAGCCGGGCCAGGTCAACGCTCGAATCGTTCGAGGCGAGGACGCCGAGCCCAAAGTTCAGATCCGCCTCGACCTCGGGCTGCTCCAGATGAACTGGTCGGGACGCCCGGACGGGGTCACGCCCAACGGGCACGAGAGCCTCCTCGAGTACCACGAAGGCCGCCTGGATGAGTGGGAGCGCGGAACCGGGGATCAACCCGCGACCGACGCCCCCGCGGGCCCCTCGGACTCCGCGAGCACCGAGCCGGCGCCAGACGCTGACAAGCCCGACGCGACGCCTTCGGATCAGGAGAATCCCAAGGAGTCCGAGAACGAAGAACCCGCGGCGTTCAGCCTCTCGCCCGAGGAATGCCGGCAACTCCGCGACGAGGCCGTCCAGTACTACCACCGCTACGTCGCGTTGCTCGTCCTCGAGGAGCACGAGGGCGTGATCCGCGACACGACGCGGAACCTGCGGGTGCTGGACCTGTGCGGAGCGTACGCGGCGGAGGAGTCGGACCGATCGGTCCTGGAGCAGTTCCGCCCGTACATCACGATGATGCGGGCGCGGGCCCTGGCGAGCCTGGCCCTCAAGGACGACCTGCCCAAGGCCGCGGTCTACGCCCTGGACGAGGCGCTGGACGTCATCCGCACGCACTTCGCGGAGCACGCCAGCCCCCAGAGTTTCGACGAGGCGCCCGAGGTGGAGGCCCTGCGCGGGATGCGCGACGCCCTCATCCCTCGCCTGCCCGTCAGCCAGAAATCCGAGCTTCGCCAACGCCTCCAGCGCGCCCTCGAGCAGGAGAACTACGAGCTGGCGGCCATCCTGCGCGACGAGCTCCGCCAGATCAAGGACGAGAAGTAGGGATCGCTTGAACCCGGCCGGGGGCCTTGGCCCGCGCTTCGAGCTTGGCCAGCACCTCGCGCTCCATCACCTGGGCCGTCACCACCTCCTCGATCGTGACGTGGTCGGCGCCCAGCTGGGCGGCCCGGAAGGCCTGGCTCAGGTAGTTCGTGCGGGCCGCGATGAACGCCCCCGGCGCCAGACGCCGGATGGACTGGCACGCCCGCAGCACGGCGTCCTCGTCGGGGATGGTCAGGACGACGGCGTCGGCCCGGTGCACGCCCGCCGACTCGAGCACCTCGGGGCTGGTCACGTCCCCGTACACGATGCGCCGCCCGATCGTCGTCTGCTTGGCCACGGTCGTCGGGTTGAGCTCGACGACGACGTAGGGGACCTTGCGCACGTCGAAGCGGTCTGCCAGGGCCCGCCCCACGGGCCCGAAACCGGCGATGATCACGTGCCCGCTGGGCTCGCCGGCGCCGCCCCAATCGGGCCCCTCGCGGAGCTCACCCAGGTGCCGGCTGCGGGGCAGGGGTGAGAGCCGCACGCCCGCCAGCATGGCGCTCCACCCATGGGCCGGGCGCATCAGGGCCGGGCTGATCACCAGCGACGCCGTGACCACCGAGATGGCGATCCCCCGCGTCTCGGGGGCGATGATCCCCGCCCCCGCCGCCGCCGAGAGCACGACGAGCGTGAACTCCCCGGCGTTTCCCAGGTACACCCCCGTCACCAGCGCCGAGGGCGCCGTCACGCCCCCCAGCCAGGCGAAGAAGGCGATGATCGCGGTCTTGACGACGAGCAACCCGCCCACGCCGATGAGCACCGCCAGCCAATGGTCGACCAGCGCCCGCGGCACGACGCTGAGCCCGACGACCGTGAAGAAGACCACCATGAGCAGGTCGCGCAGCGGCGCGAGCTGCCCGGCCAGCTGGTAGCGGTAGGGCGTGGCGGCGAGCAGGAACCCGGCCAGGAACGCGCCCATCTCCGGGCTGAACCCCAGGGCGGCGGTCCCGATGGCCGCGCCCAGCGCCACCGCGCCCGAGAAGACGAGCAGCAACTCGGACGAGCCGATGCGAGTGACCTCGCGGATGACGGTCGGGAGCAGGTAGCGCCCGATCAGGATCATCGAGGCCACGCCCCCGAACCCCAGGGCGCCGCGCGCCACGAACTCGGCCCAGTGCGGCAGGCCCGTGGCGCCGTCGGGCGCGCTGTTGGCGCCCGCCCACTTGGCGACGACGGGCAGGAGGGCCATCACGACCACCGCCGCGATGTCCTGCACGATGCTCAGCCCCAGCCCCACGCGCGCGTGCACGCTGGCGTACTCGCGACGATCCCCCACCACGCGCACCAGCACCGCCGTCGACGACATGGCCATGCCCAGGGCGATGACCAGCGCCACCGGCGCCGTGAGCCCCAGCGCCAGCCCCAGGGCCCAGCCCGCCACGGACACCGCCAGCGTCGAGCCCACCCCGATGAGCAGGATGGGCACCATGCCCCGGCGGATCGAGCCCACGTCCAGGTGCAGCCCGATGTTGAACATCAGCAGGATCGTCGCCAGCGAGGAGATCTGCTCGACGCTCTCGGGGCTGCGCACCAGGCCCAGGGCCTGAGGCCCCGCCAGCGCGCCCGCGATCAGGAACCCCGGGATGCTGTCGAGACGCAGCCGCTTGAAGATCGTCGCCACCACCGCCGCCAGCGTCAGCACCACCAGCAGGTCCAGCGCCACCGCCGTGGTTCCGGCGGCGGGCATCGGGCAACACTAGCCGCGGCCCGGCGCGCCGGTGCGCCGCCAACGCTCCACCAGCACCGCCAGCAGCGTGGTGTCGGCGGGCGTGAACCCCTCCAGGCGCGACGCCTGCCCGAACGTCCGCGGGCGGAAACGCAGCAGGCTGTGGCGTGCCTCGGTCCGCAGTGACTCCAGCGCGCCCTCGGGCAGCGTGTCGGGGATCGGGCGGTGCTCCAGCTCCGCCTGACGGCGCACCTCCGCGCGCTGGCGCACGATGTACGCCTCGTAGCGGCGCTCGGCGTGCACCAGTCGCCACACGCCCGGGTCGAATTCGAGCGCGGGATGGGCCGCCCGGATCACGCCGCGGAAGTCCTCGAGCGCGAACCGGTCGCTGCGCAGCAGCGCCCCCAGGCCACGACCGTCCAGCGTGGTAGAGTCGACCAGCGCGCCGAGCGCCGCCGCCTGCTCGCGCCGACGCTCGAACAAGACGCCCCGGCGCCGCCCCAGGGCCGTCGAGTCCAGCAGGCCCAGGCCCCGGGCCGCCGGCGTGAGCCGCTCGCCCGAGTTGTCGGCGCGCAACAGCAGGCGATGCTCGGCCCGGCTGGTGAACATGCGGTACGGCTCCACGGGCGTCTTGGTCACCAGGTCGTCCATCAGCACCCCGATGTACGCCTCCTCGCGCCCCAGCACGAACTCGCCCTCGCCCCGCGCGTGGCGCGCCGCGTTGACGCCCGCCACCAGCCCCTGCGCCGCCGCCTCCTCGTACCCGCTCGTTCCGTTGATCTGCCCCGCGAGGAACAGCCCGCGCACGCGCCGCGTCTGCCCCGTCGCCAGGATCTGGTGCGGACGCACCATGTCGTACTCCACGGCGTAGCCGTAGCGCAGGATCTCCGCCCGCGCGCAGCCGGGCATCGTGCGCACGATCGCGTCCTGCACGTCCCCGGGCAGGCTGGTCGAGATCCCGTTGCAGTAGACCCAGTCGTCCGACAGGCTCTCGGGCTCGAGGAACACGCCGTGGCTCTCGCGCTGGGCGAAGCGCACGACCTTGTCCTCGATGCTGGGGCAGTACCGCGGCCCCACGCCCCCGATCTGCCCGCTGTACATCGGCGCGCGATGCAGGTTCGCCCGGATCACCTCGTGGGCCGCGGCGCACGTGGCGCTCTGGCGGCACTCCACCTGCGCGAGCAACGGGAACCGCTCGAACTCAAACCCCGCGTCGCGCCAGCGCTCCAGCGTCGATCGCACCCGCTCCGCCTCGCCCGGCGCGAACGTGGGAGCGCGCGCCGGCGCCAGCCCTCGCCCGGGCGTGGTCAGGTCGCTGAAGGGCGCCGGGTCCGCGTCGCCGTGCTGGGGCGCGAGGGATTCCCAGTCGATGCTGGCCCGGCGCAGGCGCGGGGGCGTGCCCGTCTTGAGCCGTCCCAGCTCGAACCCCAGCTCGCGCAGCGCGCCGGAGATCCCCACCGCCGCCCGCTCCCCGAACCGCCCGCCCTCGGTCCGGCTCTGGCCCGTGTGCATCAGCCCGCGCATGAAGGTGCCCGTGGTCAGCACGACGGCGCGGGCCAGCAGCCGCTCGACGCCGCCGCCCGCCGGCGCCACCTCCACCCCCACGATCCTCCGGCGTTCGCCCTCGCCCTCGACGATCAGGCGCTCCACCATCCCCGCCACGACCCGGATCTCCGCCCGCGAGCCGATGAGCAATTGCACGGCGAGGGCGTAGGCGTGCTTGTCGCACTGCGCGCGCGGGCCGTGCACCGCCGGACCCTTGCTCGTGTTGAGCACGCGGAACTGGATGCCGGTGGCGTCGGTGGCCAGGCCCATCAGCCCGCCCAGGGCGTCGATCTCGCGGACGAGCTGCCCCTTGGCAAGCCCCCCGTTGGCGGGATTGCACGACATGACCCCGATCGTCGCGGGATCGGCGGTGACAAGGGCCACGCTGCCCACGCCGGGCAGGAGGTTGGCGGCGGCCCAGGCGGCCTCGGCGCCCGCGTGCCCCCCGCCGATGACGATGACGCCCAACTCGCGCTGCACCCGGGAGTTTACGCGGAACTAGTGCGCGTTGCGGTGCACGAACCCGCGGAAGAGCGTGAGCCAGAGGATCTTGAAATCAAACCCCAGGCTCCAGTTGCGGACGTAGAACAGGTCGAGCTGGAGGCGCTTGCGAAGGTCCGTGTCGCCCCGCAGCCCGTTGACCTGGGCCCAGCCGGTGATCCCCGCCTTGACGTGCTGACGCAGGATGTACCCGCGCCAGTTCTCCCGGAAGCTCTCCACCAGCTCGGGGCGCTCCGGTCGCGGGCCCACCAGGCTCATGTGCCCCAGCAGCACGTTGAGGAGCTGGGGAAGCTCGTCCACGCTCGTCCGCCTCAACCACCGCCCCGAGCGCGTGATGCGCGGATCGTCGCGGCGCGTCCACGCGGCCGGCGCCGCCTCGTCCTCCGCGTAGTACATCGTCCGGAACTTGAAGATCCGGAACGTCTCCCCGCCCAGGCCCACGCGCGTCTGACGGAAGATCACCGGCCCGGGCGAGTCCAGCCGGACCAGCAACGCCGCCAGCAGCATCACCGGCGAGAACAACACCACCCCGCCCAGCGCGCCGGCAAAGTCCAGCACGCGCTTGCTGATCCCGCCCAGCCCGGCGTACGGGCTCTCGCGGTAGCTGAGGATCGGCATCCCGTCCAGCTCCGCCACCGCCATGCTCTGGGGCAGGTAGCGCGGATGCACGTCGGGCACGATCCGCACGTCCACCGCGAACTTGTCCAGGAGCTTGAGCAGGCGAGGGATCTCGGCCGCCTTGGCGTTGGGCATGGCCACGTAGATGGCGTCGGGCTCGTGCTCTCCCAGGATCCGCTCCAGGTCCTCCGTCCCGCCCAGCACGGGACGCCCCAGCAGCGTGGAAAACCGGCGCTGCTCGTGGTGCGAGACAAAGAACGACACGTTCGTCCCGGTCCACGAGTTGCGATCGAGCGTTCGGCACACGATGCGCGCCAGCCGCCCCTCGCCGATCACCGCCACGTGACGCAGGTTCCACCCCCGCCGACGCACCGCGCGCAGGATCAGCCGGAAGCACGCCCGATGCACGCACAGCAGCCCCGTCTGCAGCAGCGCCAGCACGCCCAGCTGGATGCGATCGGCGTCCACGCTCGCCCCCAGCAGGCGCACCGTCGGGCCATGCTCCGGAGGGCCCGATCCTCCCACCGCCCACAGCACCACCACCAGCGCCACCAGGCTCGCCAGCGACGCCCGCATGACCTGGCGAAGCTCTACCCATACCGTCCGATCTCGACGCGGGCGGTACACCTGCAGCAGCACCATCATCAGGATGGCCATGGGCACCTGAGCCAGGGCCAACGGCTCGCGCAGCCACGCGCTGCCCGCCCGGGGCCAGTCCCCCTCCACCAGCACGCGCCGAACTCCCCAGGCCCCGTAGCACGCGCAGGCCACCACCCCCGCGTCCACCAGCGCGAGGATCGTCACGAACAACTGGTGCCTCTGCTTCAGCAATCCGGGCCCCTCCCGGGCTTTCCGCGGCCCTGACTGTCCCACCCGAACCAGGGCTTGTCAAATCAAGCCGCCCACGCCCGCTAGCCCCGAGGCCAGCCCGCACCCGCACGGATGCTGGGCGTGCGGGTAGAGATCTGTTCGAGGGTTCGGCGTTCGTCGGGCGTCAGTTCGCCTCCTGCGGGGGGCACGATCCGCACCAGCGCGAACAAGTCTCCCCTCTTGGCCCCGTCGTGCATGCCCTGCCCGCGGAGGCGCAGTTTTCGCCCGCTGGTCGTGCCCGCCGGAATCGTGACCTCGGCCGTCCCGTCGAGCGTGGGGATCCGCACGCCCGCGCCCAGGGTGGCCTCCGCGATGGTGACGGGCAGGTCGAGGTACAGGTCCAGCCCGCGCCCGGTCTCCTCGAACTCGCCGCGCCGAAAGAGCGGGTGGGCCCCGACGCGCACCGTCACGATCAGGTCGGGCGCGCCGCGCCGCCCGCTGCCCGCGCCGGGGATCCTCAGGTTCGTCCCGCTGGCGATCCCCGGGGGGATCTTGATCTCGATCGTGCGCCCCTTGGCCCCGCGCCGCCCGGGCGTCCCCTCCTCCAGGCGGATCGACTCGGTCCCGCCCCCCAGGGCCCGCTCGAACGGGATCGCGATCTCGTGGCGGACCGGCTCGGGCGCCTGGTCCTCGTCCGCGGGCGCCTGGGCTCCGCGCCGCGCCGCGCCACGCCCCCCGAAGATCGCCTCGAACACCGAGCCCAGGTCCTCGCCCTCGAACGGCGCGCCCCCGGAGCGCCCGCCCGACCAGGTCTCGTAGTGCGGCCCCCCGCGCGCCGCCCGCTCGCCCTCGTGCCCGAACTGGTCGTACTGGCGGCGCTTGCCCGGGTCGCTCAGGGCGTCGTACGCCTGTTGGACTTCCGTGAAGCGCCGCTGCGCGTCGGGGGACTTGTTGACGTCCGGGTGGAACTGGCGCGCCAGCTTGCGGTAGGCGCGCTTGATCTCCTCGTCGGACGCCGACCGCGCCACACCCAGGATCTCGTAGTAGTCCCGCTTCGTCATGGAGTCGCGACCGAAAAAAAGGGCCCCGGCGGCGCGGCCGGGGCCCCGGGAAAGACGCTGCCCGCGGGCCGCTAGTGCGGCTTCTCGTCGGGCTTCTGCTCACCCGGCTTGGCCGGGAGAACGAACGGGGGCGCCTGCACGGGCTCGACCATGACGCCCGGGCCGGGCTTGACGCCCTCGGGTGGGGCCTGGCCCTGGGGCTTTTCCGGCGCCGGGGCCTCGACGGTCAGAACCTCGATGTCGTACGCGAGGTGGGCGTTGGCGGGGATCTTCGAGCGCGGACGCCCGCCCTCCCCGTAGGCCTTGCCCGGGGGGATGAGCAGCTTGATGCGCTCGCCCTGGCGGATGTCCTTGATGCCCTCGTTCATGCCCTTGATCAGGTCCTGCCCGACGTCGAAGATGAACGGGTGGTTGCCCACGCGGGTGTTGTCGAACGTGTACCCGTCGATCAACGAGCCGACGTAGTGCATCGCCAGCCGTCCGCCCACGCGGGCGGGCTCGCCCTTGCCCGCGACGGACTTGTAGTCGATGCGGACCAGCCCGCCTTCGAGGCGCTTGACCTCGACCTCGGGCGCGTACCGCTTGAAGGTGTACCTCTGGCCCTCGCCCGAACCCCACACGATCGATCCGTCGGCGCCGAACCCGCGGTCCACCGTCTCCAGCGTGTCCTTGGTGCAGGTCAGCTCGCTGGTCATCTCCACGGCCCCGCCGCGCCCCGTGGGATAGGGGTACGGGGTCTTGCCCGTCAGCGTGTCGCCCTTGAGCGTCAGGGCCACGTCCAGCGTCGCGTACATCTCCGTGGCGTCGAGCGCGCAGGGGAAGGTGTCGGGCGCCGCCCAGAGCGTGGCCAGGAACGGATGGGCCGCCTTGGGCGTGCGGAACTCGAACGTCCGCAGGTGGGGCTGGCCCTTCTTCAGGTACACCTGCCAGATCGCCTGGCGAAAGGGAGCCCACAGCGCGTCGACCCGGGCCGCCTCCACGTACAGCGTGTCGGGCAGGGCGTCGATCTGCACGTGCGCCACCGCCACCACCACGTCCGCGGTCTTCGTCTTGTCGCCACCCTGGCCCACGGGCGTGGTCGTGCGCCACACGCCCTCGAGCATCGTGCCGATGTGCTCGACCTGCGAGTTGCTCCAGGTCGCCGGCTTGGAGAAGGGCGGGGGCGGGGGCACGATGGGCTTGTCGGGCGCCGCCGCGGGGGCCGGGGCTGGAGCCTGTCCCATGCCCGGCGCCTTCCCATCAGGGGGCATCGGCGGGGCCGTGGGGACCCCCCCGGGCGCGGGCGGAATGGGTTGCATCTTGTCCTGGGCCAGGGCCGGCGACGCGGCCAGCGTCAATCCTGCCAGAACCCACGCGATCGTGCTCGTACGCATGCCTTCGAATCCTTATCTTCCGCCGGCGTAACCCCCCGGCCTGGTGTGCGTGTTCTTTGTACCGATGAGCCCGCGTCCGGGATCAGGCCAGCTCAGGGAAGAGCTTGACCGTCGCCCCAACCAGGTCCTTGACGTGGCTGATGGACTCGTTCATGAACTTCTGCTCGTCCGCGTCCATCTTGAACGTGATGATCTTCTCGACGCCCTTGCCCCCCAGCACGCAGGGCACGCCCACGAAGTAGCCCTTGCCCTTCTGGCCCGGGCTCACCCCGAACTCGTCCTCGCAGTACGCCGCGCACGCGATCACCCGCTTCTTGTCGCGCACGATGGCCTCGACCATCTCGATGGTTCCGGCGCTGGGGGCGTACCAGGCGCTGGTGCCCATGAGCTTGACCACCTCGCCCCCGCCGCCCTTGGCGCGATCCACGCACCTGGCGATGCTCTCCGCGGGCAGCAGGTCCGTGACGGGAATCCCGTTGACGCTGGTGCGACGGGGCAGGGGGACCATGTCGTCGCCGTGCCCGCCCAGGAGCAGCCCCTGGATGTCCTCGACGCTCACGCCCAGCTCCCACGCCAGGAACGTCTTGTAGCGGGCCACGTCCAGCGCCCCGGCCTGACCCATCACGCGCTGGGCCGGGAAGCCCGTCGCCTTCCACATCACGTACACCATCGCGTCCAACGGGTTGCTCACGACGATGACGCACGCGTTGGGGGCGTACTGCTTGATGTTCTGCGCCACGCTCTTGACGATCCCCGCGTTGATCTGCACCAGGTCGTCGCGGCTCTGCCCGGGCTTGCGCGGCACGCCCGCCGTCACCACCACCACGTCGCTGCCCTCGATGTCCTTGTACTCGAACGTGCCCGTGATCCGCGCGTCGAACCGCTCCACCGGGCCGCAGCACGCCAGGTCCAGCGCCTTCCCGCGGGGCATGTGCAGCTCGGGCTTGTCCTTGAAGGGAATGTCCACCAGCACGACATCGCCCAGCTCCTTCATCGCGATCGAGCGAGCGCACTCACCCCCGATGTTCCCCGCACCGATGACGCTGATCTTCGCGCGACGCATCGCCATGTCAGGCCCTTTCCTGGCTGAAGTTGGGTTAGCCCGCGCCGAGCCGCTGGGCTCCGAGCGCGGGGGCAGATAGTAGCCGCGTGCGTCCGCGATTGGTGCCTTTGATCGGAAGGTGTTCGGGTTACTTCTCCGGCCGCGGCGCGCCCGGGCCGCCATCGGACCGGGTCGGCAATCGGTCGACCCAATCCGCGATGTCCTGGGCCAGGCTCCCCAGGCGCCAGAAGAGCATCTCGTGCCCGCACGACAGCGTCCAGCGCTCGGGCCGCCCCAGGCGATTCCAGAGCGTCTCGCCCTCGGCGGCGGGCACGATCTCGTCCTCACCGGCGTGGATCATGAGCGTGGGCACGCGCACCAGGTGCGGGGCCAGGGCGTGCGGGTCCAGGCGCGCGTGGTCGCGGTACGCCTCGATCACCCTCTCGATCAGCCTGGGCCCGTCGCGCTCGCGCACCCCCCGCGGACGCAGGAGGATCCCCCCGTCGAAGAACGTGCTCTTCTGCGCCACCGCCAGGATGTTGGCCCCGCTGCCCACCAGCACCATGGCGTCCGCGCGCAGCCGCTCCGCCACCGCCGGAGCCGCGAACGAGCCCGCGCTGGCGCCCCACACCAGCGTCGGACGCCCCGCCAGGGCGGGCGTCGTCTCGACCAGGTACTCCCGTGCCGCCCGGGCGGCGATGCCGGCCCGAAGCAGGCGCGCGTCGATCCCCGCCGCCAGCTTCTCGCCCACGCCCTCCGCCGTCGCCGGCTCCACGTCCCACACGCTCGAACCCCCCGAGTCCCACGGGAACTCGGCGACGATCAGCATCCACCCGCGCCGCTGCAACTCGTAGAGCACCGCACGCTCGTACGTCAGCCCGCCCAGGCTGTGGAAGCACACGATCAGCCCGCGCGCCTCGCGCCCGCCCAGCGGCTCGAGCATCTGGAAGTTCACCGAGTCCACCGGCTCGCCCGACCACGGCGCCTGCTCGACGCGAAGCTGCTGCCCCTTGCCCTTCATCGCCCAGAACAGCGACGGGCTCGCGAACCGGTACTCCAGCGTGCGCGCCGGCGCGACGGCATACGTCGGCTCGCGGGGCCGGCGCTGGATCGCCAGGTCCAGCAGCACGCCCTCGCCCGTCTCGCGACGGTCGGTGATCGTCGCCAGCACCATCGCCGCATGGTTGACAAGCCGACGCTCCTCCACGCCGTGCCCCACGATCAAGATCGGGTGCGGACCGGGACCCGGAGGAGAAAGCCGCGCGTTTCCCGTCGCCTCCAGCGCCGGCCAGGTCACGCCCCCGTCGGGCGCCGCCATGCCCTCGCGGGCGGGGTCGGCGGGCGTCCGCGAAACGCAGGCCCCCGTCAGCACCCCGGCCAGCCCAAGGGCGATCACCGCACGGGGCATGCGGTGAGCCCGCGCCGACGTGCGTCGCCCTTCCCCCGGCATCCGTCAACCTCCGATCCGACGCCCCCGCTCGACGACCCCCGCCAGCAGCGGCCGCCCCGCGGGGAGCGTCTCATCCATCGCCGCCACCACGTCGGGCTGGCCCGCGCCGCAACGGTAGACCTGGCGCATCCCCGGCACCCAGCCCGACGCGCCCGCGCCCAGCAGCGCGCCAAGGCGCGCCACGACCGCCGCCTCGGGGCGGCGCCCGCGCGGGCCGCGCAGGAACGCGATCGGCACTTCCCCGCCCACCACCTCGCCCGGCGACAGCACCCACAGGTCGCCCGCTTGGACCGCGCTCGCCTCGACGGCCCCCGCCCACCGCTCGGGCGTCAGGCCCGCGAAGCCCGCGCCCGCCCGGAACTCGATCCCGCCCTCGCGCGTGGAACGCAGCGCACGCCGGGCGTCGTCGATCCAGTCGCGCACCGAGCCGGGCAGATCCTCGCCGCGCCACAGCGCGTGCAGCGCTCCCGCGTGCGCCCCGATGAGCACCTCGGCCCGATCCTGGCCCAGCGCGTGCTCCGATTCGGGCAACCCGTGCAGTTCCGCCAGCGCGTGCGCCAGCGCGTCCAGCGCCACCAGCGCCGGCACCGCCCGACGCCACCGATCGCCCTCGCCCCCGGGCGGCAGCGACTTGGCGGCCTGGGCCACGTGGGTCCAGCGCGCCAGCAGGGCCGCCCAGGTGAGCGTGTCGACGGGCATCGCGCGATGCTAGCCCCAGCCGCGGCGATGGGCCCCCCGCGGGCGCGGACTTCTACAGTCCCGCATGGAACTCGACCCGCTCAACCTCGCCGTCCCCGATCGCTACAAGCTACTCATCGGGTGCATCGTGCCCCGCCCCATCGCCCTCGTCTCGACCATCTCGCCCGCGGGGCGGGTCAACCTCGCCCCGTTCTCATTCTTCGCCGGCGTGGGAAGCAACCCCATGACGCTCCTCTTCTGCCCCGCCAACAACGATCGCGGGCAGGAAAAGGACACCCTGCGCAACTGCAAGGGAGTGGACGAGGGCGGCACCGGAGAGTTCGTCGTGAACGTCGTGCCCGCGGAGATCGCCACGCGCATGGCCGCCTGCGCCGAGGGCCTGCCCTTCGGCGACAGCGAGTTCGCCCTGTCGGGCCTGACGCCGGCGCCCAGCGTCGTGGTGCGCCCGCCGCGGGTGGGCGAGTCGCCGGCGTGCTTCGAGTGCCGCACGCGCCAGGTCATCCGCACGAACCCGGGCGCGCCGGCGGGCGGGAACGTGGTGCTGGGCGAGGTCGTGCGGGTCTTCGTGCGCGAGGGGCTGGTCAACGACCGTCTGCACACGGACGCCGCGGCCCTGGACGCCATCGGGCGCCTGGGCGGGCTGGGCTACTGCACGACGCGCGATCGCTTCGAGATGCCCATGGGCGCCAAGGCCCTGCTCCTCCCGGCGCCCGTCGGGCCTCGAGCCTGAGCGGGTACGTCGGACCCGGAGAGACTCCGCCGGCGCAAAGACAACGCCCGCCGGTGGGCGGGCGCTGCGAAGAGCCTGTGAGTACCGAGATCGTTCAGCGGCGCCGGCGACCGGCGACCAGACCGCCCAGGCCCAGCAGGGCCAGAGCGCCCGGGGTGGGAACGACCTGGGCATTGACGCCCGTGGGCAGGCCCGAGAAGGGCGCGGTGAAGAAGTTCGAAGCCGCGGAAGCCGCGTAGCGCAGGAAGGTGATCGTCCCGGGGAAGGCCCCGTGCTGCCCGAAGTAGTCCATCGAGAACGAGCCGGAGTCGCCGTTGAAGGTGTCATCGCCCGAGTTGTTGTGGAAGATGACGTTGCTGAGCTGCCCGTTGAAGCGGATGAAACTCGTGCCGAGGATGCCCCAGCCGTCCTGCGGGTTGGAAGCGCCGCGGATGCCGGTGACGGTGCCCGTCACGGTGTCGCCGTTGAAATCGGTCAGCGTGAACGAGCCCGTGCCATCGGCCACCGGGTTGCTGTTCACGTCCAGCCCGAAGTTACCGACCGACAGGCTGAACTGGCAATTGGCGGGATTCGCGGCGGCAACGAAGCCCGGAAGGAACACGGCGCTGCCCGTGGTCGCGACGTTGCGGGCCACCGAGCCCGAGGTGTTCGTGGCCCCGCCGGCCGCGGCGAACGCGGTGAACAGCCCGGCGCTGAAATTCCCTGACATGTTGTTGTACGAAAACGTCGCGATGGGCTGCGTCTGGGCCGAGGCGATCGACGCCCCCCCGGCCACGACGAGCATCACCAGCGACCGATTCATGGACCGCATGATCTCTCCTCTCATCCTCGAGTCTCGGGCTGCAATCTCCCGAGCGATGTCTCCGAACCAGGGGCTACCTCCCAGCGGCCCCACACTCTGCAACCATCCCGATCAGCGGCGGCGGCGACCGGCGACCAGCCCGCCCGCCGCCAGCAGCGCCAGAGCGCCGGGGGCGGGGATGATCTGGGCCGTCAGGCTCGACGCGTTGTTCTCAAAGGCATTCTGGAAAAGCCCAGGCTGGGCGGCGAAGACCAGATTAACGATGGCGCCCTCGAAGGGCGACTGCCCGGGGAGGTTAAGCAGCCAGTTGCCCCCGTCGGTCCCATCGAAGGCGTTGTCGCCCGAGTTGTTACCGAAGACCACGTTCTGGAGGATCCCGTTGAACGCGAACATCCCGGGGAGCAACTCAAGCCACCCGGCGCTCTGCGATTGGAGCCCCAGGATCTGCCCGGAGATCGTGTCCCCGTTGACATCGGTGAAGACGAACGTCCCCACGCCGTCGGCCTGCGCGACACCGATGTTGGAGATCGCCATGTTCAGCGTGAAGTTCGCCGGGTTCGCGACGTTGCTCACGAAGTCGGGCGCGAAGAACGCGTCGCCGACCACCGGCACGTTGCGGGAAGCCACCGCCCAGGTCCGCAGCGGCGTGACCGGGCTCGTGGCGCTGCCCACCGCGTTGGCCGTGAAATTCCCGGCGCCGTCGTACGTCGCGCCCAGGTCATTCAACGTCCACGAAACGAGCGATGTCTGGGCGTTGGCCGCGCCCGCGAGAGTCGCGACCGCGGTCGCCGCCAACATCGTGATAGCCCGACGCTGAGTACGAGTCATCTCTGCTCTCCTCCCAGGCACTCCCGATAAACCGGGCCTGTCCCATGTCTCTCGATCTGTCTCTCTGCCCGCGGGGTCGCCCCCACGAACACCACCAGTATGGGGCATCGGAAGGGTCGTGTCAACACAATTTGATGTCCGATAGAAAGAAAATCGTCAGATTGGTTGCCAAGTCCTTGTTGGTGCGCACACTGCGCTCCTAAGTAGGCGTGCGAAATTCATGGCCCTATAACCATTTGGCGGGCGCGACTTGGGTCCATCCGCCGGAGTCCGATCCTCCGCCAAAGCAAAGGCCCCAGACCGAATGGTCCGGGGCCTTCGAGGATCTGGAATGCGGCCCACGAGCATCGCGGGCAAATCGGTCTCAGGGTGGGATGATACCGAACGGATTCCAGATTTGGGTGGGTTGGGTAGTCTCGGGGAAGAAGCCGGCGATGAGCAGAGGGTCCCGTGTTTTCAAAACTCGGGGTCTCTCTGCACGAGCGGACGCAGTGGCGACGGCCTTGGTCGGTCCCTGGCGAAGCTCCCTCCGGCCCGGGTGGGTGGGCGAGAGAAGCTCGAACGCTCGTCCATAGTCGGGCGAGGGCCGGGGGTGGAACCGGCACCACGCCACGCCGTTGGACCAGGCCGCGACGCCGAGCTTTGGGAGAGGTCGATCCTCGACGCTCGTCCCCAGCGCGCGTCCATCCGCGACTGGCTCGTTTCGAAGCCCGCCCCGCGCTGAGCACGCGGACGCCGGCCTCTTCCCTGGAACTCCCTTCCGCCCCCGAGGGGCAACCCATGTCGATCGCGCCGCGCCGGCGCGATCAGCTGCAACCCATGCTGTTCCCGCAGTTCAGGCACTTGTAACACACGCCGCTGCGAACCGTGATCGTCCCGCAGACATCGCAGGCTGGGGCGTCGGCCTGGGCCTGCCCCATGCTCGCGTCGAGGGCGTTGCCCCTCGCCTGGACGACGAGCTCCACCTCGGTAATGCGTTCCGTGTGCACGTGCACGACGGCCTGGGGCTTGGACTCGACCAGGCCCATGCGGTGGGCGACGCCGAGGGGCTCGTGGTGGCGTGCCGGCTCGGGCTCGTGGTGGTCGCGCCGGGGCGAGTGGGCCTCGCGATAGCCGGGGATGAACTGCATGCCCATCCAGCGGAAGATGTAGTCCACGAGGCTCTTGGCGAAGGGGATGTCGGAGTTCTCCGTCATGCCCGCCGGCTCGAAACGCTGGTGGCTGAACTTATCGACGAGGCTCTTGATGGGCACGCCGTACTGCAGCGCCACGCTCGTGGCCGTGCCCAGGCTGTCCATGAGCCCGCCGATGGTCGAGCCCTCCTTGCTCATGGTGATGAAGATCTCGCCGGGCTGCCCGTCGTCGTAGAGCCCGACCGTCAGATAGCCCTCGTGCCCGGCGACGTTGAACTTGTGCGTGACCGAGCGTCGCGTGTCGGGCAGTCGCCGTCGCCGGGCCTTGTACGGGCCCTCGACGGGCTCAGGCTTCGCATCCGGCGTCGCCGCAGGGGCCCCGCCCGCCAGGGCCCGAGTAGAGGGGCCCTCCTTGGCCCAGGAGGATGGTTCCAGGTCCGGCCCAGCCTTGTCCGCGCCCGCTTCCTTCTTGGCCTCGTCGGCGGTGGCCGACAGCGGCTGGCTGAGCTTGCACCCGTCGCGATACAGGGCGTTGGCCTTCAGGCCCATCTCCCACGAGAGGCGGTAGCAGCGAGCGATGTCGTCGACGCTCGCCTCGTTGGGCAGGTTGATCGTCTTGGAGATCGCCCCGCTGATGAAGGGCTGGGCGGCGGCCATCATGCGGATGTGCCCCTCGGCGGCGATGTACCGCTTGCCCAGCTTGCCGCACTTGTTGGCGCAGTCGAAGACGGGCAGGTGCTCGGGCTTGAGGCCCGCGGCGCCCTCGATGGTGCCGGCGCCGCAGATCAGCAGGTTGAGGGCCTCGACGTGCGCATCGGCGAGCGCCAGGCCCTTGAGCAGGTTGAAGGAGCTGTCGGCGCGAGCCTTGGCGGGATCGACGCCGCAGGCCTTCAGCGCCGCGTCCGACAGGGCCCAGGCCGAGAAGGCGAAGGAGAGCTCGAAGGCGCCTGGAAGGGCGGCGTCGATGGCGGCGAGGTCCGCGTCCGAGAGCCCCTTGCTCTTGAGCCAGCCCCGGAGGGTGTCGCCCTGGCGCGCCCCCTTGGCCGCGGCGACGACGCTCGCCGGCATCGGCGTGTCGAGCGACAGCGTGCCCAGCAGGTGGCGCATGATCGCGTCGATCTGGGCCGGGTCGTAGCCCAGGGCCTGGAGGGCCGGGCGAACGGAGTCGTTGGCGATCTTGAAGTAGCCCCCGCCGGCGAGCTTCTTGAACTTCACCAGCGCGAAGTCGGGCTCGACGCCCGTGGTGTCGCAGTCCATCAGCAGCCCGATGGTGCCGGTGGGCGCGATGACGGTGGTCTGGGCGTTGCGGAAGCCGTGCTTCTCGCCCAGGGCGAGGGCGTCGTCCCAGGCGCGGACGGCGTGGGCGAGCAGGTCGCGGATGTTGGCGACGCGCATCTTCGCGGAGCGGATGAGCGCGTGGTCGATGGGCACGGGCGTGATGCGCAGGGCCTCGTACCGCCCGCTCGTGCGGGCCTCGCCGTGGGCGGCCAGGCGATGGTTGCGGATGACCCGCAGCATGTTGTCCCTGTCGGCCCCGTAGCCGGGGAAGGCGCCCAGCTCGCCGGCCATGATCGCGCTGGCGCGGTAGCTCCGCCCCGTCAGGACGCCCGTGAGGCAGGCGCAGACGGCCCGGGCCTCGTCGCTGTCGTACGCGATGCCCGCCTGCATCAGCATCGCGCCCAGGTTCGCGTAGCCCAGCCCCAGCGTGCGGAACGCGTACGACCGCTCGGCGATCTCGCGGCTGGGGAACGCGGCCATCAGCACGCTGATCTCCAGCACGATCGTCCACACGTCGATGGCGTGCTCGTAGCGCTCCACGTCAAACTTGCGGGCCTTGGCGTCGTAGAACTTCAGCACGTTGAGCGACGCGAGGTTGCACGCCGTGTTGTCGAGGAACATGTACTCGGAGCAGTTGTGGACCACGACGCCGTTGGCGACGAAGTGGCTGGTGCGCGGCTCGGTGAGGTCGTAGACATCCTCGACCCCGGCGGGCGAGAGGGAGGCGACGCGATCGAGCATCCGGTCGGCGTAGCAGGAGACGCGGCGATTGAGCGCGGCCAGGCGGGCGCCCTTGGCGCTGCCCGGGATGAAGCCGATCTCGCGCTCGAAGGTCAGGCGCGAGCTGCGCGAGATTCGCAGGGAGTGCACCTGCACGACCGGGTACTCCGAGAGCCCGCCCTTGCCGTCGGGGAGGGTGCTGGAGGTATGTCCGGCCGCGCGACGGTTCTCGTAGAGCTTTGATTTGATGCCAAAGCTGAGGAGGAGGAGTTGGGCCTGGCGGAGCAACTCCAGGCTCACGCTGTCGAGGGCGACGTACTGGGACTTGGCGCCGTAGTCGGCGACCGTGCCGTCGGCGGTGAAGAGCCCGCGCAGGATGGCGGCGACGGACCGGCGATCGAGGGCAAAGATCGCGTCGGTGAACTGCTTGAGGCTCGACCCGCGGTCGAGGACCGCGAAGCGGGACATCTCATCCACGAGCGTGGCGAATCTGGTCCCGACCCGGAGCCCGGTTTGGGTTTCGACGATGGAGGTCGGGCGGCGTCCGCGGGCGTCGCCGGTCGCCAACCAGCGCTTGCCCTCGTCGATGGCGCCTCGGAGGTGCTCGGCCACGGCGCGCTCGTCCTCGCCCATGGAAATGAACAGGTGGTCCTGGTCGGGCTGGCGCGTGATGCATCCGTCGCCGACGGCGGCGCCGAGGAGCTCGGCGAAGGACTCGGGCAGGAACGCGTCGCCGAAGCCGGCACCGCGCAGCTCAACCAGGTCGTCGAAGGTCAGCTCGCAGGCGGGAACGTCGCCGCGGTTGACCGTGGTCACGCGATGGTCGGCGGTGAGGCGCAGGCGGTACCCGCAGCGGGTCCTGAGCTCGTACACCGGCTTGGTGCCGGTCTTGAAGATCCGGTCCACGTACGACGAGCGACCGTCGGCGGCGATCACCTCCGCCGCTTGGCCGACCAGGTCCGCGATGCGGCGCAGGCCCGTCGAAGTGGCCACCAGCGTGTCCCCGGTCACGCACGGATTGCTGGCGTTGATGCGCCCGGCGCTCGGGCAGGTGTGCCACGCGTTGATCGTGCCGTCGAACTGCACGCCCGGATCGGCGCAGCGCCAGGCGGCGTGGTTGACCTTGTCCCACAGGTCGCGGGCCTGGTGGACCTTGGCGACCTTCCCGCTGGTGCGCCAGCGCGTCGGCCAGGGGGCGTTCTTGTCCAGGGCGTCGAAGAACTCGTCGGGGACGCGCACGGAGTTGTTGGAGTTCTGCCCGCTGACGGTCTGGTAGGCCTCGCCGTTGAAGTCGTAGTCGAGCCTGAGGTTGAGGTCGTCGCACTGCTTGGCGATGTCCGGGCTGTGCTTCTTGAGGGCCTTGAGCCCCTCGACCATGGCCTGGACCTTGATCTCCTCGCGGACCTTCCAGTCGATGAAGTCGGCGATGTCGGGGTGGTCCATGTCGAGGCAGACCATCTTGGCCGCCCGGCGCGTGGTCCCGCCGCTCTTGATCGCGCTGGCGGCGCGGTCCCCGATGCGGAGCCAGCTCATGAGCCCGCTGGAGCGCCCGCCCCCGGAGAGTTTTTCGCCGTCCCCGCGGAGGTGGGAGAAGTTGGTGCCCGTCCCGCTGCCGTACTTGAACAGGCGGGCCTCGCGCACCCACAGGTCCATGATCCCGCCCTCGTTGACGAGGTCATCGCTGACGCTCTGGATGAAGCAGGCGTGGGGCTGGGGGTGGGTGTAGGCGTCGTCGGCCAGGGAAGGCGCACCCGTCTCGGGGTCCACCACCCAGTGCCCCTGAGAGGGCCCGGAGATCCCATAGGCGAACTGCAGCCCGGTGTTGAACCACTGCGGGCTGTTGGGGGCGCACATCTGGTGCACCATCATGTAGACGAGCTCGTCGTAGAACGCCTGGGCGTCGGCGGGCGTGTCGAAATAGCCGTGCGTCTCGCCCCAGAAGCGCCAGCAACCGGCCAGGCGGTGGATGACCTGCTCGGCGGAGCGCTCCGGGCCCGTCTGCACCTTGCCCGAGGCGTCGACCACGGGCACGACCGCGCCGGAGGAATCCCGCGCCGCGCGGGCGTCGGGCGTGAACTCGCACTGGGGCACGCCGGCCTTGCGAAAGTACTTGCTCACCATGATGTCCACGGCGAGCTGGGACCACCCCTCGGGCACGCGGGCGTCCTTCATCTCGAAGACCACCGACCCGTCGGGGTTGGTGATCTTCGAGGAGCGCGTGGCCCACGCCGCGGAGGCGAAGGGATCCTGACCGGCTTGTGTGAACTTGCGTGCGATCTTCATGATCGGATTCCTCGAGCGCGTCCTGGCTTGGAGTCCACGGGCACAAAGGCACTTGGCCTTGGGGATTCGGGATTCGGCATTCGGGATTTGGCTTCCGGCGATGGGCGAGCCCGAGAGACTCCTCGGATCAGCCCCGCAAGCACCTTGCTCAACTCGTTCCAATCGTCCAGCAGGCTCTGGTGGCCGATCGTGGTGAGGTAGCCCATCTCACACGCGAGCAGTAGCTGGCTGTCCAACTCGAACAGACTACCCCGGGTGATCTTGAGAAACCGCAGATAGTCCGTCCTGCTCCCACGCCCGTATCCCTCGGCGATTTTGCTCGGGACGGACACCGCGGCTCGACGCATCTGCGAGGCAAGACCAAAGGCCTCGTGCCTGGGCAGCGTGTTCGCCGCCCCCAGGGTTCGCTTTGCGAACGCGATCGCCATCCGCCAGGCCCTCAAGTCTCGATGGGAACTGATCTCACTCATGCCGCGCCATGAACTCCCATTCCCGAATGCCGAATCCCGAATCCCGCGTGCCCCTAATCCACCTTCGGCAACGTCAACCCACCCTGGTCCTGGTACTTGCCCTGCTTGTCGGCGTAGCTCTTCTCGCACACCTCATCGGCCTTGAGGAAGATGAGCTGGGCGATGCCCTCGTTGGCGTAGACCTTGGCCGGCAGGGGCGTGGTGTTGGAGATTTCGAGCGTGACCTTGCCGCGCCACTCGGGCTCGAGGGGCGTGACGTTTACGATGAGCCCGCAGCGGGCGTAGGTGCTCTTGCCGACGCAGATGACGAGCACGTCGCGCGGGACTTCGAGGTACTCGACGGTCTCGCAGAGGGCGAAGGAGTTGGGCGGGATGATGACGTGGTCGAGCCCGAGCTTGCCCGTGTCCACCTCGACCATGAGGTCGTCGGTGAAGGCCTTGGGATCGACGACGGTGACCTGCCCGGTGCGGGGGGTTGGGGTGAAGATCTTGAAGTGCGTGCCGACGCGGACGTCGTAGCCGTAGCTGCTGACGCCGAAGGACACCTTGCCCGGGCGCTTCTTCGCCTCCTCGAAAGGGCGAATCGTGACCAGGCGTCGAATCTGCTTGTCGGCCAGAACACCCACGCTGAAATCCACCCGAATCTCGAACACCCAGGATCAAACCCAATGCACAACCGTCGTCGCGCACACCCTACGCGAACGCCTACCGATTATCCTATCAGACACTAGACTGATCCCGAACACACTCTCATGCGTTCGAGCCCATTCGCGGCCTTCTCCCTCGAAACCGCCGCGAAAACCCCTGCGAGAGGCGGAAAAACCCGTCGAGGAGGGACCAGCAGAATACCACTACAGATCGTGCTTTCAAGTGTGACGCACCACAAAAGGTTGCGTGAAATTGTGGACGCGTTGTCGGTAGCATCGTAAATATCGCTCCGGCTTGGGTTTCCGAATTCCCATCTTCTGTAAAGGAGTTTCCAGTCTGATTCTACGTTAGGGTCCCATTGGTGCTCTTGACCTGTGCATAACCCGACGGATGGCGTCGGGACGGGTGGTGCGCCAGGCCCGTCGCGCGAAACTTGGGTGAAGGCGGGCCGCTCCCATCGCCCACGTTTCGCGTACATTCGAGGTCGCGGGATATGGGTGGGCCACGGAGCACGCAGCATGAGATCGCGGAAGTACCGACTGGGACTGGGCTTGGCGTCGCTGGCGCTGCTGGCGGCTGCCTGCGCCCGCACCACCCCCAAGCCCATCCAGGTCGCCCCCACGACGATGCGCGACGTGCCGCCCGTCCTGCGCGGGACCATCGGCACCGAGGTCACCTTTCAGGGCATCGAGCCGGTGGTCATCTCGGGCTTCGGGCTCGTCGTCGGGCTCAACGACACGGGCGGAAAGCCCTTGCCCGACCGCATTCAGGCCCACATGGAGCGCGAGCTGGCGCTCAACGGCGTGAGCGGCTCGCTGCAGGCGCCCGGCACCGCCCTCCATCACAAGACGCCCAAGGAGGTCCTGCGCGATCCGCGCGTGGGCGTGGTCACGGTGCGGGCCGCCGTGCCCCCCGGAACGCCCAAGGGCGCCCGCTTCGACGTCTTCGTCGAGGCGGTCAACGCGTCGAGCCTGGAGGGCGGGCTGTTGTACAGCACGGCCTTGCACCTGGGCGAGCCGACCGTGTTCGGCTCGGCGCAGACGCAGACCGTGGGCTACGCCCGCGGCCCCGTGTTCATCAACCCCTTCGCGGAGGGCGATGGGGCCAGGGCGGGCGTGACCGAGACCAGCGGGCGGATCCTCGACGGGGGTTGGATGACCAATCCGCTGGGGATCCTGATGGTCCCCGACGTGCCCAGCCACGCGCGGGCGGCGTCGATGGTCTCGGCGATCAACAGCCGCATCCCCGAGCGGCCGGGTGACCACGCCAAGGCGGCGTCGGGCAAGACGACTCCGGGCGTGAACGCCGGGCCGGGGATCGTGCTGCGCGTGCCCTGGCGCTACCGGCGCAGCGCGGGTGATTTCCTGAACCTCGTGCGGCACCTGAGCGTGGACGACAGCTTCCCCGAGCAGCGGGCGAGGCGGTATGTCGAGGCCCTGAAGACGGACCCGGACCTGGCGGGCGACCTGGCCTGGTGCCTGGAGGCCATCGGGGAGCGAGCCTTGCCGTTCGTGCGCGAGCTGTACGACTATGCCGAGCCGGTGCCCCGCCTGGCGGCGCTGCGGGCCGGGGCACGCCTGGGCGACCCGATGGCGGCGTCGCACCTGGAGGAGATCGCCGCGGCCGGGCAAGGGGCCTACCGCCCCGAGGCCATCGAGTTGTTGGCGGAGATCGACGCCAGCCCCAAGATCGACCTGACCCTCACGCGCCTGCTGGGCGAGCGCGAGCTGACCGTTCGCGTGGCGGCGTACGAGGCCCTGGCCCGGCGGGCCGAACGCGTGCGACTGGCTCGCCTCGACGAGGAGGCTTCCAATCCGGACTCTCGCCTGGCGTCGGTCTCCCCGCAGCACCGCGAGGTGCTGGCGCGGGGGTACCTGCCGGCGGGGATGATGCAGGGGATCCGGCGCAAGCCCGTCGGGGAGAAGTTCTTCCTGGACGTGGTGCCGGTGGGTGAGCCCCTGATCTACGTGACGCAGCAGGGCCAGCCCCGGATCGCCCTGTTCGGAGCGGAGGTGCGGCTCAACCACCCCGCGCTGGTCACGACGTGGCAGGACCGGCTGATCATCGACGCGGCCCAGGACGGACCGGGCGTGAGCGTCCTGTACCGGCCCGACGCCGCCAGCCGCGCCGCGGCGAGCGCCCTGCCCGGGGATGCGATCCAGGACCTCGTGGAGTACATGGCCCAGCGCACGACGCCCGAGGACCCGCGTCCGGGGCTGGACCTGACCTACTCCCAGGTGGTCGGGGCGCTGTACGCGCTCAGCACCGCTGGCGCGACCGGGGCGTCCTTCGCCACCGAGCGCGACCGGCTCAACGCGAGCATCCTCGAGGCGTCGGCGACGCAGGTGCGCCGGGACCGCCCCGAGAAGCCCGGAGAGCCCGAGGCCCCCGTCGTGATCGCCCGGCCCGGAGCGCCCGCCGAGAAGCCCGGCGAGGAGCCCTTCAAGCCGCGGATCGTTCCGCTGGAGCCCGCGGGGGACGGGAAGCCCGGCAAGCCCTAGGCGCTCACGCGCCGGGGCGGCCCTGGACGATACTCGGAGGATGCGCCCCGCCCGGCGTGGCGCCCGTGGACGTGGTACGCTTGACCCTGCGCGGGCCCTCGGGCGGCGCGCCAGCCGGGCGGAGTTCCCGGGGGGCGATCCATGACGGATCGGTCGGCGACAAGGAGGTTGCGGTGCGTCTGTCCAAGCTGACGTTGTGCGGATTCAAGAGCTTCGCGGACACGACGGAGTTCACCTTCGACGACGCCGTCACGGGGATCGTCGGGCCCAACGGGTGCGGCAAGAGCAACGTCGTGGACGCGATCAAGTGGGTGCTGGGCGAGCGCAGCAGCAAGAGCCTGCGCGGGCAGGAGATGATCGACGTGATCTTCGCCGGCAGCGCCGGGCGCAAGCCCAGCGGGATGGCCAGCGTCACGCTGAGCTTCGAGAACCCGGCGATGGAAGGGGCCCAGCGCGGGAGCGCCGCCGACGGGGCCCTGGACGAGCTGACCGAGCCCGCATCGGACGCGCTGGGCGACGCGCCCGCCGCATCGGGCGCCTTGCCCGAGGTTGGTGAAGAGTCGGCCATCGACGCGAGCGTGCGCGGGCGCCGGGCCCTGCCCTTCGACGCGGACGTGGTCGAGGTCGAGCGCCGCCTGTACCGCGACGGGGAGAGCCAGTACCTGATCAACGGCAAGCGGGCCCGGCTCAAGGACATCCGCGACCTGTTCCTCGACACGGGCATCGGCGCCGACGCGTACTCGATCATCGAGCAGGGCAAGGTCGACGCGATGCTGCTGGCCAGCCCGCAGGAGCGGCGGGTGATCTTCGAGGAGGCCGCGGGGATCGCCAAGTACAAGGTGCGCCGGCTCGAGGCCCAGCGCAAGCTCGATCGGGCCCAGGCCAACCTCGCCAGCACGCGCGAGGAGCTGGCCAGCACCGAGCGCCGCCTGCGCATCGTGAAGGGGCAGGCGGCCAAGGCACGCCGGTTCGTGGAGCTCGACGGGGAACTCAAGTCCTGGCGCCTGGCCCTGGCGTTCGATCAGTACGACGACCTGGAGCAGCGCCTGGCGGGGCTGACGAGCCGCCAGAGCGACCTCTCGCGCCAGCGCGAGCAGGCCCAGGCGCAGCTCTCCGAGCTGGAGTCGGCCCGCCAGGAGGCGGAACTCTCGCGCCACGAGCTGGCCGGAGCGCACAAGTCGCTCGAGCAGGACCTGCTCACCGCGCGCCACGCGGGCCAGCAGGCGGCCCAGCGCCAGGGCATGCTCGAGCGGGCCGGCGAGGAAGCCCGGCGCCAGGCGGAGCTGGACCGGTCCCGCGTCGAGGACCTGCGCCAGCGCCAGGCCCAGACGGAGCTGGGGCTGGTGGATCAGCGCGAGACCATCGCGGCCCTGGGCGAGCAGCTGGCCGAGGGCGAGCGGGCGATGCACTCGGCGGCGGCGGCGCGGGCGGAGGTGATGGAGCAACTGGGCGAGCGCCGGCGCGTGCTCGCGCAGAAGCAGGCGCAGGTGGCGCAGATCGAGCGGGAGCGCTCGCACCTGCTGGCGTCGCTGGTGGCCGAGGAGAAGCGGGCCGAGGGCCTGCGCGAGCAGGGCGAGGGCCTGTCCAGAAAGCGGGCCCGGGCGGGCGAGGAAGACCGGTCCTCGCAGGCGGGCATTGCGGCGGGCGAGCAATCGCTGGCGGAGCTGCGCACGCGCGGCGAGTCGCTGGAGCGGACGGTCGCGGAACTCGACGCCCAGATCGGGCGCCTGGGCGAGGACCGGCGCGGACGCGCCGAGCAGGTGGGCCAGCTCGAGCAGGACCTGGTGCGCGGTGACAGCCGCCGGGCCACCCTTGAGGAGATGATCCACACCCGCGCCGGCTACGGGGACGCGGTGCGCAAGGTGCTCGAGACGCGCGACGCGGGGCAGGGTTTCGCCGGCGTCGTCGGCTCGCTGGCGGACCTGATCGAGATGGTGGGCGGGGTCGAGGGCGAGGCGGCCTGGGGCGTCGAGGCGGCCTGGGGCGTCGAGGCGGCCTGGGGCGTCGAGGCGGCCCTCGGCGCCGACCTGCAGGCGCTCGTGGTCGAGTCCGCCTCGTCGCTCCCGCTCGCCACGGAGCTGGCGGGGCTGCCCGGGCGCGTGGCCTTTCTGCCCATGCGAGGGGTGCCGGGCCCGGCGCCGATCTGCGTGCCGGACTTCGGCGGTCAGATCCCCGGCGGCGTCGATGATCCCTGCGGACAACTCGTGAGCCTGCGGTCGCTGGTGCGCCCGCGCGTGATGGACGGCGCGGGCGAGCGGCTGGTCGAGCTGCTCGATCGCTTGCTGGGCGCGGCGTACCTGGTCCGAGACCTGGATGCCGCCCTGCTGCTGGCCGCGGGCCCCATGGCGGGCCGCCATTGCACGTTCGTGACCCGCGACGGAACGATCCTCGAGCCGGGCGGGCGCGTGCTGGCCGGTCCGCCCGGAACGGAGATCGCGGGCGCGGGCGGGTTGCTGCGCCGGCGGGCGGAGTTCGAGTCTCTGCGGGCGCGCGTGATGGAGCTGCGGACGGAGGTCGAGGGCTCGCGGTCGGCGCTGGCGGAGGTCGACGCGGAGTCGGCGGCGGTGAGCGCGCGGGCGGCCGAGGCCCGCGGGCAGCTGGCCCAGGTGCAGCGTCAGATGGCCGGGGAACAGGCACGCCTGGAGCGTCTGCGGGCCGAGGGCGGGCGCCTGGCGCGCGAGCGGGCGGCGCTGGATCAGGAGGCGTCGCAGATCGCCGAGCGGCTGGCGAGGATCGACCGCGGGCGCCTGGAGCTGGCGGGCAAGGGCGAGAGTCTCCTGCGCCTGTTCGAGGACGAGTCGGGGCAATTGGGGGCGATGCAGGAGGCGATCCGCGCCAGCGAGACCGAGGGCGAAAAGGCCGGCGAGCGCGCCAGCAGCGCCAAGGTCGAGGTGGGGCGCCTGGCCGAGCAGGCCGGGGCGGCCCGTCGCGAGCTGCACCGGCTCGAGTCGTTGCGGGACGACTCGGAACGCCAGCTGGGCGAGCTGGTGTCGCACCTGGAGCGGGCCGATGCGCGCGTGGAGGAGCATCGCCTGGGCGTGGCCCGGGCGATCGCGGAGATCGCCCAGAGCGAGGAATTGGCGGCGGAGACCGCGGCCCGCGTGGCGGAGGTGGAGGCCGCGCTCGAGGAGTCCACGCGGGGCGTGTCGGATCTGGGCGAGCGGGTGACGGCGGCCCGCCAGCAGGCCCAGCACGTGGAGCGCGACTGGCACAGCCTGGAAACCGGGCGGCGCGAGCTGGAGGTCAAGCGCGAGACGATCGAGGAGCGCGTGCAGCAGGACCTGTCGGTGGACCTCCGCGCCGAGTACCCCGAGTACCGGGCGATGATGGAGGGCGGCGAGATCGGGCGCATCGATCCGCCCCAGGCCGCCGTGCGGATCGACACGCTGCGCGACGAGGTTCGCCGGCTGGGCAGCGTGAACCTGGAGGCGATCGACGAGGAGTCGAACCTGGAGAAGGTGAACGACGATCTCGTGAAACAGGTCGCGGACATCGACGCGGCCCGCACGCAGCTCATCGAGCTCATCGACCGCCTGAACGTCGTGAGCAAGGAGCGTTTCGGGGAGGTGTTCGCCCGCATCACCGAGCACTTCGGTGGCGAGGGCGGGATGTTCCGCAAGCTCTTCGGGGGCGGCAAGGCCGAGGTGGTCCTCATGCCCCTCATGAAGGAGGTCGAGCAGCCCGACGGGACGATCGCCAAGGTGGAGACGAGCGAGACCGACCTTCTGGAGAGCGGGATCGAGGTTCGCGCCAAGCCCCCGGGCAAGGAGCCCCGCAGCATCAGCCAGCTCTCGGGCGGTGAGAAGACGCTGACGGCCGTCGCCCTGCTCATGTCCATCTTCCGCAGCAAGCCCAGCTGCTTCTGCGTGCTCGACGAGGTGGACGCCGCGCTCGACGAGGCCAACGTCGGGCGATACAACGGCGTCATCCGCGACTTCACCGATCGGTCGCACTTCATCGTCATCACGCACAACAAGCGGACCATGCAGAGCGCGGATCGGCTCTTCGGCGTCACGATGCAGGAGCGCGGCGTCAGCACCCGCGTGGCCGTCAAGTTCGACCAGGTCGGTAGCGCCGGGCAGATCAGCGTGACGGCGACGCCCCCGCCCGCGGCGGGCAGCGAGGTCGAGGTGAAGCCGCGCCGGCGGCGCAAGGCCTCGGGCGAGATCTCCGCAGAGGCGACGCCCGTGACCGTCGAGGTCCGCAGCGGAGCGGCCCAGGCGTTCGTCCAGGGAACGGAACTGGAACGCGAGTCGGCGTAGCGCCGCGTTACTCCCGCATCGCACCCACCAGCTCCGCCACGCTCGCGCAGCCCTGATCCCGGACCCATCGCTCCAGCCCCGCGATCACCTTCAGCGGCGACCTTGGATCGACGAACAACGCCGTCCCCATCTCCACGGCGGACGCGCCGGCGAGGATGAACTCCGCGGCGTCCTCCCACGTGAGCACGCCCCCGATGCCGACGATGGGCACGCCCGCGTCCCGGCACAGCCCGCGGTACGCGTCGTGGACGAGCTTGACCGCGATGGGGTGGATGGCCGGGCCGCTCAGCCCGCCGCTGCGATTGGACAGCCGGGGCCTGCGCGTGCCGACATCGATGGCCATGGCGGGCACGGTGTTGGCGATGCAGAGCGCATCGGCGCCGGGGCGCTTGTTGGGCCC
>JBGAOG010000008.1:36640-44839 GCA_044221985.1 Phycisphaerales bacterium
GAGGGGGGGGGGTGGTTGTGGGTTTGGCGGGGGGGGGGGGGGGGGGGGGGTTTGTGGGCCGGGGGCCCCACGCCCGCGCCCTCGATGGCGGCCCGCGCGATGGCGACGATGTTCGGTTCGCCGCCCGCGCCGCTCCCCATCGCGATGGGGCTGAGCTTGACGAGGAGTCGCTGCCTCGGCAGCACCGCACGCACCGCGCCCACCAGCTCACGGAGCAACCCCGCATCGGCGGCGAACTCGGTCCCGTGCCTGACGTTGGGGCAGCTCACGTTGAGCTCGACCGCCGGCATCGCGGCGAGGGAATCAAAGCCCCGGGCGACGGTGACGTAGTCCTCGATCGAGAACCCCGAGATCGAGCCGACGACCGCGCAGGGCATCCGCCCCACGCGGGGCCCGACGCCGCGCAGGAACGCCTCGAGCCCCATGTTGGCCAGCCCGATGGCGTTGAGCATCGCCCCGCCGCGACCGCCCCCGTGCTCGGTGGTGATGAGGCGCCACGTGGCGTTGCCCTCGCGGGGCTCGGGGGTGATGGACTTGGTCACGAGCCCGCCGATCCGCGACAGGTCCAGGACGCCGCCCAGCTCGTCGAGCGTGCCGGCGGTCCCGGCGGCCAGCAGCACCGGATTGCGAAGGTCCAGCCCGGCGAGGGAGATTTGGAGCAGCGTGGGAGCGGGCATCGGCGGCAGATCCTACCGCGCGCGGGCGGATAGCATTGTTCATGCGCGACTTCCTCCCCCTGATCGCCACGCTCGCCCTGGCCGCCTGCGCCTCCGAACCGTCCAAGGCGCCCGACGAGCCCTCACCACCCGCGGCGATCCCGGCGCCGGCCCAGCAGGCCGCACCCGCATCGCCCGACTCGCCCAAGGCGTCCGAGCCCCCCGCTGCGAGCCCGGCTCCCAGCGTCCCGCCAACCCACGCCGCCCCGCGGCCCGAGCCCGACCAGGTCGCCGCGACCCCCGAGCCCGCCGCCCCGCCCGCCGCGGCCCCGTTTTCTGACGCCGCGTCGGTGGAACGCTGGATGGCCTCGTACTACCTGCACCCCGAGCTGGACCGTTTCGTCGAGGCTTTCCGGGCCCTGGATGCCGGAGGCGCCTTCGCCAACGAGGCCCGGGCCTGGGGGTACTCCGCGTTCTTCACCGAGCTGATGCGGCGCAACCCCGGGTCGGTGCCCATGTGGTGCGACGCCGTCGGCGCCGTGAAGGAGCCGTCCAAGAAGTGGTGGTGGACGGCGGTGTGGCAGGCCGACACGGAGGGCGGCGCCCAGGCGATCAAGGAGGCCCGGGCCCTGCCCCAGGGGCACGAGCGCCGCATCGAATACCGCTGGCTCGACGACAAGCACCGCGACATCCTCCAGACGCAAATCCGCGGGCCCCAGCAGATCGACATGCTCTGGCGCGCCTTCGGCGCCTCGGGCGATGAGCTCTTCGTGCTCAAGCAGTTCGAGGGGCTCGTCGAGTTCAAGGTCCGGGAGCCCACCACCCCCGCCGAGGAGACGATCGCCGAGCGACGGCGCGAGACCGCCAGGCGGACGGCGGCCATCGCGCGCCAGCGCCTGCTCGAGCATTGCCAGGACGAGCCGCGCGTGCTGGAGATCTGCAAGGCCAACGCGTCGCGACTGAAGCCCGGGTCGCGCCTGGAGCTGGAGAAGGTCATCGCCCAGGCCGAGGGCAGGCCCATCCCCACGGCGCCGACCGACCCCAAGGCCCCGGCGGCGCCCGGCCCGGGCGAATGACGCCGGGCCTACCTTCCGCCATGGACATCGACGCACGAATCGCCCAGTTCGAGACCATGGTCCGCCCCGGGGCCGACCCCAACAACGACATGGCCTGGTTCAGCCTGGGCCAGGCCTATGCCCAGGCCGGGCGCCACCGCGACGCGGCCAACGCGTTCATCCGCTGCTGCGAGATCAATGCGGCCATGAGCAAGGCGTACCAGCTCGCCGGGCAGGCCCTGATCGAGGTGGGCGACACCGATCGCGCCGTGCAGGTTCTGACCCAGGGCTACGGCGCCGCCGCGGGCCGGGGTGATCGCCTGCCCCAGAAGGCGATGGGCGAGATGCTGCTGGCGATGGGGGCCCCGGTGCCGCAGACCGCGGGCTCGCAGCCCCCGCCAGGCGCGGCGACGGGCGGGGGCTCGTTCGTGTGCGCCCGCTCGGGTCAGCCGGGGCGGAAGATGTCGCGCCCGCCCTTCAAGGGCCCGGTGGGCCGGTGGATCTTCGAGCACATCTCCCAGGACACGTTCGACGCGTGGCTGAAGCAGGGCACCAAGGTGATCAACGAGCTGCGCCTGGACCTCTCGCGCGAGAGCGACGGCGAGGCGTACGAGAAGCACATGCGCGAGTTCCTGGGGATCGACGAGGAGCTGTACGCGAGCCTCACGGGCTCCGCCCCTACCTGAGCATCCCGCCCTTCCGCAGCGCCCCGATGACGAGCTGGTCCACCCGGGTGTCCGTCGTGACGAGGTAGTGGGCGATGCCGCGGGCGCGGCAGGCGCGGCGCACCTGCGCGATGTACGCCTCCACGCGGGCGCGATACCGGGTGATGAGCGCCGGCGAGAGCGTGACCTCCGCCCCGCGCAGCGTCTCCACGTCGGTCAAGCGCAGGTCGCCCACCAGGCCACGCTCGCGTTCGCGGCCCGGATCGAGCTCGCCCGGGGCCAGGACCTGGATCACGGACGTGTCGTACCCGCCGCTCTCGCCCACCGCCAGGGCGTTGAGCCCGGGGACGTACCCGCCGGGCGCCGCGCCGGGCGTCAGCAGGTCGCTGAGCACCACGACGATGCCCTTGCCGGCACGGGTTTGGGCGAGGGAGCGCAGGGCCTGGTTCATGGCGTCGGGCGTGGCGCCGGGCTCACCGGCGGATCGCAGGCTGGCGAGCAGGAACTCGGCGATGCGGCGCACGCCCGGCCGCCCGCGCACCGGCGAGAGCTGGCGCAGCCCCCCGGGGCCGGGCCCGAACCCGCCAAAGGTGGCCACGCTCACCCGGTTCTGGTTCACCACGCCCACGTAGGCCAGGGCCATGGCCAGGGCGTGGGCGAAGGCGAGCTTGCCCGGCTCGCCCGCGTTCATGGAGGGCGACGCGTCGACGAGGAGGTGGAGGGCCAGGTCCTCATCCTCGCGGAAGAGCTTGACGACGAGGCGGTCCAGGCGCGCCAGCACGTTCCAATCGAGGTGGCGCAGGTCGTCGCCGGGGATGTAGTCGCGGAAATCGTCGAACTCCACGCTGCGCCCGCGGCGCTTGCTGCGGCGCTCGCCCGGGAGCTTGCCCGCCAGCATCTTGCGCGAGAGGAGGTCGAGGCGATCGAGCCTCGCGGCCGGGTCGCGCCCGAGCAGTTCCCCCAGAGTCGAAGGCGGCTTGCCCGAGACGCCCACCAGCATGGACCAAGGCTATGCCCGGCCCGGGGATCAGCGGACCTTGCGGGGGTTCTCCGCCGGCAGCCCGTCGGCGTATTCCCACACCGTGACCGTGAGCTTGCGCACGCCCCAGCGGCGAGCCTCCGCGTGCGTCGGGAACAGCAGGTCGACGTGGTTGCCCTTGATCGCCCCGCCCACGTCCAGCACCGGCACGATCCGGGCCTCGTCGTAACCGGGGATGCTCAGCATCGCGCCCATGGGCAGCACGCGGGGGTCGGCCGCCACCAGGCAGTGCCCGTTGGTCTCCACCGAGTGCAGCGTGGAGGTCAACCCGTCGGCGGACTTGCCGCAGGAGCGCCAGTCGGGCGAGTAGGCCGTCGTCGTGAGGCGCACCTGGCGGGCCGCCCGCACGGGACGACCATTGAACCAGCGCGTGTCGGCGTCGTACGCCGGAGCGGCGGGCTCGGCGGCGGGAACGACCGAGTACTCGGCGGACGCGTCGCCGGCGGGCAGCTCGGCCTCGAGCATCGCCAGCACGCTCTCGATCGTCGGCGCGGGCTCGTTCGGCGCCGCCTCGGCCTGGGGCGCCGTCGGCACCGCGCTGATGGCGGCCAGGGCCGGGGCGCTCTGGATCGTCTTGGCCATGATCGCCGAACCGACCGTCAGCGTGACGACGCCCAGGCCGACGGTCAGCCGCAGGGCGCGGCGGGAACGGGGCCCGTCGAAACGGGACACCCAGCGGACGAGGTTTCCTGGCGTGCTGGTCTTCAAATGTGCGACTCCACCACCCACCCGAACCACGGCACACGCGGCAGGGACCACCTCCCTCCCGGTCGAGCCCCGACGTTGGGTCGGGTCCGCGTCTGGCCATTGGCTTGGGCGAGCATGTCGAGCATACCTCACGCCAGGAAAAATGAAAGGGGGCGAGCCCCGATCTCGCGCTTCGGCACGCCCGGGGCGCGGTCTGAGCGGAATATGTCGAATATGCCGCCCTTGCGCCGGATTTCTAGCCCCGCCAGGGCCCCGGCAGCGGCCTTCGCGCAGACATTGCTGACAGACTTGGACGTCCAGATCTGTCGCTTGGTCTGGGATAACTGTCGGTTGACCACCTGCCAAAGCGGCGGCGAGAGCACTCTCCCCCGGGCTTTCCTGCCGCTGTTGGGGCCCCACAACTCGCGCCTGGCCCGCGAAACTGGCACGGCGCGTGCATG
Organism: Phycisphaerales bacterium; assembly: GCA_044221985.1. Lineage (GTDB taxonomy): Bacteria > Planctomycetota > Phycisphaerae > Phycisphaerales > UBA1924. The sequence continues at coordinate 41,204 of JBGAOG010000008.1, forward strand.
CGTATGGTGCCCGGCGCGATCGGGACCCGATCGGGGGGCGTACAACTGGGGACGGGGCCCGTCGCGGGATTCACGGAGATCCCGCGCGGGCTCGCTGGAGCACGTGGGCGGATGACCAAGACGCTGAACAATGTCAAGACGGCGCTGCTGCTGGGCGGCATGATGGGGCTCTTCCTGGCCGTGGGGAGCTTCTACGGGCAGCAGGGCATGATCATGGGCCTGGTTCTGGGCGGGCTCATGAACGTGATCGCCTGGTTCTTCTCGGACAAGATCGCCATCGCGGCCATGCGCGGGCAGGAGGTCGTGCCCGAAACCCCCGGGATCGGTGGGGCGCTGTACCAGCAGGTCGACGAGCTCCGCCAGCGCGCGGGGCTGCCCATGCCCCGGGTCTTCGTCTGCCCCCACGACGCGCCCAACGCGTTCGCCACCGGGCGTTCCCCGTCGCACGCGTCGGTGGCGGTGACGGAGGGCGCCCTGCGCCTGCTCACGCTCGACGAACTGCGCGGCGTGCTGGGGCACGAGCTGGCGCACGTGAAGAACCGCGACACGCTGACCTCGTGCATCGCCGCGACCATCGCGGGCGTGCTGGCGTTCCTCGCCCAGTGGGGCTTCTACCTGGGCGGGGGGCGCGGGCGCAGCGAGGGGCATCCGCTGGCGCAGGTGCTGGTGATCATCCTGGCGGCGGTGGGCGCGGCGATCATCAAGGCGATGATCAGCCGAAGCCGCGAGTACGTGGCCGATCACGACGGCGCCGAGATCGCGGGAACGCCCGACGGGCTGATCGGGGCCCTCTCGAAGCTGGAGATGGCGTCGCAGCGGGTCCCGCTGCACAATCCCAACCCCGCGCAGAACAACCTGTTCATCGTCGAGCCCCTGACGGGTGGAACGCTGATGAACCTGTTCGCGACCCACCCGCCCATGGAGCGCCGCATCGAGGCGCTCACTGCCCAGCGGGAGGAGATGCGGGCGAAGGGTCAGATCCGCTAGGGAAGTAGGGGCGATCGCCCGGCCCGGGCGCGGGGTACCGGCCCCCGCTCTGGCGGCGCAGCTCGCCCCGCAGCTCGAGCCGCATCGCATCGATCTGGAGCTGGAGGCGCCGCAGGGCGGCGTCGGGCCCGTCCTTCATCAGCTCGTCGTAGGGGATCGGGTCGGCGTAGCGGACCACGACCCGCGCCCCCAGCACGCGCGGGCGGCGCCCGCGAGGCCAGGCGTCGAAGCACCCCTCCACCGCCGCCGGAACCACCGGCACCTTCGCCCGCTTGACCAGCAGCGCCACCCCTCGCTTGAACTCCGTCATGGCGCCGTCGTAGCACCGCGAGCCCTCGGGAAAGATGACGACGGCCTCGCCGCGGGAAAGACGCCGGATGACCTCCTTGATCGCGCCGGCGTCGCCCTGCTCCTCGCGGATGGGGATGCAGTTGACCGCGACGAGCAGGCGGCCAAAGGCCCCGAACTTGAACAACCCCGCCCGCGCGACGAAGTGGCACTCGCGCTGCCTCACGAACCCGCCCACCATCGGCGGGTCGATGTAGGACTGGTGGTTGGCGGCGATGAGCAGCCCGCCCCGCGCGGGCACGCACCCGACGTTCTCCGCCCGCGCGCGGTACACGGCCTGGATGATCCACCGGCACAGCGTCCGGCACAGGCGGAAGAACCAGCTCGTGTGCGGCGCGTCGTGCTCGGGGGGAGGGGGCGTCATGGCAATGGGCGGGTCACGACGTCCGCAGCGCGTGCTCGCGGACCAGTCGCTCCAGCTCCGCCACGACCTCGTCCTGCGAGAGGAACGTCGTGTCCACCACGATCGCGTCCGCCGGGCAGCGCAGCGGGCCGTCCGAACGCGTCCGGTCCAGCTCATCGCGCCGAACGATGTCGGCCAGGACGGCGTCGAGGTCGGCCTCGACCCCGCCCTCGCGGAGCTGCTCGCGACGGCGCCGGGCCCGCTCGGGGGGATCGGCGTCGAGGTAGAACTTCACCTGGGCGTGGGGGAACGCCACCGTGCCCTGGTCACGCCCCTCGGTGACCAGGCGCGGGTGGGCACGGGCGATCTCCTGCTGCTGGGCCACCAGCAGCGAGCGCAGCGCGGGGATGGCCGACACCGGCGACACGCGCGACGTCACGTCCTTGTCGCGGATGCGCCGGTCCAGGGCCCGCCCGAAGGCGCTGATGGACGGGGGATCGCGCGTCCAGTCGAACCGCACGTCGCCCGCGCGGACGGCCTCGACCAGCGCCGCCTCGCCGGAGATGCCCTGATCGATCGAGATGGCCGCCGCGACGCGGTACATCGCGCCGGTGTCCAGGAAGTCCACGCCCAGGCGACGCGCCAGCAGCCGGGCCACGGTGGACTTGCCCGTGCCCGCGGGCCCGTCGATCGTCACGATCATCGGTCCATCGAGGCGAAACACCGAAGCCTCCTGCCTGGCGCCCCCGCCGGCCCCCGTCGCGTCGCCCGCCCGCGGGGGACGCACCTCCACCGGCATTGTTGGCGCCAGCCCGCTTGCCACCCCGATGCCCTTGGGACCCGCGCTCATCTCCGCTGCTCCCGGCGTCAGGACTCGTCGACCGCGGGCGGGGCGGCCTCGTCCTCGTCGTCCTCGTCCTCGAAGTCGCCCAGCTCGTCGAGGTCCAGGTCCTCGCCCTCGCCCTCGTTGGCCAGGCACCGCAACAACGCCTGGCGGCTCAGGCGGATGCCCGCGGGCATGTCGCCCACCCCGCGATAGTCCACCGCCAGGGCCCCGTCGTAGCCCACCGAGGCCACGGCGCCCACGAACTGCTCCAGGGCGTAGGGCTCGTGGTCGAAGGCCTCGCTGATGTTGATCTCCTCCAGCGGCGCCTTGCCCTGGCGGAAGCGGATGGTGCTGGCCGACACCGCCGACGCGTACGGGCAGAGCCGCCGCAGGTACGCCACCGGGTCCTTGGACTTGGCCGCCACCTCGAAGTCGGGAAACGTCCCGATGCGAAACCCCCCCACGCGCTTGATCAGCTCGGCGACGCGCTCGGGCGTTGAGGTCAGACCCTCGTGGGGCGACACCAGGACGTTGATGTCGAGCTTCTCGGCCCGATCGACCGCGGGACGCATCCGCGATGCCGTCTTGAGCAGCGAGGCCTCGTCGTCGGGGGCGACGGCCTTGACGGCCACGGCGCTGCAGCCGAGGTACCGGGCCGCCTCGACCACCCGCGACAAGCGGGCCACGGCCCCCTTGCCCGTCGCCTCGTCGCCATGGGCGAAGGGCTGGGGCTCGGACTCGATCAGCAGCAGCACGGCGCACCCCGCCTTGTCCGCACGCTCGCGGACACCCTCGAGACGCCCCCGGTCCGCGCCCACCAGCAGATCCGTCGTGAGGTTCAGGCCCGAGAGCCCCAGCACCTCGAACGTGTACTGAGGCAGGTCCTCCAGGGACACCTTCGCCTGGCGCGCACCGGCAGCCGGGAGCAGCATCGAACGAAGGCAGGAGGCCGTCAGGGTGAGTAGCATCGGCCGCCGACTGTACAGGGTCTGGGAGGGGGCGACAAGCCGAGTGGATGTCCCGGGGATTCCCAAGGCGGGCCCGGGCGGCGCGAGAACCGCAAATCTGGCCCGCCCCACCAACCCGATCCGCACCCCTCGGAGCTACCATGGCCTCCATGCCCGCCCGACCC
>JBGAOG010000090.1:0-13257 GCA_044221985.1 Phycisphaerales bacterium
ATCTACATCAAGGCCGACGACGTCCTGAACATCGGGACGAGCTTCTGGGCCCAGCCCCTGGCCGTCATTCGCAACGGTTTCCGGGCGAGCTACGGGTTCGGGTTCGTGCTGGACCGGAACTTCGACGAGGCCCTCTTCGGGGTTCGCCGCAGCGGCGCCAGCGGGCTCTGATCCGTACCGCGCGAGATCGGCACGGGCCGGGCGTCGGATCATTGTTCGTTCTTTGTACGGACAAGGTCGTCGATCCACGGGTCCAAGAAGCGCAGGCCTGACGCCGGGCTTTCAAATCGCCGACTGCGAACAATGTCCCCCTTCGCGCGCGTAGCACAGCACGCGTGCGCAGGGTCTTGGAGCGGCTGGAGTTGACGACGCTGGCGGGCACATCTCCATCCACGAACGAGGGGTCGGGAGTGTCGCTGCGCGCCGTGCCGGCCCAGGCCTGGGTTGCGGGCGGGTTGCTGGCCGCCGCGTTCGGGGGCCTGTTCTGGAACTGGTTCTGGACGCAGCACCTGATGAGCCGGGACAACCCGCAGGACTGGGGGCACGCCTACGTGATCCCCCTGATCAGCGGGTACCTGGTGTGGCGCCGGCGGGCGGAGGTCGCCGCCGTCGCGCCGCGCACGTTCTGGCCGGCGCTGGTCCCGATGCTGGCGGGGATCTTCGGCTACGTGTTCTTCAACGTGGGGTTTCCGAACCACATGTTCCAGGCGGCGGCGATGGTGATGACGCTGGGGGCGATGCTGCTGCTGCTCCTGGGCCCGGCGATCTTCCGGTTCCTGGCCCTGCCGACGCTCTTCCTGCTCTTCATGTCCACCATCTCCGAGGCGGTCATGAACCTGGTGACCTTCCCGCTCCAGCTCCTGGCCTCGAAGGGAGCGTGGATCATCCTGGCCCTGCTGGGCAAGGCCTTCGGGTACGGGGTGGAGGTCGCGGGGAACGTCCTGACGATGTACCCGGCGTCGGGGGCGCCGATCCCCATGAACGTGGCCGAAGCGTGCTCGGGGATGCGGATGGTGATCGCGTTCATCGCGCTGGCCAGCGCGTACGCGCTGCTGGGGTGCCGCTGGTGGTGGGAGCGGATCGCGATGGTGTTGATCGCCGCCCCGGTGGCGATCGTGATGAACGTCGTTCGGGTGGCGGTGCTGGGGCTGCTGTCGCTGGCGGATCCCAAGCTGGCCGAGGGGCAGGCGCACATGCTCATCGGGACGCTGCTGCTGGTCCCGGCGCTGGGGCTGTACTTCCTGTGCCACAAGGCCTTGGAACGGATCTTCGTGGACCCCGGCGCGGCGGCCCGGGCCCAGGCCAAGGCCGGCGAGCGGCGCGTCCTGCGCCGGGGCGCGGGGAGGGGGCCATGAGTTCCGGCGGCGTGCTGCGCAACCCGGCCCTGTGGACGGCGGTGGGCATCCTGGCCCTCTCCGCCGCCAGCTTCGGATACGCGATCAACGCCCTGGGGTTCATGCTCAAGAAGCTCCCGATCCATGCGGAAAACGGGGTGCTGACTCGGGATGTCCCGGCGCGGACGGCGTCGTGGACGCGGGCGCGGGATGCCGGGGGCGAGCCCATCCCCGACCAGGCCATCAACGCCGAGATCGAGGAGACGCTGGGCACCAAGAACCACGTGACGCGCACGTACATGGAGTCCAGTCCCGCCGATCGCGCCCGGCCGCAGTTCCTCCAGGTCCACCTGGCGTACTACACGGGCAGCGTGGACACCGTCCCGCACGTGCCGGATCGGTGCTTCGTGGGCGGGGGCATGCAGATCGGCACGGTGGAGGGCGACCTACCCCTGCGGATCAACGATGCGGCGTGGGCGATCGACAGCGCGCTCCCGGCCGACCTGCGTGAGTACGAGAAGGCCCCGCTGGCGCCGGACTCGGCGGGCGAGGTGCGCTGGGTGCACCTGCCCCGCGACGCGTGCCACCTGCGCCTGCGGACCATGCGCTTCCTCGACGGGGGGCGCTCGGTCTTCGCGGGCTACTTCTTCATCGCCAACGGCGGGCACACGCCCAGCGCCAACGAGGTTCGCCGCCTCGCCTTCGACCTCAAGAACACCTACGCCTACTACCTCAAGGTGCAGGTGACCAGCCAGACCGCGCGGGACGCCGACGAGTTCGCGGCCTCCGCGTCGAGCCTGGTCTCCGAGCTGCTTCCCGAGATCATGCGGACCGTGCCCGATTGGCCCAAGGTCCGCCAGGGCCTGTACCCGCCCAAAGCGGCAGAGTCCGCAAGTCCATCCTGACCCCCAACGCCGGCGCGGCTCGACCCGTGCCGGCGCGATCCTCCCCGGAGAACACCGATGGCCGCCCGCGTCAATACCACGTTCATCGCCCTTATCGCCGCCGGGGCGATCGTCGTCTTCGGGGGGCTGTACTTCGCGTACCGCACCCTGGTGCTGAACACGCCCGGACGCCTGATCTCCATCGGGGACAAGCAGATGGACCTGGCCAAGCAGCACCGGAGCGGGGGTCGCGAGGAGGACGCGCAGGAGGCGATCCACCAGGCGGCGGTCGCGTACTCCAAGGCCGTCAACAAGGAGCAGACCAACCCCGCGTACCTGGACAAGTGGGAGTCGGCGTTGACGCAGTACGCGCCCACCCAGCAGCAGGCGTACATCACGTCGTACAACGAGTACACGGCCCTGATCCGCAAGCGGGCGATGCTGCGCGGGACGGACGTGGCGGCCCACCGGGCCCGCCTGGACCAGCTCTTCGAGCAGGCGCGGGGCTCGGCGGCGGGAACGGACATGATCGTGCGCGAGACGGACGAGGCCCTGGCCCACTTCCTGGGCAAGCCCGATCCCAAGGCGGCCGTCCTGCGCCGCTTCAGCGGGCTGGCCCTGCTGCGCGAGGCCCAGGGCGTCAAGGAGTCTCCCGAATCCAAGATGAAGCGCATCGAGGCGGACCTGGAGGCCGCCCTGCAGGCCGACCCCAAGGACGCCGAGGTCGCCGAGGGGGTGGCCACGTTCCACGCGCTGGTGTCGCAGCGGGCCACGGACCTGGCCCGCGATGACGAGGCCAAGGCGGAGATGGACGCGGCCGCCGCGGGCGTCGAGCGGTTCCTGAAGGACAACCCGAACAACCCGCGCCTGCTGTGCGTGCGGCTGCGCCTGGCGCTGGTCGGCGCGCGCAAGGCGTTCGAGGCCGCCCCCACGCGCGAGGCCAAGATCGCGGCAACGGAGCGGATCCGCGCGGAGCTGAAGCCGGCCCTGGACCAGGCCGCCAAGGCCATGGAGGAGGCGGATCCGGCGTCGCTGGACGAGGACGTCGCCCAGCAGCTGAACCTGCTCGAGTCGCAGCTGGCGCCCGCGGACCAGCACGCCCGCTACGCCAGGGTGCTCGACAAGCTCAGCGCCGCCCGCGGGACGGACCCCCGGGTGCAGCTGCTGGCGGGCGACGCGGCCAGCCAGCGCGGGGAGTACGACCGCGCCATCGAGCTGGCCACCAAGGTCATCACCATGCCCTCGCTGCCCATCAGTCGAGAGGGCATGCGCCTGTTCGAACTCAAGCGTGCCGCGGCCGCCGCCCGCGCCGGCTGGGCCTTGGACGCGTACGACCGGGCCCCCGAGGGCGAGGCGAAGCCCAAGCTGCTGGAGGCCGCGCGAGGATACCGCGACGAGCTGGCCAAGGTGGTCGAGGAGTCCCAGCCCTCGCGCAAGCTCGTCGAGGCCCGCCTGGCGTTCTGCGCCCGCGATCACATCCACGCCGCCCGCCTGTTCAAGGAGTACAACGAGGCCACGCAGGACCGCGACCCCAAGGCCCTGCTCCTGGCGGCGACGACGGCGTTGCGTCAGTCCAGCCCCCAGCCGGGCGTGGCCCGCGACCTGGTCCAGAAGGTCCTCCAGATCAACGGGGAGTATGTCCCGGCCTACCTGCTCCTGGCCGAGATCGCCGCGAACTCCGGGGATGCCAACGAGGCGGCGCGCCTGGTGCAGGCGGCCCTGGACCGCGAACCGACCAACGAGCAGGCCAAGCGCCTCGCCGCCCTTCTCAAGGGCGAGAACGTCAGCGATGACCCGGTCGTGAAGGCGCTCCAGGACATCCAGGCCCTCGCCAAGAAGCCGGGCAACGAGGGCGAGGTCACCGCGAGACTCCGCCAGCTGGCGGTGGACTCCAAGCAGGATCCGCGGGCGGTGCGGTTCCTGGCCTCCCAGCTGCTGGCGACGGGCGACCGCGACGCCGGGGCCCAGGCCGTCGAGGACGGTCTCAAGGCGAACCCCGGGCACCCCGACCTGGTGGTGTTGCAGGCCCAGTTCAGCCGCAAGGACCCGCTCGACAAGGAGCTGGATGTCCTGGGGCAGACGATCAAGGACCCGCTGGACCTGGCCATCGCGCGGTACAACTCCTTCGCCCGCTACGGGAAGATGGAGGAAGGCAAGGCGGAGCTGGACAAGGCGGCGGCGCTGGCGCCCAACGACCCGCGCGTCATCGAGGTCCAGTTCCTCACGGCGCTGAATGAGAAGAAGTTCGAGGAGGCGGGCAAGTTCGCCGACCGGGCCGCCGCCGGCAACATCGACGGCGCCGACGGGCTGACCTTCCGCGCCCGGCTGCTGCAGAATCGCGGGCAGCTCCCCGAGGCCCTGACGGCGGTGGAGGACGCGCTCAAGCGCACGCAGCCCTCGGCCGAGCTCTACCGCCTGAAGGGCCAGGTGCTGCTGGGCATGGGCCGCGCGGAGGACGCGACCGAGGCCCTGGCGCGGGCCGTGGACATCCGTCCCAACGACCCGCTGTCGACGCGGGACTTCGTGGGCTGCCTGCTCAACACCGGGCGCGGGAACGAGGCCCTGGCGGTGCTGCGTCAGCGCCAGTCGGTGACCATCAGCGACGCGCCCCTGTTCGAGACGTGGCTGGACCTGGAGGCGAGCCTGGGAGACCGGAGCGTGGCGCAGGACGCGCGGGAGAAGATGCACAAGGCCGAGCCGGAGAACCGCTCCAACGCCATGGCCCTGGCGTCGCTGTACGTGGCGTCGGGACAGTTCGCCAAAGCCCGCCCGATCATCGACGCGGTGCGCCGGGCCAAGGACTCGCTCGACTCGGTGATCCTCGATGCCCGCTGGTACGACGCCCAGCGCCAGTACGAGCCGGCCCGGGGCGTGCTCGAGGCGTACCTCAAGGGCGTCGACCCCGCCAAGGCGGGCACGCGGGCGACCCGTGCGCTGGCCGATTTCCTCTGGTCGCACGGGGAGCACGAGGCGGCCATCACCGCCCTCGAGGGCGTCCGGGCGCACCAGGACCCCAAGGAGATGGAGATCGACCGCTCCCTGGCGATGCTCCATCGCCAGCAGGGCAAGATCGACGAGTGCGTGGCCAGCCTGCGTCGGATCATCGACGCCAAGGCGGACGACGAGGGCCAGTCGCTGCGGAAGAACATCGCCGAGATCCTGATCCAGGCCAACAAGCTCGACGAGGCGGACAAGGAGCTGCTGGCGCTGGCGAGCGTGGACCGCCAGGACGCCACCGTGTGCCTGCTGCGCTCGCGCCTGGCCGACGCCCGCAAGGACGCGCGGGGCGCCAAGGCGGCCCTGACCGACGCGGTCACGCGGTTCCCGCAGGATCCGCGAACCTTCGTGGCCCGGGCCCAGTTCGCCATCGAGCGCGAGGGGAACGTGAACGCGGCCATCGAGGACCTGGACAAGGCCATCGCCCTGCGCCCGCGGTCGATCGACCTGCTCACGCTCCGGGCCCGCGCCAGCGTGGCGGCCGAACGCCCCGAGGACGCGATGCGCGACCTGCGCGAGATGGCCCGCATCGCGCCCAACGACCCCGCCGTCCGATCGACGCTGCTGGTGAACCTGATGGACCTGGGACGCATCGACGAGGCCGCCACCGACGCCCAGAGGCTCTTCCAGGCCGCGGGCGGGAAGGCGGAGATCGCCACCGAGTTCGGGGGGATCTTCGCCCGCTACGCCAAGTGGGACAAGGCGTCGATCTTCTATGGGATGGCGTACAAGCTCGCCAAGACGCCCGACTCGGCGGCGGCCCTGGTCAACTCGCTGCTCAACCAGACGCCCCCGGAGGGCTCGCAGGCGGGCTCGGTCCTGGCCGAGGTGGCGGACCAGGCGGACAAGAGCGTGGGGCTGGCCGTGGCCAAGGCGCGGTGGTTCTCCAACCAGAAGGACCGGGTCAAGGCCCGCGAGTCGCTGACGGTCGCGCTGCGCCTGCTCAATACCGAAAACCCCGATCAGATGCTCGGGTGGTACAGCACGTTGTCGGGCATCCTCCCCGATCGCGCCGAGATGTTGCCCTACCTCGACCAGCAGGAGAAGGCCGGGCTGGCCCCGCTGTGGATGCAGTGGTTCCGGGCCAACGTGCACTTCAACACCCCCGAAACGCGCGACCAGGCCATCGCCGAGTTCCGGGCGTTCACCGATCCGAAGATGCCGGCCTACCTGCGCCAGCTCACCTTCAAGGCCATGTCCCGCGCCCTGGGCGGGCAAGGGAAGGTCGCCGACGCCGTGGACTGGGCCCGACAGGGTTCGGCCCAGTTCCCCGAGGACGTGGAACTGCTGAACAACGCGGCGTACATGCTGGCCAAGGACCTCAAGAAGCCCGAGGAGGCCCTGGAACTGGCCCAGCGGGCCGCCAAGCTGGCCCCCAATGATCCCAACGCCCAGGACACGCTGGGATGCGTGCTGCTCGCCTTGGGCAAGAACACGGAGGCCCGCGACCAGTTGCGGCGAGCATCGGCCCTGGCGGCCCGGGCCGCGCCGGCGACCGGCGTGACCATCGCGGTCCACCTGGCCCAGGCGTGCGTCGCGCTCAACGACATGGAGGTGGCCCGAAACCTGGTCACGGGGGCACGCGGGCTCGCCAATCAGGCCGGGAGCGGAATCCCCAAGGACGTGCTGGCCGACCTGGATGAGCTGGAGAAGCAGGTCAAGTAGGTGGCGCCGGGCGGCCTGGGCTCAGGCGTGCGCAAGGAACGCGGGTAGGTCAGGTCGAAAAGACGTGCAGCGCCGCGGGTGGCGAGAGGTCCGAGAACACGGGGCGAATCGCCCCCAAGCGCAGGATGGGTTCAGCCATGACGACGGTTCCAATTACCAACCCGCCCACGCCCGGCGCGGCCCCCCGCGTCGCGACGATGGGAGCCGGCGCGCCCGTGGCCAGCGTGGACCCCATCAAGCTGCTGGGCAAGCACAAGTGGGGGCTGGTGGCGGCCCTGATCATCGGGGCGGCGCTGGGCGTGGCGGCCCACTTCGTGCTCGTCAAGGTCAGCCCGGTGTGGAAGCCGACGGCCCAGTTCCGCTGCTACCCGCCCAAGACCTCGATGATCGACAGCGCCGCCGGCGTGAGCATGGACGAGGTGCGCCAGTTCATGCAGACGCAGGTGTACATCATGACCAGCGACCTGGTGCTGGACCGCCTGAGCCGCAACCCCCAGCTGGCGCTGGATGCCAAGCTGTGGGCCGAGAGCGTGTCGGAGCGCAGCAAGGAAACGGGGGCGCGGGTATTCAGCGTGGGCAAGGCCCTGGAATCGCTGCGCGACCACGTGCGCGCCCGCGTCCTGCCCCAGACGGCGTTGATCGAGCTGTCGTTCTCGTGGCGGGACAAGAACGACGCGACCTCGGTCCTGCGCCTGCTCAAGGAGACGTACCTGCAGGTGGTGGACGAGTCGAGCAAGAGCATCGGGCGCCAGTCGGTCCAGGCGTTGCGCGACAAGATCAAGCGCCTCGACGACGAGGTCGCGGCCAGCCAGTCGCGCCGGGCCGAGCTGATCGCCAAGAACATGGTGGGCGGGACGGTGAACCGGGGCGACAGCGAGGCGATGAAGCTGCAGCTCATCAACCAGGACCTGATCGACCGAACGAACCAGCGTAACGCGCTCAGGGAGCAGCTCGCGGCGCTCCAGGAGCGGGCCAACTCCGCGGAGGGCAGCCGGTACAACGACCAGCAGCGCCAGGACGCGGAGCGCGATCCGCAGGTGATCGACGCGCGATCCCGCGTGCACGGCGCCGAGGGCGGTCGCCAGGCGCTGCTCGAGCGGGGGTTCTCGCCCGAGCACCACGAGGTCAAGCGTCTCGACGCGGCCGTGGCCGCCTCCCACCAGGTGCTCGACACGGCGATCCGGGGCGCGCTGGACCGCATCTTCCGGGCCGAGCAGGACAAGCTCGCGCTGATCCAGCGCGAGCTGGAGGCGCAGATCTCCCAGATGACGACGCAGGCGGAGGAGCTGGGGCGTCGCCTCACCGAGCTCAACGCCATCAACGTGCAGATCGAGGACCTGCTCCAGAAGATCAACTACCTCCAGCAGGACCGCACGCAGGCCAACGGGGAGCTCCAGAGCCTGATGGCCCTGGCCAACGTCGAGATCAGCCAGCGCGTGGTGCTGAACCAGGACGCGATGGCCCCCAACGAGATGAGCTTCCCGCGCCTGTCCATCCTGATCCCCGCCGGCGGCGTGCTCTCCCTCCTGCTGGTGGGGGGCACGATGCTGGTGCGCGAGCTGGTCGACCAGCGCATCAAGAGCCCGGCGGACATCGGCATCATCCCGCGGACGCGCCTGCTGGGCTGGGTTCCCGACGCGGCCGAGGACCCGCAGAGCGCCGGGGCCGTCGAGACGACCTTCCGGGACCGGCCTCGGGGCGTGGTGGCGGAGAGCTTCCGCCAGCTGCGGTCGGCGATGGACAAGCGTCTGCGTCAGGCGGGGCACCGCACGGTGGTGGTGCTCTCGGGGCTCCCCGCGTCGGGGGCGACGAGCGTGGCCTCGAACCTGGCCCTGGCCGCCGCTGCCGCCGACCAGCGCGTGCTGCTCATCGACGCCAACTACCGGCGTCCGAGCGTGCACCGGGTGTTCGGGGTCCAGGAAAGCCCGGGGCTGGGCGACACGCTGGCCAAGCAGGTGGACCTCGACGTCGCCATCCAGCACACGTCCACGCCGACGCTCGACGTTCTCTCGGCGGGCACGCGCGACGCGCGGGTGGTGGAGCGGCTCAGCGCCGACCAGATGCTCGAGCTGCTCTCGCAGGTGCGCAACCTCTACGACCTGGTCCTGATCGACGTGGCCCCCGCGATCGTGGCGGGCGACGGGATCGCGCTGGCCAACCGCTGCGACGCCTCGATCCTGGTGGTGAAGGCGTTCGGGGAGAAGCGCGGGATGATCGCCCGCATCAAGAACGACCTGTCCGACTCGCGCGGGGAGTTCCTGGGCGTCGTGGTCAACGCCGTGCGCGCCTCCACCGGCGGGTACCTCAAGGGCAACATCCGGGCGGCGGCCGAGTATCGCAAGGAGTGACCCGCACGGGCGGGACGCACGATGAGCCCGAAGGAACCAACTCGCCCGCCAGGCCCGGGGCCGCGGCGCTGCCTCGTCACCGGGGGGGCGGGGTTTATCGGCTCGCACCTGGCGGACCTTCTCCTGGCGGCGGGCGACGAGGTCATCGTCCTCGACGACTTCTCCACCGGGAGCCGCGACAACCTCCCGTCCTCGCACCCTCGCCTGCGCGTCGTCGAGGGGGACGCGGCCGCGGCGCTCGCCGCCTGGCCCCGGGGAGACCGCCCCGACGAGATCTACCACCTCGCCGCCGCCGTCGGCGTCCAGCTCGTGCTCGACGACCCCATCGGCGCCATCGAGACCAACGTGGGCCAGGCGAGCGCGGCCCTGAAGTTCGCGTTTGAGCGCGGCGCCATCCCCATCCTCATCGCCTCGTCCTCGGAGGTGTACGGGAAGGGCACGCACTCCCCGTTCCGCGAGGGCGACGACGTGCTCTACGGACCGACGACCGCGTTCCGCTGGTCCTACGCCGCCAGCAAGGCCCTCGACGAGTACCTCGCCCTCGCGTACCACGCCCGGCACGCGCTCCCCGCGGTGGTGGCCCGCCTCTTCAACACCGTGGGCCCGCGCCAGGTGGGCGATTACGGGATGGTGCTCCCGCGCTTCGTGGGCGCGGCCCTGGAAGGCCGCCCGCTCCAGGTCTTTGGCGACGGGCAGCAGACGCGCTGCTTCTGCGACGTGCGCGACGTGGTTCGGGCCCTGCCGGCGCTGCTGCGGTTGCCCTCGGCCCATGGGGGCGTGTTCAACATCGGCTCGGACCGTTCCATCTCCATCCGCGCCCTGGCCGAGCTGGTGGTGCGCGAGCTGGGGTCGAGCTCGAGCATCGTGCACGTCCCGTACGCGCAGGCCTACGAGCGGGGGTTCGAGGACCTGCAGAAGCGCGTGCCCGACCTGGCCCGCGTGCGCGAGGCGATCGGCTTCGCGCCCGAGCGCGCCCTGGAGCAGACCATCCGCGACCTGGCCGGCGCGCACCGCCCGCAAGGGGCAGGGGGCGCGCGATGAACGCCCCCGCCGTGCTGGTGGCGCTGGGTCGGGCCGTCCTCGGGCAGGAGGTCTCGCCCGAATTCCCCCAGCAGGTGCGGGCGCTGCGCCAGGAGGTCGATCGCCTGGGCGAGCAGGTGGACGCCCTGGCCCGCAGCGCGGGCGTCGACACCGCCGAGCCCGTCACCCGCCTCTCGATCTTCCACGGCTACCTCCCGATCCTGGTGGTGGCCTTTTTCGTCACGCTGATCGCCACCCCGCTCATGCGCCGCCTGGCGGTGGCGTACGGGATCATCGACCGCCCCAGCGAGGCCCGCAAGGTGCATCGCATCCCCGTGGCGTACCTGGGCGGCGCCGCGGTCTTCCTCGGGATCGCGGCGGGAATCCTGTACAGTTACCTCTCGGCCGCGCTCCCCAGCCTGCTCGACTTCCATGCCACGCACCACGAGGGCGAGCTGCCGGGAGTCCACGAGCACGTACCCCTCTCGATCCTCATGGGGATCACGGTGATCTTCCTGATCGGGATCGCCGACGACGTGACCCAGATCAGCCCGCGCGTCAAGGTCGGGGGGCAGCTCCTCGCCGCGGCGGCGCTGGCCATCGACAACGTGGGCGTCAAGCTCGCCGCCGGGCTCCTGGTTCCCATGGCCAGGGGCATGGGGATCCCCACCTCCGTCCACGACGGGTTCGAGACCGTCTTCTTCAGCATTCCCCTGCCCTTCCCGGCCTTCGGCTACGACGCCATCCCCGTCAACGTGATCTACTGGATCGGCACGGCGTTCATCGCCATCGCCGTCCTCGGGCTCTGCAACGCCTCCAACCTGATCGACGGGCTCGACGGGCTGCTCACGGGAACGACCGCCATCTCCGCCGCCGGACTGCTGGTCATCGCCCTGGGGTTGGCGCTGGTGGACGACGGCCCGCGCGACGCGCAGCGCATCGTGCTGTGCCTGTGCCTGCTGGGGGCGTGCCTGGGATTCCTGCCGCACAACTTCAACCCCGCCACCATCTTCCTGGGCGACTCGGGCTCGATGCTCATGGGATTCATGATCTGCGTGATCGTGATGACCCTGGGCGACACGGGCAAGACCCACCTGGTGGCCGCCGGGCTCATCGTGTACGCCCTGCCCATCATGGACATGGCCCTGGCGATCGTGCGGCGGAAGCTGGCGGGCAAGCCCATCTCCGCCGCCGACGACCAGCACCTGCACCACATGCTCAAGCGGGCCCTGGGCGTCAAGAAGGCCGTCTTTGTCCTGTACGCCATCTCCGCGACCTTCGCCCTCATCGGCGCGGGCGTCACGCTGATCCGGGCCCGTTCGATCTACGCCCTGGGCTTCTTCCTCTTCTGCTTCATCGGGATCTACGCCATCAAGATCGCCCGCCTGCGCCACATCGAGGACGAGGCCGCCTCCTTCGACGTCAAGCGCGAGACGCCCCCGCCCGCCGGGGCCGGCGGCAACGGGATCCACGCGGCCCCCACCGAGCCGGCCAAGGCCTGACCCTTCGCCGCCCCCTCGCGCGGTCGATACACTCCCGCCATGGACGCCCAGCCCCCGGAAGGATCCGCGGACCGCTTCGCTCGACCCGCCCCGCCCACGCGCCTCATCGCCCTCATGAATCAGAAGGGCGGGGTGGGCAAGACGACCACCACGGTCAACCTCGCCGCCGCCCTGGCCCGCGCCGGTCGCACCACCCTCGTGGTCGACCTGGACCCCCAGGCCCACGCGTCCCTGCACCTGGGCGTGGACCCCCAGGACGCTTCGCCCACCGTCCACGACGTGCTCACCCGTCCGGACTTTGACCCCGCCCAGGCCATCGTGCGCTCGCGCGAGCACCTCCACGTCCTCCCGTCGGTCACCGATCTGGCCGGCATCGAGGTCGAGCTGGCCGCCCCCGCGAGTGCCCCCGCCATCACCCACGCCGGCGCCCAGCGGCGCCTCGAACGGGCCCTCGAGCGCATCGCCCCGGCCTACGAGTACATCCTCATCGACTGCCCGCCCTCGCTGGGGCTGCTCACCGTCAACGGGCTCGCCGCCGCCCGCGAGGTCATCATCCCCATGCAGGCCCACTTCCTGGCCCTGCAGGGCGTGGGCAAGCTGCTCGAAACCGTCGCCCTGGTGGGCCGAGGCCTCAACCCGCGGTTGCGCGTGACGGGCGTGGTCCTCTGCATGCACGACACGTCCTCGCACCACAGCCGCGAGGTCGTCGCCGACCTGGAGGGCTTCTTCGAGCAATCGCGGACCCAGGATGTCGCGTGGCGCTTCGCCCGCGTCCTGCGCCCCGCCATCCGGCGCAACATCAAGCTCGCCGAGTGCCCCTCCTTCGGCAAGACCATCTTCGAGTACGCGCCGGACGCGCCCGGCGCCGCCGACTACGAGGCCCTGGGCGCCACCCTGCTCAAGGACTGGGATTCGCTCGTGGCCAGGCGCGCCGGAAGTTCCCCCTCACCGGAGATCGTCGTGACCGCCGGGGCGGACCTGGCGGCGGGCGGCGCGAGGGCGGGCGCATGATGCCGCCCGATGCGGGCGCCCGCCCCGGCGCGATCTTCAAACTCGCCCGACCCCTGTTCTGGCTGTACGCCCTGGCCCTCTTCGCCGGCACCCACTGGCCCCGCCTCGAAATCGACCTGGGCGTCCAGCGGTCCGACCTGTGGATCCACTTCGCCGCCTTCGGGGGTTGGTGCGTGCTGGCGACGGCGTGCGGGTTCTTCGGCTCGCCCCTCTCGGCGCGGAACCTGCACGCCACCCTGCTCCTCTCCCTCGTCTACGCCGCCATCGACGAGGCCAGCCAGGCGCTCCCGTTCGTCCATCGCATCGCGGGCTTCGACGACTACGGCGCCAACGCGGGCGGGATCGTCATCGCCGGCGTGCTGCTGCTCGTCCTGCTGGTCGCCGGCGGCCAGGCCCTGGTGCAGGCGCAGGTGGCGCCCCTCGCATCCGCGCTCGAGGAGTCGGCGGAACGTCAGAGCGCGCTGATCGAGGGGGCGCCGGACGCGATTCTCGTCGT
>JBGAOG010000091.1:0-13175 GCA_044221985.1 Phycisphaerales bacterium
GCCACCACCGCACCGCCCCATTTGATCGTCTTGCGCATGCGTGGGTGCGGCTTCATGCGAGCATTCTACGTCGTTACGCCTTCATCCACGCACGATGTTACTCGCGCGTGACATCCCCCGCGCCGGCGCGGCAGGCATGGCGCTTACGCCGCCACCGTCGCCCCTCATGCTGCGACGGTGGCAGTGGTCACTTCCGACCACGGCCCCTGTTCGACGCGCCCCCCCAACGTGTTGGCCCAGCGGGCCATGGAGGCGGCGGTCTTGCCGCCCTCGCCGGGCTTGAACTCGGCGCGGTAACTCGGGCGGGTGGTCATGGTCAGGAACGTGAGCGCGGCGGGAGATTGCGCGTCTTATGCCTTTCCGTGGGCTACCGCGCGCAGCCCGAGGAACACCTCGTGCCCGGTGTTGCTGGTCGAGTTGTGCAGAAAGGGAACCGCGAGCGGTTCGAATCCGGCTTCGGCGATCAGTTCCAGCCATGTGGCCCGCGGGAACAGGCCCATGTCGTGGCGGTCATGGACCACCTCGACGCCGCCCCGCTCGTCCTTCAAGACATAGGCCATGTCGGTCGCATACGCACAGGTGCTCGATTCGGGCCTCCAGCGCCACTCAAGGTACCGCACGCCGCGCCCGCCGTCGTCGGAGCCGCCGGTCTCGACGCCGGGCTCGAAAGTCTCCAAGACAAAGTCGGGCTGGAACAGGGCGACACCTCCCGGCGCCGTGTGCCCGAAGGCGGTCGAGATCGCGGCGGCCAGGTCGGCGCGGGAGGCCATGTAGCAGACCGCGTCGTGGGCGAGCACGCAGTCAAAGAGGCGTCCAAGCCGGATCGACCGCATGTCGCCCTCAACGTGCTCGCACTCAGGGTTGAGGCGACGGCTGATCGCGAGCATCCTGGGCGAGAGGTCCACGAGCGTGCAAGCCAGCGTGGCCTTTAGATGTGCGGCATTGTGACCGCCGCCGCTGCCGAGATCGAGCAGGGTCCGTGGCGGATGCTTGCAGTGGGCCTCGAAGAACCGCCGGTAAGACTCGGCCTCCTCGGCGTAATCGCCGACCGGGGTCAGCAAGGGATACCAGTCCGCCAGGTCGTGGTAGAGCCTCAGTGGCTGAATGGGCGCAGTTTCGGAGCGACGAACGTGCGACATCTGCTCATTCCTCGAATGTCCTGGCCGCGGCGGCCGCTGGCATCTTCATTGCTCCGTTCACCCTTGCAACGGCCGATCGAGGTCAAAGCGTAGGGTGCTGTTCTAACCGTGTGCGCGATTCCCGACTGGCGAGACGGCCATCGCCCGCTACGCCGCCACCGTTGCGCTGGCCGTGTCGCTCCACGGGCCCGTCGCCCCGCTCGTGCTCACCCAGCGTGAGAGGTAGTGGGCCTGCATGCCGCCCTTGTCGGACTCGAAACTGAGCGTCGTCTCGCCGCGCGTGACGCTGCCGATGTAGCGGTAGTCGCCGGGGTTCGCGGGCGCGGGGCTCCCCGGCGGCGTGAGCGCGACGAAGACCTCGGCGCGCTGAACTCCCTTGGGCCTTGCGCGGCGGGTCGGCGTGGACTCGTCCAACCTGCCCTTGAACGCTGCGCTGGGGCGCAGTTGGTGCGTGAGCCGCTGCCCGCTCTCCACCAGCGCGATGGGCGCCGTCGTCGGCAGGCGGGACGCCTGCCCCACCAATGACCGCACCGTGATCCCCATCTCGGCGCGGTCGGCGTTGGTGGTGCCGGGGTAGCTCTGCACGAACGCGGCGACGGGCCGCGCCTGGGCCTCGAGCTCGCTCGCGGGCCGCGTCCTTGGCCTGCCGCGCGGCCTCGGCGGCGCTCCGGGTCGCCACGTGCGCGGGGTAGTCCGCCTGCCACCGGCCCAGGGCCGCCTCCAGCGGCGCCCGGGCGGAGGTGTCCAGCCCGTGGGCGTCCCACCAGGCCTTGACGGCGGGGTAGTAGTGGTTCGCCCACGCGTTGAAGTCGCCGTCGGGCCGGGGGATGAAGTCGTGGGGCATGGGGAGACTCCAACGGGCCACATGGGCAACGGGTCAAACGGAGAATGGCAAATCGCAAAGGGCAAATCAGGAAGGCGGGATCGCGGAGGGCGCGGAGAGGATTGGAGGGACGCGGAGGGGGAGTAGGTGTTCAAGGCACCGGCGTTCGGCTCTTCCTTTCCAAATCTCCTTCTCTGCGTTCCTCCGTCCTTCTCAGCGACGTCCGCGATCTTCCGTGTCCCTCCACCTGCGGCGGACTCGGGCCCGCGACGCGCGTGCGACGCGGAGAGGCGGCCGCGCTCAAGGCCCGTCGCGCCCCGCCCCGGAGAAGCGGGCGACCAGGAAAGACTCAGAACAGGCCCGGCCCGTCGTCGAGGGGCACGAGCTTCCCGTTGACCAGGCGCATCTTGGGCTTGGGCGGTTTGCCCGGCGTCGCGGGCTTGGGCGCCTCTTTCGCGGGCGCTGGGGGGGTGGCGGCGACCACTGGCCTGGTCGCGGGCCTGGTCGCGGGCTTGGCGTCCCGCTTCGGCGTCGGTTTGGTCGAGGGCCTTGCCGCCTCGATGAGCCTGCCCTGCTCGGCCTCGCGGGCCTTAGCGCCCATTTCCCTGGCGACCTTGTTGCGGGCGCGGGCGGCCTTGGCGTCTTGTTCGTCCATCCCGGCGACGGCCAGCATCGCCGCCTCGGATTTGGACTGGGCCAGCGCGGGCCCGCCGCCGGGCGCATGCCCCGGCGCCGCGGCCTCGATGACGAGCACGCCGTCCTGGTCGGCCGGGTCCTCGTCCTTGAGCGTGCGTCCCTCCTCGTCGAGCTGGGCGTCGGCGATGGCGGTGCGCTTCCTGGCCTGGGCCAGCAGGACCTCGTAGAGCTTCCTGGCGTCGGTGCCGTTGATGGCGTGGATGGCCTTGGCGATCTCGCCGATGTAGCGTTCGAAGACGTCGCGGCGTTCGCCCTCGCGCTTCATTCGGGCGCGCTTGCGCAGGTACGTCCCCATCTTGCGCCCGCACTCCATGAGCGCGAGCTTCATCTCCTTGCGGATCTCGTCGTAGTCCGCCACGGCCTCCTTGCTCTCGCTGGTGAAGGGCACCCACACGCTGGCCACGTGGATCATGATCACCAGCGGGCCCACGGGCAGCGAGCCGCGCGGCTGCTGGAGGTCGTAGTTCCGCCAGTTGGTCTCGGCCACCGCCTTGAAGCTGCTGCACGCGCTCTGCTGGAACAGCAGCGGCACGCGGTTGGCGAAGCGGATCACGCGGGCCGAGTCGTCCGCGGCCAGCTCGCCCCCGAAGGCGATGGCGGCCTCGATGAGGAACGGCCTGCCGCGGTAGACCGCGGGCTCGCGGCTGCTGGCGGCGTAGAACTCGGCGCGGACGCCCTTGAACATGCCCTTGAGCAGCTGCTGCACGCCGATGGGCGCCAGGCAGTCCGTCGGCGGGGGCAGGAGCTTGGCCTCCTGGAAGACCTTGTACAACGCCTCGGCCTGGGGCGGTTCGATGTCCGTCACTCTCGTGCGGCTCGTGACCTTCGCGCCCTTGGTGCTGATCTGCTCGCAGAAATCCGAGGCCGTCGTTGGCGACACGCGGCAGAACCGCTCCTGCAGGAAGTTGTAGAGCGTGCCGCCCTTCTCGGCCTGCTCGTAGTCCTTGAGCATCTGGAGGAGCGTGCCCAGCTCGACGCCGCGGGGGTGGGGCTGGATTTCCTTGGTCTCGGGTGGGAGCTGGTCGACGGCGCGGGGGTGGATGACCAGGTCGCCCAGGTCCTGCGTGGTCTGGGGTTCCTTGGGGTCCGGAGCGCTGGCGGCGGGTGCGTCATTCGAGGGCCCGCCGGAACGGTCGGGGCTGGCGGCGTCCGCGTCCTTCCTGCCCTTCTTGAGGAGGGGCACGTCCTCCTCTTCGGTGGTCTCTCGCGTGGGGCGCACGAACGTGATGCGGGCGTGGGGGTTGGCGATGGCCGTCAGCTCCAGGAACTCGTCCACGCTCCCGCGCCCGCGCTGGTACTTGCCTTCGAGCTCGATGGAGACGCTCGTGCCCGTGGGGTACGCGTCGCCCGACAGGAATTCGCCGCTCGCGGCCAGCTCGCGCACGCCCGGGGAGAGCTCGCGCAACCGCCTGAGCGGGAAGTCGTCGGTCTCCTCGTCGACGGTGACCTCGGCGCGGTTGGTCTTGGTGTTCATCGCCAGCTCGATGTGGTGGGCCGGCTTGCTGGCCTTGGGGCGGGTCTGGATCAGCATGGGCTTGCCGGTGGTGATCAGCCCGTACATGCCGGCGGCGGAGATGCCGATGCCCTGCTGCCCGCGGCTCATCTTGAGGCGGTGGAACTTGCTCCCGAAGAGCAGGCGTCCGAAGACGTTCTCGACCTGGGCGCGCACGATGCCGGGCCCATTGTCGACGACGGTCACGCGGTAGCGCGAGCTCTTGGCGCTGGCGGGGCGGTCGGGCTGCAGGTCCTCGATGACCACCGCCAGGTCGGGGAGGATCCCGGCTTCTTCGCAGGCGTCGAGGCTGTTGTCCACGGCTTCTTTCACCGCGGTCAGGAGCGCCTTGCGCGGGTTGTCGAACCCCAGCAGGTGGCGGTTCTTGGCGAAGAACTCGCTGACGGAGATGTCCCGCTGCTTGGTCGCCAGCGTTTCGGCCGTCACTTTCGAACGCTTTTCTGGCACGCCGGCACCCTCGCCCCGCCTGGGGCTGCTGGTTGGACCCGCGGTTGGAATGAGGAGATCCGGCATGGTCGCCCTCCTTGGCGGTCCGCCTCTACGACTCCCGGGAGCATAGGTTGTGCCGCGGCTCCGATAGTTCAATGGAACCGCGGGGAGACGGCCGGCGGAGAGTCCGGGGCTCGGGCCACGCCGCGCGAAACTCGGATCCTGGGCCCGGTTGAGGCGGGCTTGGGTCCCAATTGCGTCATTTTACGCCTTGCCCGGCGGGGGTTTCCCCGTTAGGCTGTTGGTATGCCCGAAGTCGCCCAGCCAACGCCGGCCTCCAAGGTGTGTGCGTTCTGCGGCACGGACGTCGCCAGCCAGCCCCGCGTCAAGGATGCTCAGGGGAGATACGCGTGCATCCCGTGCGCCGAACGGGCCAAGCAAGCCCGCGCGGCCCAGACCGCCAAGCCCGAGCCCCCGCCCATCAAGGTCCAGGCCGCCAAGGCCGCCGCACCCGCAACGGCCGACGGAGTGGACCCGATCCTCAACGACCTGCTCGCGAGTTCGATAACGGCGAAGAAGGTCGCCTGCACCTCGTGCGGGTACCTGGTCGATCCTGAGGCCAAGGTGTGCGCGCACTGCGGGTTCGACAAGGACACGGGGCGCGTGCACAGGACGGTGTTCATCAAGGCGCCGAAGGAAAAGGTGACCAAGGAAGAGGCGGCGAGTCGCCTGTCGAACCCGATGGTGTACTACGCAAGCTCTGTCGTCACGGGGGCGATTTCGGGCGCCATCGGCGCGGGGATCTGGGCGTACATGGTCAACGCGCTCCGGGGCGAAATCCGGTACATGGCGATCGTCGTCGGGCTGCTGACGGGCACCGGTGCCTACCTGGGCGCGCGGGGGTTTTCCAACCCGCTGACGGGCCTGTACGCCGGGCTGCTCTGCTGTGTCGCGATGATCGCCGGGCGCTACTTCGGCATCGTGAGCATCTATGGGTCGGAGATCGGGTCGTTCACGGACGTGTTCCCGTACTTGCTCACGCCGATGTTCGTGATCTGGGCGCTGGTCGGCGCCTTCGCCGCGTACAAGATCGGGAGTTCGGGATTCGAGGCGTCGCTGTAGCAGGCGCTGCAACCGAATCGCTTTCCGTGCGCACTGGGCGTCGAGCCAGAGTCCCGCCGCCGCCGAACCCGAGTCGAGTTGAGCGGTTTTCGATTCCACTCCAACAGTTCTCGCATGGGGCTCAAGTCCATGCCCCGTCTAACCGAGGTACGCCTTGGCGTGGTCCTGGGGCCATGGCGGCCACCCCGCGCCAAGGTCGCACTGCACACGGAGAAGCCAGACATGAACCTCGATTTCACGAGCGCCAAGCTGAAGCACGGGAGCTGGAAGCTCAAGCTGCGGGACTTCCTCGACGGCAAGCCCGGGCTCACCCCCGCGCAGGCCACCAGCCACAAGGACTGCGACCTGGGCAAGTGGATGTACGCCCCGACGGTGGGCGGGATCGCCAAGTACGGCAACGTCCCCGAGATGAAGGCCCTGGAGAGCGAGCACACCAAGCTCCACGCCACGATCAAGACGATCATGAGCCTGAAGCAGGCCGGCAACGCCGCGGGCGCCGAGGCCGAGTTCGCCAAGGTCGAGCCGATCAGCAAGAAGATCATCGAGCTTCTGAACGCGGTCGAGGCGCATGTGAAGCGTGACGAGCAGCGCAAGGCGGCCTGACCTTCGCCGCGGCATGGAACACAGCCCCGGGGCCCCGGCGTGAACCGGGGCCCCTTCTTCGTGCGCGCCGCGCTCAACCGGGCGGGGGAGTGCCTGGACAGGTCGAGCCCGAGCCCGCCCGCGCGAGTGGGCCGCGGCGAGCCGGAGCGTTCCACGAGAGGGGCGCGACCGAGCCCCGGCGCTCAGGAGCGAGGTGCGGGGGGAGGTGAGGCCTCGCCCAGGCGTCCTTCCGAGCCGGCGATAGCCACCGCCACGGCCGCATCGCCGGTCACGTTGATGATGGTCCGGCACATGTCGAGGATCCGGTCGACGGCCAGGATCATCGCGATGCCGGCCGGGTTCACGCCGTAGGTCTGCAGGACGATGACCAGCATCACCATCCCGCCCGAGGGGATGCCCGGGGAACCGATCGCGGCCACGACGGCGGTGAGGACGATCGAGGCCTGTTGGGCCAGGGTCAATTCCTGGCGATAGAACTGGGCGAGGAAGACGGTGGCGATGGCCTGCATCGCCGCCGTTCCGTCCATGTTGATCTTGGCGCCCATGGCGCAGACGAACCCGGTGATTTCCTGCGGCACGCCGAGGCGATCCCGCACGCACTGGATGGTGACGGGCAACGTGGCGGCCGAACTCGAGCTGCTGAACGCGACGAGCTGGACCTGGGCGATGCCACGGAAGAAGTGGCGGAGGGGCATGGGAGAGAAGATCAGCACGACGGCGGGGTAGATCAGGAACTGGATGATCGCCAAGGCCGCCAGGACGGTGAGGCAATAGGCCCCCAGGGAGGTCAGCACGTCGAAGCCCAGGGTGGCCACGATGGGCGTGATGAGGCAGAAGACGCCGACGGGGGCCAGGCGCATGATCCCCCTGACGATGGAGGTGAACGCCTCCGAGAGCCCCTTCACGACGCGCAGGACCGGCTCGGACGTTTCCTTGGGCAGGAGGCTGAGGGCGATCCCGAGCAGCAGGGCCAGCACCACGATCTGGAGCATGTCGCCGCGGGCCAAGGCGTCGAATGGGTTGGTCGGCACGATGTCGCGGACGAGATCCCAGGGCTTGGTGGACTTTGCGGCCGTGGTGAGCCGGCTTGCGGCCTCGGGGTCGAGGGCACTCTCGAGGCGAGCGCGGGACTCGGGGCTGATGAACCGATCGCCGCCGGGGCGAACGAGGTTGACGAGCGTCAGCCCGACGATCACGCTGAGCACGGCGGTGCAGGAGAAGATGCCGACGGTCTTGGCGCCGACGCGTCCGAGGGTTCGCAGGTCGCCCAGCGAGCCGATGGCCAGGATCATCGCGAACAGGATGATCGGCGCTGCGATGAACTGGAGGGACCGCTTGAAGAGCTCGCCGGCCACGCGGTTGAGATTGACGAGGAAGTCGATCACCGCCTCGCCCGGCGCTCCTCCGGCCCCATCACGGTGGACGGCGGCCCGGAGGGCCCCGCCCCAGGCGTTGAGGGCGAGCCCCACGCCGATGCCCAGGGCCAGTCCGATCAGGATCTTCCAGTGCAGGGCCAACCTCATCGGGGACTCCCGCAAGGGCGCCTACTTCGCCTGCCTGCCCAGCACCTTGGCGATGTCGAAGTCGATGAAGTCGGCGTGGTGGAAGATCCAGCTCTCGATGGTGCGATCGACCTTGTCGCCCTCGTGGCTGTGCGTGGCGACGATGTGCATGACCTCGGGGGGGATGGCGTGCTTGTAGCAGAGGGCGACGCCGCTGAAGGGGTGGCGCAACATCTCGCCGTAGAAGCCCTTGATGACGCGCCCGCCGGGGTCCTTGTCGAACTCGAGCAACTTGCCGACGTCCGCGAGGAGCGACCCGGCGATGAGGAGGTCGAGCTTGACGGGGACGCGATTGCCGAACACCTCGCGCAGCACCTTCGTGATGGCGATGCACTGCTTGCAGCAGGAGTTGAGGTGCTCGACGAAGCGGAGGTCGATCTTGCCGGCCAGGAGCGTGAAGGGGATAGCGCGGATCTCGTCGAACGTCCAGCCCTTGCCGCCGCAGCCGGTGGTGAGGGCCTCGCTCCAGACGGCGGCGACGTTGTCGCGCAGGCCCGCGTCCTGGATGTCGAAGAGATTGGGGAAGAGCTCGGCGATGTCCCTGGTGGTGTAGGTCTTGGGCATGGGCAGAGAATACGACCCCCGGCGCGTCGGCGTCCACGCCGTCGGCCCCGCCGCCCGGTATCATGCTCGGCGCCGCCCGCGTAATACGGCCCTAGCCCACGCCCGCCCGCCTCGTTCCCGTCCTGGCCTGCCTGCTCCTCGCGGGGTGCGCCGCCGCGCCCGCGGGGCACCTTGGCGCCGCGCGGCCCGGGCTGGGCGCCAGGCTGAGTACCGAGCCCGACGGGCCCCGGCGCGTGGATGCGTACTACCTCAGCACGTGCGCCCAGTGCGATCGTCCGCTGGGCTTCGTGGGGCCCGCCCTCGACGCGGTGATCGACCGGCGCGCCTTGCGGTTCTGCGCCGGGGATGTTTGGGAACCTCCCGCGATGCCCTGCCCGGGTCGCGGGCGCACGTGGACGATGTGATCGCGCGCGACCAGATGTCGCACTACCCCATCACGATCTCCATCGTGTCGGGCAGGGCGCTGGGACCCGGCCCGGTGGACCTCGTCTGGTGCAACCGACTGGTTTGACTGAGCGACGAGGGCGAGCGGGCGCGGTACTTCTCGGCCCCAGAGCGGTTCTTCGACGCGCTCGACGCCGAGGTTATCCACGTGCAAGCGCCGACCTACGGCACGCCCGACCGCTGCCCCGTGCAGGGCGACATCCTCGACAGCGACGAGCCGATCGATTTCGTGGTGGCCAACCGCCAGGCGGCGGAGAAACCCGCGGCCGACGAGCACGCCCCATAGCCCCGCAAGACTTCATCTCGCGCCGCTGGACGGCTTGCGCCCGGTGGCCAGACGCGAGAGCTTCCCGTTGGCCTTGTCGAGCCTCTCACGGGCCTCGTTCAGCGATCGGTGGTCAGCGATGGCGTCGAGCAACTCGAAATCGGCGGCCATGGTCTGAAGGTAGATGTCACCCACATCCGCCACGTAGTTGGCATCCAGCGGTTCACTCCGCTCGCGGGCCGCGAGAATCTCCGCCCACGCCGGACGCACGATCTTCGCGATCGCTTCGGATTGCCCCATGAGCAGGGCCACATCCGTTCGGCGCGGCGGGCCAGCGCACGCCGAAAGCAGCGTCAGGGCGGTCAGGATGGCTACGTCGGCCAGGGCTGCCCCGACCCGCGAGGGACGATTCGGTGGGTATGGGTTCTTCATGGTTCTCGGGCTCCGGTGTGCGGGCAGAATACCCAAACCCGCCCGAGGGTGGAGCGAAATCCAGGAGGGGGCGGTATTGTGGATATGCTTGTCCACAGGCGTTGCCCCTTGCCCCGGGCGGGCGCTTTCCGAGGGAAGCCAAGCGTGAAGACGATCATCGAGCCGTTCCGCATCAAGAGCGTCGAGCCCATCCGCATGACCACGCGCGAGGAGCGCGAGGACCATCTGCGCAGGGCCGACTTCAACCCGTTCCTCATCCCCGCCCGCGACGTCATCATCGACCTGCTGACCGACTCGGGCACGGGGGCGATGAGCGCCGAGCAGTGGGCGGGGATCATGCGCGGCGACGAGTCGTACGCCGGGGCCGAGAGCTTCTTCCGTTTCCGCGACGTGATGCGCCGCGTCAGCGGCATCGAGAACATCCTGCCCACGCACCAGGGGCGGGCCAGCGAGCGCATCCTGTTCGAGCTCGTCGGGGGGAAGGGGCTGGTCGTTCCCAACAACGCGCACTTCGACACGACCCGCGCCAACATCGAGCACTCGGGCGCCGAGGCGATCAACCTCCCCATCGCCGAGGCCAGGGACCCTTCGAACCGCCACCCGTTCAAGGGGAACATGGACATCGCGGGCCTCGAGGCCCTGATCCAGCGGGTCGGGCGCGAGCGCATCCCCGTCGTGATGTGCACGATCACGAACAACTCGGGCGGCGGTCAGCCGGTGAGCCTGGAGAATCTCCGCGCGATCCGCAAGGTGTGCGACGCGCACCGCATCCCGTTCTACCTCGACGCGTGCCGCTTCGCCGAGAACGCGTGGTTCATCCGCCAGCGCGAGGCGGGGCAGCGAGGCCGCTCGCCGCGGGAGATCGCCCGGGAGATGTTCGACCTGGCCGACGGCGCGACGATCTCCGCGAAGAAGGACGGGATGGTGAACATCGGCGGGGTGCTGCTGATCCGCGACCGGGGGCTGTTCAACCGGGCGTGCAACCTGCTGATCCTGACCGAGGGGTACGTGACGTATGGGGGGCTGGCGGGCCGCGACCTGGAGGCGATGGCGCAGGGCTTCGAGGAGGTGCTCGAAGCCGACTACCTGCACTACCGCATCCGCAGCACGGAGTACCTGGGCGAGAAGCTGCTGGCGGCGGGGATCCACATCGTCGAGCCCCCGGGCGGTCACGCGATCTACATCGACGCGAAGCACTTCGTGCCGCACATCCCTGCGGAGCAGTTCCCGGGGCAGGCGGTGTCGTGCGGGCTGTATCGCGTGGGCGGGATTCGCGCCTGCGAGATCGGTTCGGTGATGTTCGGCGGCCCGGGGCGCCCGCCGCCGGCGATGGAGCTGGTGCGCCTGGCGATCCCGCGGCGCGTGTACACGCAGAGCCACATCGACTACGTGGCCGAGGCGGCGGCGGAGCTGTTCGCCGGGCGGCAGCAGCTCCGCGGGATGCGCATCGTGGAGGCGCCCGAAGTGCTGCGGCACTTCACGGCGAAGTTCGCGGAGATCTAGCACAGGAGCGTCGCTATGTCGGCAAGGCTGCGAGGCGGAGCGGGCGGGACCAGGGCCCCGGTCACGCTGCCGGTGTTGCAGCCGCGCGTCAAGGGGGCGCCGCGTTCGACGCCGCGCCTCTCCCGGGTCGGGCGCTGGCGTGCCTTCGCCATGATCCTCGTGTACGTGCTCATCACGGTCCACGTCCTGCACTGGTGGATCACCGGCCGCTCGCTGGGTCGCTTCGTCCTGTCCGATTCCATGAAGACGCTGGAATTGGGGGAGATCAACCCGGGGGTCATCCTGTTCGGGGTATCGCTTCTCGTCACGCTGGTCCTCGGGCGGTTTCTGTGCGGTTGGATGTGCCACGTCGGCGCCCTGCAGGACCTCACCATGTGGGCATTGCGCAAGGTCGGCATACGCCCGCACTTCTTCCGCTCGCGTCTGCTGGGCTTCGTGCCCCTCATGCTCGCGCTGTACATGTTCGTCTGGCCCACCTTCAAGCGGGACCTCCTCGCTCCCCTCCTCGAGAAGGCCTGGCCCACGATCCGGGGCGACCTGGACATCCATCCATTCCCCGGTTTCAGCGTCGACTTCTCCACGCAGCGACTCTGGGACGGGCTGCCTTCCCTGGCCGTCGGCATCCCCTTCCTGCTCATCTGCGGCGGCGCCGCGGTCTACTTTCTGGGCGCCCGCGGGCTGTGCCGATATGTCTGCCCCTACGGCGGCTTTATCCTCCCGGCCGAGCAGGTTGCCGTCGCCCGCGTCGTGGTCGATCCCGCAAGGTGCGATCAGTGCGGGCAATGCACCGCGGCGTGCAACGCGGGCGTTCGCGTCCACGACGAGGTCCGCCTCCACGGCTCGGTGCTGGACCGCAACTGCGTCCGCTCCTTCGACTGCGTCGGGGCCTGCCCACACAAGGCGCTCTCTTTCTCGTTCACTCGCCCGGCGTTCCTCGGGCACAACGCCGGAACGAAGCCGGCCGCCCACCGCTACGACCTCACGTGGCCGGAGGAGATCGCCTGCCTGGGCGTGTTCCTGGCCGCCTTCATGGTCCTTCGCGGGTTGTACGGCACCATCCCGCTCCTCATGGCCGCGCCGCTGGCGGCGATCGCGGCGTACCTCGCCTGGAAGTCCATCCGGCTTGTGAGGGACGAGAACGTCCGCTTCGGCGGGCTGCAGCTTCGCCTGCACCGGCGGATCACCCCGGGCGGTCTGGGCTTTGGCGCGGGCGTGGTTCTCGTCACGCTCCTCCTGGCCCATAGCGCGACCATCCGAGCACTCGTCTGGAGGGCGGGAAAGCTCGACGAGGGCGTGAGTGTCAGTTACGACGATGCCATCAATCAGCGGGGCATTCCCGGAGCGCAGCGAGAGGCCGCGGCCAAGGCCCTCAAGCTCTACCGGCTGGCCGGCCCGATCTGGCGCGGGGGCATGGGATTGCTCCACACCCCCGAGGCGTCCGTCCGCCTTGCGTGGCTCCAGATCGTTCTCGGTCATGCTGATCTGGCGGCGGAGGAACTCGAATCCCTTGTGGCCACCGGGCGTGCCGCGGACCATGTCGGGGTGCAGCTTGCCGATTTGCTGCTGAGCATCCGCCAGCCGGACCGGGCCGAGAAGGCGCTCCTCGCGATGGTCGGGCAGAGCGCGAGCCACGCCCAGAGCCGCGATCGCCTCGCCCTGCTCTACCTCCAGACCAATCGCGCCGAAGACGGCGCCCGTGTCTATCGGGTCGCGCTGGAGCGCCGCCCCCAGGACGGGCTGGCCCGCTCGGGGTTGGGTCGCTACCGCTTCATGCAAGGCGATCGCGACGACGCGCTACGGGAGCTGGCGCGGGCGGCGGCCGACTCGCCAACCGAGCCCGTGGTGCGTCGGAACCTGGCCTTCGCGCTGGCCGCCACCGGGCGCATCGACGACGCGATCCGCGAGCTCGAGGCGGGGGCCGCGGCTCGCCCGCCCGCGCGCCACGAGCTGCTGACCCTGTATCGGGATCTGTGCAAGATCAGCGGGCTCGAGCCCGACCCGGAGCGGCTGCGCGCCTCGCTTCACCTCTACAACCAGGTGCGACAGGTCATCCGCGATCTGTACGCGGCCCGCCGCGACG
>JBGAOG010000092.1:0-13024 GCA_044221985.1 Phycisphaerales bacterium
CCCGACGGCGGGACCGACATCAACGACCTGCTGTACTTCCTCGCGCGCTACGAGGCGGCCGACCTCGCCGCCGACGTGGACGACGGCAGCGGCACGGGCACCCCCGACGGGGGCGTGGACATCAACGATCTGCTGTTCTTCCTCTCGCACTATGAGGGCGGCTGCTAACTCACGCCGCGGCCGACCCATCGAAGCGTCCGGCTCCGGGTTCATGTTCACCTCGAACACCCACGCCTCCCGGGGTCGGGATCGATCAGACCAAACCTCTGCGATCCGGCCGGTGAACGCCGGCCGGTCGCGTTTTTGGGGCCCAGCGGTCCGTAGCCCAACCCGCGAGCGTTGTCGACACCGGGATGCGTCACTCGACCCTGGCACCGGTTTTGCCGAGTTCTGACCCCTTCGGAGTTGTCAACGGCTCCCGGCGGGTGGATACTCCAAGGCCCCGGACAGGCGGGGCGAAAAGTCGGAGTAAATCCGTGGTTTCCCCGGGGCCTGCTCCTGACGGCTCCGGCGTGGAATCCGAGTAGTCGTGGGGCGGGCCTTCGGGGCCGCCCGGGCAGACCGGAGGTGGCAGGATGTCGTTCGAAGCAGCCGTTCACGCCCAAGCCCTCGAGATCGACCGCATGGCCCTGGAGATGTGCGCCGCCGCCGGCAGCGGGCATCCCACGAGCGCCATGAGCATCGGGCATCTGGTGACCACGCTCATGTTCCACTCGATGCGGTGGAGCCCCGAGTACCCCGACTACCCGACGAGCGACCGGCTGGTGCTCAGCGAGGGACACGCGGTCCCCGCGGTCTACGCCGCGGGCGCCAAGCTGGGCATGATGTTCGGCCCCGAGGGGCACCGCAAGCGGCTCACCGGCGAGGACTTGCGCACGCTCCGCGAGGGCAAGAGCTCGCTCGAAGGGCACCCCAACCCGATGGAGGGCTTTCCCTTCTTCGACGCCGCCACCGGGTCGCTGGGCCAGGGGCTCTCCATCGCGGCCGGGCTGGGCGAGGCGGCCAAGCTCGACGGGCTCGACCGGCGGATTTATTGCATCATCGGCGACGGGGAGGCCCGCGAGGGCCAGATCGCCGAAGCCCTGGACTACATCGTCGACCACAAGCTCACCAACGTCCTGCCCGTCTTTTCGTGCAACGAGTACGGGCAGGCCGATCGCGTGAGCCACCAGCAGTCGCCGGAGGTCCTGGCCGCCAAGCTCGAGGCGACGGGCTTTGAGGTCAAGAGCATCGACGGGCACAATCCCGCGCAGATCAAGGGCGCGTTCGAGGCCTTCGCCGCCGTTGCCGCGGGCACGGCCAAGAACCCCAAGCCCCTGGCCGTGGTCGCCAGGACCGTCAAGGGCTGGGGCTGCCCGTCGATCCAGGGCAACGGGTGGCACGGCAAGCCACCCACCGGCGATGCGCTCAAGCGAGCCCTGACCGAGCTCGACGAGCGGCGCGTCGAGCTCACCAGCGCCCTCTCCGGCGCCGACCAGTTCACCATCCAGCCCCCCGACGACGCCAAGCCCAAGGCCCCCGAGCCCGGTGACATTCCGTCCCTGCGCGAAGCCATGAAATCCATGGACATGGAGAGTGCCATGCAGTCGGGCACCATGGCCACACGACGGGCCTACGGCATCGCCCTGCGCATGCTCGGGCACGCCAACCCCAGGGTCGTCGTCCTCGACGCCGACGTGTCCAACTCCACCTTCGCCGATATTTTCCGCAAGGACAGCGCCCTCGCCGCCCGCTTCTTCGAGTGCAAGATCGCCGAGCAGAACATGATCGGCGTCGGCGCCGGGCTCGCCGCGGCCGGCAAGGTCCCCTTCTGCTCCTCCTTCTCCAAGTTCCTCACCCGCGCGTACGACCAGATCGAGATGGCCATCTACAGCGGCGCCAACCTCAAGGTCGTCGGCAGCCACAGCGGCATCACCCTCGCCGCCGACGGGCCCAGCCAGATGTCCCTCCCCGACGTCGCCTGGTTCCGCGCCTTCACCACCATGAAGGACCACCGCGGCAACCCCGGCTGCTACGTCCTCCAGCCCTCCGACGCCTTCGCCGCCTACGGGCTCGCCCGGGTCATGGCCGAGTACGAAGGTTGCTGCTACATGCGAACCCTCCGCGCCGAGACCGAGTTCATCTACAACGACGACGTCGTCTTCAACCTCGGCGGCTTCGAGGTCCTGAGCAAGGGACGCGACATCACCATCTGCGCCGCGGGGTACATGGTCCACGAGGCCAACAAGGCCGTCGAACTCCTCGACAAGGCCGGCGTCTCGGCCGCCCTCATCGACCTCTACTCCCTCCCCTTCGACTCCGACGCCCTCCTCGACACCATCGCCGACAGCAACGGGTACGTCCTGACCTGCGAGGACAACTACGGCGGCGGGATCGGCGCCGCCGTCGCCGACGCCCTCACCGACTCGGGCGACTCCTTCAAGCTCCGCCAGATGCACGTCAAGCGCATCCCCAAGAGCGCCAAGACCCCCGAGGAGATGCTCGCCATGTGCGGCCTGACCGCCGAGGACATCAAGAAGAACGTGATGGAGATGCTGGGCGTTTGAACGGGGCCCGAGCGGGGTTCCCGCGCCGGGACCCATCCACCAGCGTGAGCGTTGCGGCGGCTCGATGGTCGTTTTCGGGGGATGACGCCACGGCGCCCTCCCGTCACCGCACCCTGTCACCCCGATGGGCCCAATCCATAAGTCGTTGTGCATGCGTATCTTGCGCGACGATCGGCGTGTGGTCCGTGCGCCCCGCGAATCCGACACAGCCCGGGCCCTGAAAGTGCGTGCAAAGCCGGCGGCATTTCGCTGGATTGTGCGAAATCCTGCGTCGCACCTTCCTCCCCTCTCGGTGTGCGAGATCCAAGAAAGACGGATCGAGCACGACGGGGCGCGCCACAAAGCGGCGCGGCCCCGTCGGGTTGATCCTCGCTTTCCGCGCGATGAGCGACCCGGGATTCAACGGGCGTCACCCGTCGTGGGGTCCGCCCACCGCATCACGAGAGAAGGAGACAGACATGAATCGGCCCACTCGCACGCCATTGTCGGACTCGGTTGCCTTCGCGGCCATCGCCCTCGCCGGGACCGCTCACGCAGCGATCCTGCAGGGTGTCTACAGCGCATCGGGGAGCCACCCGGGTGTTCGCATCGACTGGTCATCGGATTTCGGCGTTGATCCGGTGGATTCGGCTTGGACCGACGGGTACGTCGTGCACACCGGCTTCCACGACGCCTTCGTCGAAGGATGGGGCCCCGGGCATGCCACTTCGTACTTCTCCGTCAATTGCCCCGCGCCCCAGGCGACCCCGGGGCTGCCCATCGTCCTGCACTCGGAGATCGATGTGCAAAACTGGTCCGACGTGTACGGGCTCAGCGGGAGCGCCAGCGCCGGAGAAATGTACCTCCAGCTCGACCAGTCCTACCCCACGCTGTACTACTACGTCGAGTGGTCGTATTCCTACGAGAACATCGTCCCGTTCAACGGAGCCGGCGCCGTCGGCTTCAGAGCCGGCCCCACGTACGTCCCGGCCCACGCGGGGGGTACCTATGCCCCGGGTGTGTTCTCGGGGTCCTTCGATGGGACCACGAGCGGGTCGGCCATGCATTTCACCATGGGTTCCGACCTGTACCAGGGGCAGGGCGCGCATGGGCACGGACGCCTGGTCTCCGACATGCGCATCTGGGTTGATTCCAACCCGATCCCGGGCCCGGGTGCCGTCGGATTGGGCGCGGCGGGGTTGGCCTTGGTGGCCCGGCGCCGCAAGCGTCGCTGACGCCGACGATCTCCTCTCAGTCGGGACGCGGGCGTCGCCGGCGTGCCCCGCTACCCTGCGGCATGAGCTCCGCCGCGCCGTATCGCAACGCACTGGCCCAGCAGATCGCCCAGGTTGCGCTCTTGCGCGGAGAGTTCACGCTCCGTTCGGGCAAGACGAGCTCGTATTACCTCGACAAGTACCTCTTCTCGACGCGGCCCGAGCTGCTGCGCCAGCTCGGGCCGCTGTTCGCCGACCGGCTGGCGGCGATGGAGAAGGGCCTCGGGCGGAAGGCGCAGCGCCTGGCGGGCGCGGAGCTGGGCGGGATCCCGCTGGTGACGGCCGCGAGCCTGCACACCGGGCTGCCGTGCATCTTCGTGCGGAACAAGAAGAAGGACTACGGGACGGCCAAGCAGCTCGAGGGCGCCCTGGAGCGGGGCGACGTGGTCGTCCTGCTGGAGGACGTGGCGACGACGGGCGGGCAGGCCCTGGAGGCCGTCGCGTCCCTGCGTGAGAGCGGGGCGAGCGTGGTCGGGGTGATCGCGACGATCGACCGCCTGGAAGGGGCGCGGGAGAACGTGGAGAAGGCGGGGCTGGTATTTGACGCGCTGTTCACCAAGCGCGACCTGGGGGTGGGCGAGTAGGCACCGCCGCCAGATTCGCTCCAGCGGGCCGGTTCCACCTTGCAGCGCCACTTCGCTCCTGGGCACCCCCGCGCTCCGCGTGGGGCAACCTCAAGCCGCGTGCCGACGCGCGAGGTGGTGTTGGAACGTCAACATCCGCCCTCGTAATGCACGAGGAAGAACAGCAGGTCGCTCAGGTCCACCCCGCCGTCGAGCGTCCCGGTGCCGCTCCCGTCGTCCAAATCGGCGGCGATGTTCCCGGCCTCGTACTGGGCCAGGAAGTACAGCAGGTCGTTGATGTCCGTCCCCCCGTCGGGGTTGCCCAGCCCGGCGCCGTCGTCGAGGTCCCCCGGGCAGGAGCAGATGTCCGGAACGCCGTCGTGGTTGGCGTCACGCAAGGTCCCGGCGGCGACCTCGCAGCGGTCGGGGATCGCGTTGAGGTTGCAGTCGAGCCCCGGGTCGGCGGCAATGGCCGCGTCGTCGGCGATGCCGTCGCGATCGCAATCGCGCGGGCCCAGCCGCATGTGGTAGACGTCCTGCTCCCCGTTGAGCGTGGCGGCGAAGACGAGGTCGGCGCCGAGGTTGTCGGACTCCATGTCGTAGTAGTCGCCGATCTTGTTCTGCTGGGGCCAGCCCAGCCACGAGTCCCAGGTGGGGGTGACGGGCTGGGGGACGGCCCAGGTGACGCCCCCGTCGCTGGAGCTGGTGTAGTAGAGGCGGCTGAGGCGGGCGTTGTGGGACTCGCTCGTGTCGTTCCAGACCACGTCCAGGCGGCCGTTGGGCGCGATGGACATCGTCCCGAACCACTGCCAGGAGTTGGCGTTGGCCGGGTCGGTGTTCACGCGGACGAACGGCGACCAGGCCGAGCCGCCGTTGGTCGAGCGAGAGAACCGCACGTCGAGCGGATCACCCCCGCCGCCGGGGACGGACGCGAGGAGGTACACCCACCCGCGCCGCGGGCCGTCGGACGTGTCCACGGCGATGTTCACCTGCCCCAGGAGCCCGGCGGGGTTGGGGCTGGTGCTGGTGCCGATCATGACCCCGGCACCCAGCGGGTTGGTGGCGGTCAGGGTGGAGAAGGTGGGCGTCGCGGCGGCGTTGCTGGCGTTGGTGCTCCTGAGCACGCGCGAGCCGCCGAGGTACACCTCGCCGTCGGGCCCGATGGCCATGGTGCCGAAGACGATCTGCGTGGACAGGGCAACGGGCGAGGAGAACGTGAGCCCGCCGTCGGTCGAGCGGTTGAACTGCCCGGGGTAATAGTTGTTGCCGGCGGTGTTCCACCACTGGTAGATGAACCCGCGACCGGGCCCGGTGGTCTTGTCGATGACGGACCAGAGCTTGTCCCCACCGTAGCAGAACGCCGGCGCGGACCACGTACGCCCGGCGTCGGTGCTGCGAGCGACGTGCTCGGTGAAGGTGTTGACAGTGTCGGTCCAGAGCATGTGATAGAAGATCGTCCCGTCGGCGTTGGCGCGGACGACCGGGTCGCTCCGGAAGGTGCCCGCGTCGAGCGTGCTCTTGTGCCACGTCCGCCCGCCATCGTTCGTCCACGCCATCCCCGCCTCGCGGAAGTTGCTCGCGATGGTGTTGAACTGCCGCCAGCCCACGACCATGCGCAGCGGGGCACGCGGATCGACGGCCAGCGAGCACTCGTTGCCCGCGTCGCCGACGATGTTCGCCTGGTTGGCCCCCACGTTCACCTGGACGTACCCCGGCCCGCGCGTCGAACCCAGACGCGGCGCGGTGACGGACCAATCGGGCTTGACATCGCGGGTTTCCAGGATGACGGGCTGGGCGAGGGCGACGCCCGCGCCGCCCACCAACCCCGCCGTGACAACCAAGGCCCGTGACCTCGACACGGAGTCAACGCGAGCAAGACGACGGCATGGACGCATGGCCAACCCTTCGTGAAAAACGAAATCCCGCGAGCGGCTCGTCCCATGCTACCAGAAGCCGAATGTTCATGGCGCACCGGGCTCGGTGTTTTTTCGAATCAATCCGCGGCCTTCGGGGCTGCCGGCGGCAGCAACGGCGAAGGGTCGATAACCCGGCCGCCGCGGGACGCAATCCAGGTCCCCCGGTGGCGAACAATGTCCTGGAAGGAGGTCTCCATGATCCTCGCCCCATTGGCGTGCGCGTTGTGCCTCGGGCTGTCCGTCGCGGCGGCCCGCGCCCAACCCGCGGATCCCCAAGCCGCGGGCGCGCCCGACGCGCCCTTGGCCGGCCCCAAAGTCCACGCGCCCACCGCTGTCGGGCTGGTGGAGAGGGACATGTCCGGCAAGGTCCGGCGCCTCGATATCACGCCCGAGGAGGCCGCGCTCGAGAAGATCATCCTGAGCACGAAGGAGCGTGCCGAAGCCGACGCGATCATCGCCGAGCGCCAGGCGATCCTCGACAAGGCCGTGGGAGAGAACGTGACGCTCCTGCTGGAGATGCAGGCGGCGTTCCAACAGAACAACAAGGGCGAGCAGATCCGCCTGCTCCAGTTGTTCATGAACACCATCCGTCCGCTGCGTGACCGTCCCAAGTTGCGCGACGAGATCGCCGGCGTTCTGACGCCGGAGAACGCGAAGAAGTTCCAGAACCTGGTGCGCGTCTACTGGGAAGCGATCATCGCCGAGGGCGTGGGCGAGCAGAAGGACCGCGGCGGCAAG
Organism: Phycisphaerales bacterium; assembly: GCA_044221985.1. Taxonomy (GTDB): domain Bacteria; phylum Planctomycetota; class Phycisphaerae; order Phycisphaerales; family UBA1924. The sequence continues at coordinate 7,017 of JBGAOG010000092.1, forward strand.
GCCAGGCCATTGGAGGTGACGACCCGCGAGGGATTGGTGGCGTTCGGGCAGGAGATCAAGCGGTCGTACGAGCGCCGGATCGCGTCGGGGGCCAAGGAGGTCGACGAGTTCCTCAAACGCCTCAACGCGACGGGGCAGCAGGAGACGAAGCTGCGCAACATCTTCACCGACTACGCCCAGAAGACGCTGGGCAAGGCCCCCACGCCCGAGCAACGGCGCCTCCTCGGCGCGCGAGTCTGGAAGGAGCTGACGTGGGACCAACGCCGGATCTTCATCGAAGAACTGGGGCCCACGGGACCATCCAAGAAGTCGGACGACTCCAAGGACGACCGGTCCAAGTCTGGGAAGTGAAGCCGGGCCCCGGGCGGGGAGGCGTCGTTCAGCTGGCGGCGCGACACCGGGGCCATGATCTCCTCCGACCCCACCGCCCTGCGCGTCGAGGGCACGATCCTCTCGACCTGCCCCGCGGACCTCGACGACGGGAGCGGCAGCGGCGTCCGCGACGGCGCGGTCACGATCGACGACCTGCTGTACTTCGTAGCGCACTACGAAGGCGGGTGCTAGACCGCGCGCCCTTCGATGGCGCCCCGTAGACCCGCCCGCGCACACGCCTCGCCGCCCCCGCCCCTCCAGGTTGCTTCCGGTTCGCCATCCCCGGGGGCCCACGGGCGGCTACCGCGCCGTCACCATCTCCCGCTTCCTCTCGATGAACCGCAGATGGTGCGCGAGGTGCTCGACGTAGCCCTCGACCATGCCACCCAGCGTGACGATGCCCCGCTGGTTGTGCACGCCCTTGCGCTCGAAGGCCTCGTCGGGGAGCAGGCGCAGCATCTCGGCCGTGTGCTCGCGGTTGAGCTCGAAGAGAGCGCACACGCGGGGCAGGTCCATGTCGTGGTAGGCCAGCGTGCGCGCGAAGGCCGACTCGTCGTACGCGATGATGAGCGGCGCCTCCTCGGCGGCGATGCGCTTCATGCGATGCGTGGCCGCCGCGTCGCTGTCCCAGATGTGCACGGCGATCTGGGCGATGCTCCAGGCGCCGGGGATGGGAAAGGCGGTGAGCTGTTCGCGCGTCAGGCCCGCGATGGCGGTGCGGAGCCTTGGGGCGCCGGCGGCGTAGTGCTCGATGGTGGAACGGTCCATAAGGGCTCTCCAGAAGGCGCGGCGAGGGGTCGGGCGGCGAGGAACCATAACCGCCCCCGGGCAGTGGATTGGCCCCGGAGGGGGTCGGAATGGGGCGTGGGGGGCTTGTGGAGCCGGGCCCGATGGGGTAGGTTGGGGGCCGAATGCACCTGGTCGCCGCTCCATCCCGGCGCGCCTTCACACTCATCGAGCTGCTCGTGGTGATCGCGGTGATCGCGCTGCTGATCGGGCTGCTGCTGCCGGCGCTGGGCAAGAGCCGCGAGGCGGGGCGGGCCGTGGTGTGCCTCTCGAACGTGCGCCAGATCCAGGCGTGCATGCTGTTCTACGCGGGCGATTACAGGTGCATCCCCGGCGCGTACTGGCAGGGGGCGATCAACCAGGACTGGTCCGGACGCAACAACGCTCGCTACACCGGCGCGCCCGCGACCTTCCGCCATCCGATCGAGACGTCCGTGCTGCGCGACTACCTGGCCAGCGACGCGATCCTGACCTGCCCCACGGGCAAGCGCCGCAACCGCTGGTTCGACTACACCATGATCATCCGCATGGCCGGCGCCCGGCCCGATGTTCCGTGGCGGGTGTCGTACATGGCTCCGCTCGCGCCGGGCGCCCCGGCGGGTCCCGTGTACCTCAAGGGCGTGCCGCTGTTGATCGAGGAGGACGAGCTGTTCTACAACATGTCCTACGACGACGGGTCCTTCGCGTGGAACGACCAGTGGACCACGCGCCACGGACGCAAATCCAACATCTCCTTCATGGACGGGTCGGTCTCAACGTTCCAAAGCCCCAAGGGCGCGCGCGACAACCTGGAAGAGCCGCAGGACCTCAAGGCGCTGCACCTCCAGTTGCACGCCGGCACGCGGACGTTCAACCTCTACCAGTCCGCGGCCAACGAGTACGGCTGGGTGAACTCGCCGCGGTAGGCCCTCCGTAACGCGCCCCTCGACCGCCGCTCAACCCATCAGGCGCTTGCCCAGCGCGCCCTCGTGGCGGAGCAGCCAGCGCTTGCGCTCGACCCCGCCGCCATAGCCGCCCAGCGTGCCGTCGCTGGCGATCACGCGATGGCAGGGGACGAGGATCGCGACGGGGTTGGCGCCGTTGGCGCCGCCTACGGCGCGGACGGCGTGCCCGTCGCCCGTGCGCCGCGCCAGCGTGGCGTAGGAGATCGTCTTGCCCGAGGGGATCTTGAGCAGCTCGCCCCAGACGCGGCGCTGGAAGATCGTGCCGTGCAGGTCGAGGGGGACGTGAAATTCGCGCAGCGTGCCCGCGAAGTAGGCCGCCAGCTCGTGCTCGAGCTGGTCGAGGGCATCGAGCCCCGGACCATCGGCGCCGCGAGAGCTCGGGCCCGTCGCGGGAGCCGGGCCGTCCGGGGGGGCGGCCTCGATGTTCGCGGCCAGCGCGTGCGCCGGGCGATCGGGCGCATCCACAAAGTCGCACGCGCGAACGCCCCGCTCGCCCGCCACCAGGCGCATCGCGCCCAGCGGCGTCTCCATCGTGCGGCTGTGCAGCGCCTCGACCATGGGGAGAGCATACCACGAAGCGAGACAAGGAGACATCAGACAAGGAGACTTGGAGACAAGAAGCACCAACGCCCCGGATTCCCCATTCGATGTCTCCCGTTCTCGCGTCTCCTTGCCTTCCTTCCGCCTTACCCTCCCCCATGCCCCGCAAGTCCACCACCGCCCACGTCCGCACGAATCTCTCGCGCCGCGAGCTCGACCGCGTCGCCCTCGACGCCGCCCACGCCCAGGCCCTCAAGAGCCGCTCCGAGGGCGGGATCCCCATCGGCTCGGCGCTCATGGACGCCGACGGCGTCATCGTCGCGCTGGGGCACAACCTCCGCGTGCAGACGGACGACCCGACCGCCCACGCCGAGACGGTGTGCATCCGCAATGCCGGACGCCGGCGCGACTGGCACACGCTCACCCTCGCCAGCACGCTCTCGCCCTGCGCGATGTGCACGGGCACGGCCGTTCTGCACCGCATCCCGCGCGTGGTGATCGGCGAGCACGCGACGTTCCTGGGTCGCGAGGACTGGCTGAAGAAGGAAGGCGTGCAGATCGTGCTGATGAACGACGCGAGGTGCGTGGAACTCATGCGCGAGTTCATCAAGAAGAACCCAGGGCTGTGGGACGAGGACATCGGCGTGCCGGGGAAGCGCTGACCCGGCAAGCGGCCACCAGAAGGTGGGCGCGTCAGAATCCCGAGAATTGTCGGTGCATTGGGTTGCACATCTCGGATCATGGCGCATGCTTCTGGGTGAAGGCCTGGAGGCGCACCTATGCGGCGAGCGATGTTCGTGTTTCGATGGGGTTGGGGGTGGGTGGTGGTGGGGGTGACTTGCGCGCTGGCTGGGCGCGCTGGTGCTCAGGGGCCGCCCGACTACGACTTCCAATGGCGCACGGTTGGGGCGGCCGGCAACAGGGCCACCAATCTGTCCGAGGTGGTGAACAACCCCACGTTGCGCCTTGGCGCCGTGCCGTACGAGTACCGCCTGACGGCGACCGAGGTCACCGTGTCCCAGTGGTACGAGTTCGTGGTGGCCTACGCGCGTGTCGCGCCCGGTGGCGGATCGTCCGCGGAAGAGTTCACGAGCCCGTGGATCGTGCCCGATGGTGCCGGAGGGTACGTGTACGACCCCGCGACGGCGCAGTGGCCGGCGAACGTCGGCTGGCGGTATGGCGCACGGCTCTGCAATTGGCTATCGAATAACAAGGGAACCACGCTCTCCGCGTTCGAAACGGGCGCGTACGACGTGGCCACGTTCACGCAGAACCCCGACGGTAGTTTCAACGATCAGCTCGCCCACAGCCCCGGGGCGATGTTCTGGCTCCCGACGCGGGACGAATGGACCAAGGGCGGTTACTACGACCCGAATCGCTACGGGCAGGGGCAGGGCGGCTACTGGCGTTACCCGATCTCCAGCGGCCAACCGCCGATCGGCGGACTTCCCGGGACGGGCGCACAGACAAGCGCAGACCCGGGAATCTCGTCGAGTCTCTATCCCGAGTTACCCGTTGGGTCCTATCCCGCTGCCCAAAGCCCTTGGGGACTCCTGGATGTGTCTGGCGGCGCACGCGAATGGACGGAGGAGGCAATGTCCGGAAGCGAATACCGCATCACGCGAGGGAGCAGGATCAGGAGCATTGCTGGAGGAGAAGACCTGATCGACGGCAACTCGCTTCCCGGAAGTGCGACGTTCGGGCTTGCGGGCATTCGTTTGGCATCCAGCGTTCCAGCGCCGGGCACCGCGACGGCCCTGCTTGTCGTAGCTGCGTGCGTTGTCCGGCATCCCCGACGGCGGTGTTGACATCAACGATCTGCTGTACTTCCCGGCCTACTACGAGGGCGGGTGCCAGGCCCGCGCGATTCTGGTGGTCCTATGCTTGGCTCTGGCTGCGGGCAGGCGGGGCCCGCCGGAGCACTCGATGGCACGTCGCACACTGGTCGCCCTGCTGGGCCTGTCCTGCGCCCTCCTGGCGGGCGGGTGCAACATCATGGGCATCGGCGGGGTGATCGCCGAGAATTACAAGCGGACCTCCACCCATTCGATCGACCCCAAGTGCGACCAGCTCAAGGGCAAGGCGTTCGCGGTGGTGATCTCCGCGGGGCGGGCGATCGACGGCGAGCACCCCGGGGTGACCGACGAGCTGCTGGCGCGAATCACCGAGCGATTGGCCGCCCATGCCGGGGCCAGCGGGGTGGTGCCGGCGGCGGACGTGCAGCGGTACACGTACAACCATCCCGGCTGGCAGGGGATGGCGTTCACGGAGCTGGGCAAGGAGCTGGGCGGGGTGGAGCGGCTGGTGTTCGTCGAGCTCCAGGAGTTCCGCCTGATCGACCCGGGGAACAAGTACGAGTGGAACGGGGTGGCGACGGGGATCGTGGGCGTGGCGGAGCTGGACTCGATCACGCCCGACGCGCTCTCGTACGAGCAGATCGTGAGCGTGAAGTTCCCCGACAAGCAGGGGTCGAGCGCCGAGGACATGGTCGCCAACATCGTGGCGTCGACGCTGATCGCGCGGTTCACGGACCGGGCGAGCTGGCTGTTCTACAAGCACGAAGAGCCGTACTACCCGGAGTACTAGCCATGCGGCGCGTGATGCTGGTGATGGGGCTGATGGCCTGCCCGCTGCTGGGCTCGTGCAACATCCTGGGCCCGGCGATCTACATGGTGGAGGGCCCGCCCAAGGACGCCGCCGTCTTCAAGCTGGACAAGGACCGTCCCACGCTGATCCTCGTGGACGACCGGCTCAACGCGCTGCCGCGTCCTCGCCTGCGCGAGACGATCGCCACGGGGGCCCAGGAGGTCCTGCTCAAACAGCGCGTGCTGACGAGGGTGATCGATTGCCGCGGGGCGTACGCGGCAATGGCGGGCGACCGCGAGGGCAACGTGCTGTCGGTCACGGAGATCGGGCGGGCGGTGAAGGCGGACGTCGTGGTGTGCGTGAGCGTGGACTCGTTCGGTGCGCCGGCGACGGGCGCTTCGGCGGGGCAGGAGCTGATCCTCGAGTCGGCCATGCGCGTGCGCGTGCTGGATGTGACCAGGGACGAGCCCCGCCTCTGGCCCGGCGAGCCCGAGGGGTACGCGTTCGCGGCCCGCCATCGTCCCGCGGCGGGGAAGAGCATCGAGACGCTCACGCAGGCCCAGGCCGTGCAGATCGCGCTGGCGGAGCAGTGCGGCAAGGCGGTGGCGGAGCTGTTCTACAAGCACGAACGCGCCACCAGCGCCGCCAAGGGCAACACGAAGATCAAGCCGATCGGCCAGACGTCGGGCAAGCACTTCGGCACCGACGACCGCAAGACCCAGGTCGGCCGGTCGTCCACGCCCACCGGTACCCAGATCCTCGGCAAGTGATCGCTGGGGG
>JBGAOG010000093.1:0-12901 GCA_044221985.1 Phycisphaerales bacterium
GGCGACCTGGGCGCGGATGGAGCGATCGGCCTCGGCGATGACGCGGTCGACCAGCTCGGTGGTCATGGCCTTCTCGACGCCGGCGCGCTCGGCCTCGAACTCGCCCTTGAAGGTCTCGCGGTTCTGCATGTAGCGTTTGCGGACCTCGACGGGGTCGAGCTTGAGGGCCCGGGTGGTGGCGTCGCGGTCGATGGTGAGCCACTCGATCCTGACGCGCTGGGGCAGGACGTAGCCGATGCCGTCGGGCGCGTCGGCGGGCTTCTTGTCGCGGTGGGCCTCGAAGTGCTGCTGGAGCTGCTCGGGCGAGGGGGCCGGGGAGGCGCTGGCGAGTGCGTCGGCGTCGAGGACGACGGCATCGACGGTGGCGCCGGCGAACCGCTCGGCGAGTGCGGCGCGGGCGGCCCGCTCGCTGAGTCGCACCGCGCCGGCATCGGCGGAGAACATGCGGTAGATCCCGCGCAGCTCGGCGAGGGCGATCTCGAAGCCCTCGCGGGTGTGGGCGATGCTGTGGCGGTCGCGGGCTCCGCTGGCTTCGAGGCGCTGGACGAAGGAGTTGACATACTCCTTGCGCAGGTCGGGCTTCTGCATCAGCTCGAAGCGGGTGCGCATGTCGCCGGCCTCGATGACCTCGACGCAGGCCTCGGCCAGCTCGGGGATGAAGTCTCGTCCATCACCGGCATGCCCGACGAAGCCGCCGGCGCGGGCCTCGTGCAGGAGCAGGAACCAGTGGTCGGAGTTCTCGATCCCCAGGGCGAGCACGAAGGGGCGGGCGGCCTCGCGGAGCGAGTCGTAGTGCGAACGGGCGATGTCGTAGTCGCCGCCGGTGACGTCCTTCTTGCCCAGCGTGGCGTAGGTGCGCGACGAGGGGTCGCGGCCGAAGCTGCCCATGGGCCCGGAGACCAGGAACGTAACCATCAGCAGGCTGCCGCCGACGACAAGGATCCACTTCTGGTACTTGCGCAGGGTTTTGGTCATGGGAGCGATCCCTCGAGGGTCGAGGCGCGGGCGTCAACGCCGGGGCGGCACGGAGCGGCGCCCCCGGTGGGGGGGCGACGCTGCGCGCTCGCTGGGCGGCGTATCAGCGGTAGAACTCGATGATGAGGTTGGCGTTGATGTCGAAGGGGATCTGGTCGACGGTGGGCAGGGCGACGACCTTGAGCGTCATGGATGCGGGCGTGAGCTCCATCCAGCCGGGGACCTCGTGCCCGGCCATGGACTCCATGGCCTCCTTGGCCAGCTTCTGGCCCTTGGGCTTGAAGGTGATGGTGTCGCCGACGTTGACGATGGCGCTGGGGCGATCGCACTTGCGACCGTTGACGAGGACGTTGCCGTGGACGACCATCTGGCGCGTGGCCCAGATGCTGCGCCCCAGCCCGGCGCGCCGGACGACGTTGTCGAGGCGGCGTTCGAGGAGCTGCATGAGCAGGTCGCCGGTGTTGCCGGGCTTGCGGGTGGCCTCGTCGACGAAGCGCCGGAACTGGGCCTCCTGCACGCAGTAGTGGAGCTTGACCTTCTGCTTCTCGTTGAGGCGGATGCCGTAGTCGCGCAGGCGGCGTCCGCGGTACCCGTGCATGCCGGGGAACGTGAGGTCGCGCTTGGACGTGTGCTTGGGGTTGTCGGCGATGGGGACGCCGACGCGACGGGACAACTTGACCTTGGGACCGGTATACCGAGCCATGGCGTACCTCCGTCTCCCGGTCCTGCATCCAGGCCGGGGTGCCCGCCAGAGCGGGCGATCTGTCGGTGGCCCGTGACTACGGGTCCGACGTGATGATCCGGGCAAACGCTTGCCCAACAGGATTGTGCTCCGGGAGGGGCTTTCGCCCGTCCGGGAAGGGGACCATTAAAGGAGGGCTGGGGGGGAGGGTCAACCGCTGCCCAGGGAGCCCCGGGCGGCCTCGCGCCACCACCCGCGCACCATCGCCTCGAACCGGCGGGCGAAGGCGGGGGCGTCCCCTAATGAGGAGGCGAGCAGGCGCGGGCGCAATTCGCGGCGGAGCGCGGAGAGGCGGTCGGGGCTTCGGGCCAGGTTGGCGGCGTGGAGCACGTACTCGTCCTCGTCGCGGGCCACCCACTCGGGCAGGCCGGCGGCGTGGAGGAGCGAGCATCCGACGCGCGAGGCGTGTCGATCCCCGGCGAGGCAGACCACGGGAACGCCCATGCTCAGGGCTTCGCACGTGGTGGTGGTGCCGTTGTAGGGGTGGGGGTCGAGGGCGATGTCGATGGCGGCGTACTGGGCGAGGTGGTCCTTGGGGTCGCCCTGGGGCGCGAGGATCGAGAGGCGATCTGGAGCGATGCCCTGGGCCAGGGCGAGGGCGGCGACGCGCTCGCGCAGGGCGGCCTCGGCGAAGGCCATCGCCTTGAGCAGGAGACGCGAGCGGGGCACGGCGTGGAGCACGCGGGCCCAGAGGGCGAGCAGCGGCGCGTTGATCTTCTGTGCCGCGTTGAACGATCCGAAGGTGACGTGCCCGGCGCGCAGGCAGGGCGGGTCGGCGGGCGCGGGCGCGTCGTCGGGCGGGACGTAGCACAGGAAGCAGGGGTCGAGGCGGGCGAGGCGTTCGGTGGCCAGGGCGTCGGCCCAGGGCGCGGGGTCGGTGTGCGAGTCGACGACGCGGTAGTCCACGCACGTGAGGCCGGTGGAACCGGGGTAGCCCAGGTAGGTCGCCTGGATGGGCGCGGGACGGAGGGGGAGGAGTTCGAGGCATTGCCAGCGTGTGTGCCCGGAAAGTTCGAGGAGCACGTCGATGCGCTCCGTGCGGACCAGGTCGGCGAACTCGGGCCAGAGGATGGCACCGACGTTGATCCAGCCCGCGGCGTGGGCGCGGAGCTCGTCGCGGGCGGCGCTCTGGTCCCGCACGCCCGTGTCGAAGACGGCGATCTCGAGGCGGGCACGATCGTGGTGGCGCAGGAGGGGGAGCATGTAGCGCCCGACGGGGTGGGCGTGCAGGTCGGGCGAGACGATGCCCAGGCGGATGGCTCGCTCGGGATCGGGGTCGCGGAGGGCCGGGCGCGGGGCGACGGAGCGCGATTCGAGGAGGCGCCCGTACGACCGGTGGGCCGCCGCGACCTCTTCGCGCGTCACGCCGGGGGCGAAGTTCAAGGCGTTGCAGAGCCCGTCGGCCAGGGCGAGGTCGTCGGGGTGGCGTGCGTGCGCGCGGCGGTAGAGGTCGAGGCCTTCCGCGGGCTGAGCGCCCGCGATGGTGAGGGCGGCGGCGTTGAGGGCGAGGGAAGGGTCGTCGAGGGGGACCTGGCCGTCGATGCGGCAGGCTTGGGCGGCCTCGACCTCGCGCCCCAGTCGGGAGAGGACAGCGGCCAGGACGCAGCGGGGGCCGGGGGCGCGAGGATCGAGGTCGATGGCGGCGCGGGCGGCCTTCTCGGCGTGATCGGTCTTTCCGGAGGCCAGGAGGAGGTACGCGAGGCGTGCGCGCACCACGGCGTCGCGCGGGAGGAGCTGGGCCGATTTCTCGGCGAAGAACAGGGCCTTGGCGAGCTGGTTGACGCGCTCGAGGATCTGGGCCATGAGGAAGGTGACCCGAGGATCGCTGGGGGCGGCCTGGACCAGGCGTTGTCCGACGGCCTGGGCTTGGGCCCACTGTCCGGCGTTGGCCAGGGCCTGGGCCTGCGCGAGCTTGGCGTCGAAGGCCGACATGCGGGCAGTATAGAAGCCGGGTGCATGCGCCCAGAGCGGAGCGGCGTCGCATAGACTCCCGCGCCGCCGAGCCGTCGAGGAAGCCGATGCCGCCACAGCCCAAGCCGATCTCGCTGCCGGTCCTGCCGGGTGATTCCGAGGGGCCTGCGAGGGCGTACGAGAAGAAGGAGAAGTGCGCGGTCTTCGGGGTGTGGGGGCGGGCGGACGCGGCGCGCCAGACGTACCTGGGCCTGTACGCGCAGCAGCACCGCGGGCAGGAGAGCTGCGGGATCTGCGTCAGCGACGGGGAGGTGCTCACGGGCATCACGGGCATGGGCCTGGTGCCGGAGGTCTTTGACGCCGAGACGATCGACAGGCTCGAGGCGATGGCTCCGCGGGCGGCGGTGGGGCACAACCGGTACTCGACGGCGGGGGGATCGGTGGCGTGCAACGCGCAGCCGATCATGCTGAATTACACCGGTGGGCAGGTGGCCATCGCGCACAACGGGAACTTGATCAACAACGACCTGCTGCGGCAGCGGTTCGAGCAGGCGGGGCACATCTTCCAGACCACCAGCGACACGGAGGCGATCGTGCACCTGCTGGCCAATCCGGCCCAGCAGCAGGCGCACGATCCCCTGGCGGCGACGCTGCGCCGCTTGCAGGGCGCGTTCTCGCTGGTGCTGCTGCATCCGGATCGGATCGAGGCGGCGCGGGACCCGTGGGGGTGGAGGCCCCTGGTGCTGGGGCGATTGCCCGACGGGGCGGCGGTGGTGGCCAGCGAGACGGTGGCGCTGGACGTGATCGGCGCGGAGCTGGTGCGTGAGGTGGAGCCGGGCGAGATCGTGACGCTGAACAACGCGGGGGTGGGATCGCGCCGGTTCGCGGAGATCGCGCCGCGTCCGGCGTACTGCGTGTTCGAGCACGTCTACTTCGCCAACCCGGCGAGCGTGGTCTTCGGGCAGAACGTGCAGGCGACGCGCGAGCGACTGGGCGAGGCGCTGGCGGGCGAGGCGCCGCCGCCGGCGGGGTGCGATTGCGTCGTCCCCATGCCCGACTCGGGGCGGTCGTGCGCCCTGGGGTACTCGCGGGCCAGCGCGGTGGCGTATCGCGAGGCGATCGTGCCCAACCGGTACGTGGGGCGCACGTTCATCAAGCCGACGCAGCAGGGCCGGGTGGCGGCGGTGCGGCTGAAGCTGAACATCATCTCGGAGCTGGTGCGGGGCAAGCGGCTGGTGATCGTGGACGACTCGATCGTGCGCGGGACGACGACGCGGGCGAAGATGGACCAGCTGCGGTCGGCGGGGGCGAGGGAGATCCACCTGCGGATCAGCTGCCCGCCGATCCGGCACCCGTGCTATTTCGGGGTGGACTTCGCCGACCCGAGCCAGCTGATTGCCACGGGGCGGAGCGTGGAGGAGATCCGCGCGTTCCTGGGCGTGGACTCGCTGGCGTACCTCTCGCTGGAGGGGCTGCTGGGCGCGATGCAACGCCCGGGCGAGCACTACTGCACGGCGTGCTACAGCGGCGACTACCGGCTCGACCCGGCCCATCCGGTCGTGGAGGAGAGCGTGATCGAGGGCGAGCAGTTGAAGATGTTCAGGTGAAGAGGCCCGGCCCGCGGGGGCGAGCGATGGGGCGGAGGGGTTTCAGGGGGCGCTCTGGCGCGCCTGGAACTCGGCTTCGAGGTTCTCGAACTCGATGCGCCCCTCCCAGGACGAGCGCGGGCCGAGCCACTCGTCGAGGGTGAAGATGTCGGCGTGCCCGTACCGCCAGGGGTCGAGCACCCAGGCCGGGCGCGGGGGCGGGGCGTCGAGCAGTTGGGGGCCGCTGGTCGTTGCGTGGGCGAACAGGAGCACCGCGTGGTGCTCGCTGGAGCGGTCGCGATCGCGCATGATGCCGACGGCGTCGAGGCATTGGGCGGGGGCGGCCTCGCGCACGGCCTCGTAGGTTCGAGCCTGCCACTCGTAGCACAGCCCGCGCCGGTTTCCGCCCCAGGTGTTGCACCAGATGTTGCCGGCCCATCCGTTGTACCAGTCCTCGTTGGTGCTGGCGCGCATGGACTCGACCCCGCGGGCGTAGGCGGCGTGGACGCTGGCCAGACGCGGGTCGGGGAGATCCCGCAAGGGCGTGGGCAGGTGGCATGCGGACAGGAGCGAAAGGAGCGAGGCGCCAAGCAGCGTGGGCGGTTGGGTGGGGCCGGGAATGGGGGGGGCATGGTAGGAAGGGGCGGGCCAGGGGCCGAGTCTCCTACGCGCCGCCCAAGGCGAGGTTGCGCTTTACGCGCCGCGCGATCTCGCTGGCGTCGGCGCTGGCGCGGTCGCTGTCGCACACCGCGTACCACTGCGGGCAGATCGTGCAGACGGCGCGGGTGCTGGCGTCGCGGTCGGGGGCGGGGTGAGCGTGTTCCAGTTGCGGCAGGTTCCGGGAACCTTGACGGTCTTTTCGACGAGCGTGAAGGGGAACTTGGAGGCGCCGATGCCGTTGGGGTAGGCGAGGTGGATCTCGCGTCCGACGAGGGCGAGGCGTTCGGGGTCGGGCTTGAGGGCGGCGAGGGCCCGGCGCGCGGCCGCGTCGGGCTCGGCGGCGAGGAACATGACGAGGAGGTGGCTGGGGTTGAGGGCACGGATGGCGGCGAAGGGGCTGGCGGCAAGGGCCGCGCGAAGCTCGGGGAGGGAGCGGACGATGACGCCGGGGCGGAAGGCGTGGGATCTTTCGATGGCGGATTCGAGGCTGGCGGCGGCGGAGGCGAGGGCGCGTTGGGGGGCGCGGAAGGCGATGTTGCCGCTCTGGATGAGGGTGGCGACGTCCTGCCAGCCGAGGCCTTCGCAGAGGGCGCGGAGGGCGGGCATGGGGAGGCGGTGTTTGCCGCCGACGTTGATGCCGCGGATGAGGGCGATGGCGCTGGGCATGGGGGCAGAGTAGTGCGGGGTGGGGATGTCCTAGACTAGTGAAACGCTCGGGGCGCGGCCTCCATGACCTTCCGGCTCTTTCACTAGTGCCTGGTGTCCAGTGCCTAGTGCCTACCTCGCCGCTGAGAAGCACCCGTGGAACCTGACCCGGTTCGGACCGGCGGAGGGAAGCGAAGATGGCGACGTCCCAGCACCGAGCCCCCGACCACCATGGCGCGCCTCTCCACGGCGCTCTGAATCCGGGCGTTGCGCCCTACGTGACCACTCCGGGCAGCTTTGCGAATGCGCCCGACGTGGGCGGACGGCTCGCGTTTTCCAGTCCGGATACGCCGGGGATGCCGCCAGCGAGCGGGAAGACGGCGTGGGATTTCCTGCCGGCGGGGTGGAGCGTGGTAAGCCTGGGGAAGGCGGAGCACGGGGCGGGGATGCACCGGGTTGGGGACTCGGGGTGCGCGGGCAACGGGGCGTGTCCGAACTGCCTGGGGGACCTGCACCAGTTCGTGGAGTTCACGACGGCGCGGGGCGAGCGGATCCGGGTGATCTACACCAAGGGGTTCACGCCCATCACGCAGCTGGAGCAGGCGCGGCTGGGGGTGGTGACGCCGCAGATGCGGAGGGTGGCGCAGCGGGAGGCGCACTTCGAGGCGATGTTCCCGGGGCTGGGTGGGGAGGCGGTGCGGGACGAGGTGGCGGCGGGGCGGATGGTGATCCCGGCGAACGTGAACCATCTCCGGCATCGGCTGGACCCGACGGGGATCGGGCGGGCGTGCGTGACGAAGATCAACGCCAACCTGGGGGCGTCGCCGGTGTCGAGCGGGACGCACGAGGAGATCGAGAAGCTGGAGTGGGCGATCCGGTGGGGCGCGGACACGGCGATGGACCTGTCGACGGGGGGGAACATCGACGAGTGCCGCGAGGCGATCGTGCGGCATTCGCCGGTGCCGATCGGGACGGTGCCGATCTACTCGATGATCATCGGGAAGAGGTTGGAGGACCTGGACTGGGAGACGATCGAGGCGAGCCTGCACCATCAGGCGCGGCAGGGCGTGGATTACTTCACGATCCACGCGGGGGTGCGGCGCGGGCACCTGAAGTTCGTGAAGAACCGGCTGATCGGGATCGTGTCGCGCGGCGGGAGCCTGCTGGCCAAGTGGATGCTGGTGCACAACGCCGAGAACCCGATGTACACGCACTGGGACGAGATCTGCGGGATCCTGAGGCAGTACGACGTGACGTTCTCGATCGGGGACGGGCTGCGTCCGGGCGGGCTGGCGGACGCGAGCGACGCGGCGCAGATTGCGGAGCTGGAGACGCTGGGGGAGCTGACGGAGCGGGCGTGGCGGCACGGGGTGCAGGTGATGATCGAGGGGCCGGGGCACGTGCCGTTCGACCAGATCGAGTGGAACGCGAAGGTGCAGCGGGCGATCTGCCACGGGGCGCCGTTCTATGTGCTGGGGCCGCTGGTGACGGACATGTTCCCGGGGTACGACCACATCACGAGCTGCATCGGGGCGACGGCGATGGCGTACCACGGGGCGAGCATGCTGTGCTACGTGACGCCCAAGGAGCACCTGGGTCTGCCCAAGAAGGACGACGTGAAGCAGGGGTGCATCGCGTACAAGATCGCGGCGCACGCGGCGGACGTGGCGCTGGGGATCCCGGGGGCGCGGGATCGCGACGATGAGCTGACGAAGGCGCGGGCGGCGTTGAACTGGGAGAAGCACTTCGAGCTGAGCTTCGACCCGGACACGGCGCGGGCGTACCACGACGAGGACCTGGACGTGGACACGGACTTCTGCGCGATGTGCGGGCACGACTGGTGCAGCGTCCGCATCAGCAAGGAGATCCAGGAGTTCGCGAGCGGGAAGGCGGAGGGGTTCGAGCGCGTGGGCGCGGGCGGCAGAGTCGGCGCGCCGGTGAAGAGCGCGGCGCTCACGAGCGAGCAGCAGGAGATTCTCGCCAAGCGCGGCGTGCTGAGCCCGGAGGAGATCCACAGGCTGGCGGCGAAGACGAAGAGGGCGATGGGCGGTGGGCAAGGGGCGGCCGGCATGGAGCCCAAGGCGTCCCCGATTCCCAAGCCCGGATGCCACAGCGACTACGTGGATCCGGAGTCGGCGAAGAAGCTGCAGGCGGAGAAGGCGGGGCTGGTGCAGGTGGACGTGCGGCCGGCGCTGGGGATCGCCAAGGACGATCGGGTCGTGTGAGCAGCATCCCGGGCGTCAGGATGACCGGGACGGCGCCCGGCGGCCCCGAATCGCACCGGAATTTTCCGCGTTGCCATCCCTCGACGTTCTGGCGTCGGCGCGGCTACCCGCTCGTCGGTTGTGACCGGGCGCAGTTGCCCCGAGTGCGCCACCGCGTTCGATCCGGCAGGTATCGCGACGTCGGCGACGGATGCGCGGCGTCGGGGTTCTCTTCCAGGATGGGTCGCGGTGTGGCCGGGCGCGGTGATTGTGCTGGTGGTGGATCCGGCGCGGGCTCTCGTGTGGGTCCTGGGTTGGATGCGGGCCGGGGCCTTACATCCGCTCCACCGCCGGCAGCCCCAGCACGTCCAGCCCGTCCGCCAGCACCCGCGCCGTCAGATCGCAGAGCTTGAGGCGCGTGGCGCGCGTGGCGTCCTGGGCCTTGAGCACCGGGCACTGGTCGTAGAACGAGCTGAACGCCGCGGCGAGGTCGTAGAGGTAGCCGCAGAGCCTGTGCGGCTCGAGGGAATCGGCGACACCAGCGAGGGCCGCGGGGTAGCGGAGCAACGCGAGGGCGAGCGTCTTCTCCGCCGGCTCACGCACGTTGAACGCCGCCCTCGCCGGCTCAAACGCGACGCCCTGCTCCCTGGCCTTGGCGAAGATCTGGCGGATGCGCACCAGCGCGTAGAGCAGGTACGGGCCTGTGTTGCCCTCGAACGCCAGCATCCGATCGAACGAGAAGACGTAGTCCTTGGCCCGGTCGTTGCACAGGTCGGCGTACTTCATCGCCGCCACGCCGATGGCCTCCGCCCGCGCCCGGAGTTCTTGCTCGCTGGCCCGCGTGCCGCCCTTGGCGGCGTCGTCGTCGGCGCGGGACTTCACGGCCGCGTACGCGCGCTCGACGGCCTCGTCGATGAGGGCCTGGAGGTTGACGCTCTCGCCGGTGCGGGTCTTAAAGGGGCGCCCGTCCTCGCCCAGCACGGACCCGAAGGCGGCGTGCTCCAGGATCGCGGGCTGCCTGGTCGTCGGGTGGACGGAGTATCCGGCCTTGAGGCTGCTGGCGAAGACCTGGCGCAGGTGCAGGTTCTGCCTCGCGTCGATCACGTAGACCACGCGCTGGGCGCCCAGCTTCTGCACGCGTCGGCGCACCGCGCAGATGTCCGTGGTGGCGTACAGGTAACCGCCGTCGGTCTTGCGCACCAGGCACGGCTCGCGGATCGCGCCGTAGAGCAAGGCCCAGGGCGTCTGCGCTTCGTCGAGCTTGACCACCAGCGCGCCCTGGTCGGGGATCGCGATGCCGCGGTTGGTCAGGTCCTCGACCATGGCGGCGAGCTCGTCCGCGTAGCTGCTCTCACCCGCCGAGTGCTCGTCGCCCACCGCCACGTGCAGTCGCCTGGCCACCGCCAGGCACACCGACATGGTCACGTCCGCGATCCTCTGCCAGACGGCATAGGTGGCGGGCTCCTTGGCCTGGAGGCGGATCAGCGTCTCCCGCGCCTCGAGGAAGGCCGCCTCCGCCCCGGAGACCTGGGCCTCAAGTTCGGCGATCGCCTTGGGTCCCATGTGCCACGAGCGAGCCGCCTCCAGGCCCGCGGCGTCGCGCTGGCACTCGGCCTGGGCGGCCTGGGAGTTGCGGTCGAGGTCGTCGAGCGTCAGGGCGTTGAGGTCGATCTTGCCCTGGCGCGAGAGGCGCATGATGCGAGCCGTGACCATCGCGATGGGGAGGCCCCAGTCGCCGACGTGGTTCTGGCGGATGACGGTGTGCCCGTGGCGTTCGAGCGTACGCGCGATCGCGTCGCCGATGATCGGGCTGCGCAGGTGCCCCACGTGCATCTGCTTGGCCAGGTTCACGCCCAGCAGGTCCACGATCACCGTCTGGGGCGTGCTCGCCTTCTCCACGCCCAGGCCCGGCGCGTCCATGTTCTGGAGCAGCCCGCCCAGCGCTTCGGAGCGGAGCCTGATGTTGATGAACCCCGGCCCCGCGATCGACGCCTCGCCCAGCGCCTCGGCCAGGTCCGCGATGTCCACCTTCGCCACGATCGCCCTGGCCACCTCGCGGGGCGGCATGTCCAGGCGCTTGCCCAGGCCCATCGCCGCGTTGGACTGGAAATCGCCGAGCTGCGTGTTCTTGGCCGGGGCGATCAGGGCATCGGCCTGCCCGCCCACCTGCGGGAACGCCGCGGCGATGCCCGCCTGGAAACGCTGTGTGAGGATCGCGATGGGGTCGTGGACGCTCATGGGCGGGCATCGTAGAAGCCCCGGGAGCGTCGCAGGAAGCACCAGGCCACCACCCGGGGCGCAGGGCATGGGGCGAAAACGGTGAGGGGACCCGCGTGCCGGGTCCACCCGCGCTCCTGCTCACCGGCTCACTTGATTCCCATTCCTTCTGTTCCCGGGGCCTCCGCGCCGCCGGGGTTTCCGTCTCTCGCTCCCCACGCGAGCAGGACCGCCCGCAGCCGCTCCGCGACGCTGATCATCGCCGTGCTCGGCGTCAGCGACAGAGGGTCATCGATCAGCGCCACGCACCCGCTCCGCACCGCCGGGATGTTCAACTCGGCGAGCTTCCCCAGTCGCATCCTCAGGTCCGGCGCGTCGAAATCCGCCGTCCGGTTGCGGGGCTTCGCCGGCGTGGTCCGCGCCCCGCGCGGCTGGATCAGGACGATCCCATCGGGCGCCAGGCGCAGCACGTCCTCGGCCTCGAGGCGCTGGTACGCTCCGCCCTCGCGCAGCGCGGGCAGGGCACCCAGGCGCGAGAGGGCGTCGGCGTGGAACGAGCCGGGACCCAGGGCGGTCGCGGGATCGGCGCTGGTCAGCAGGAGCACGCGTCCGGCGCGGGCCAGAGCCGGATCGGGGCTTCCCAGCGCCCGCTCGAGGCGTGCCGCGGCGCCGTGCTCGCCCTTGTGCCCGGCGTCGATCCACGCGTCGAACTCTCGCTCCAGCGTCCGTGCGGCCGCCGCGATCTGGTCGAGCGAGAGCGGGTCGAGGGGCACGATCGTCCAATGGTGCGAGGCGGCCAGTTCGGTCAGGCGCGCGGGCCGTTCTCGCGCGCCCCATTGGATCACCACGTGGGTGGGGCGGGCCCGGAGGAGGGCCTCGTAGTCGATCCCGGCCTGATCGCCGCAGATGGGCAGCGACTCGGGCAGGCAGAGATCCCACGCGTGCCGCCCGACGATTCGTTGTTCCAACCCCAGGTCACGCAAGATGACGCCCAGGGCGGGCGAGAGGGCCACGATCCGCGGGGAGTCGATGCGTGCCCCGGGGGTTGGGACCGGGGGCGTGGGCTGCTTCTCGCAGGCGGCGAGGGCGCAGGTTGCGGCGCCGAGGAGGAGCACGATGAGCAGCGCGCGTCGGCGCGTCATGGCTTGCCCTCCGGGTGAAGCGGGGCGAACTCTCGCGCCACGCGATCGCTGAGCTGGCGCAGCATCTCCGGCGGGTACAGCGGGAAGGGCCAGGTGCGGTCGGCGCGAACGACATCCTCGCCGGCGCGCCGGGCGGCGTGGCGTGCGTGGGCGTCCAGTTCCGCCAGTCGCTCGCGTCCGCGGTCCCGGGCTTCGACGAGCACGCCCTGCAGGGCGGCGAAGGACTCGGCGCGGGCCCGGCTCCGCCGCGGGGACGCGCGGATCGCCGCGACCAGCTGTCGTCGACGCTGGTCCAGGTCGGCCAGTTCCAGCATCGCGGGATCGTGGCGCGCGTGCCAGGCGCGCCACGCGGCCCGGGCCGCCTCGGCGTGGGTGACGATCGCGCCCGTTCCCAGCGGCAGGCGCAGGGTGGCGCTGGCGGTGGCGATGGGCGCCAGGGAGTGGCCCAACCACTGGCGCGCCCAGGCGTCGGCGGCCCGGTCGTACCCCTCGCCCTCGTGCAGCCCGCCGGCGCCGGTGCCGTGCACGAAGAGGTCGCACGCGCCCAGGCGCAGCAGGAGCGTGAGCAGGAGCGCCTTGGGAGCCAGGCGAAGGGCAGGTGCGTGGAGGTCCGAGGCGTGCACACTCCTTCTCGTCAGGCCCGCGAGCCTCCACAGGGGCAGCTCGGTGTCTCCGCCCGTGTCGAGGGGGCGAATTCCAGGCACGCCCGCGATGGCCTGGTTGTACGCCGCGGCGCAGGCCGTCGGATCGGCGCGCATTTGCTGCACGATCTCGCGGAAGAGCGTCGTCTCGTGCAGGTGCGAGGCGAGCAGCACCGAG
>JBGAOG010000094.1:0-12772 GCA_044221985.1 Phycisphaerales bacterium
ACGCCCGCGGTCCGGAACCTGATCCGCGAGAACCGGACGTTCGAGATTCCCAACGTGATCGAGACCAACCGCGCCATCGGCATGAGCAGCCTGGACGCCTCGATCGCCGAGCTGTACTTCAACGGACGCATCAGCCGCGAGGACGCCATCGCTCAGGCGGCCTTCCCGGACAAGCTCGAGCGTCAGCTGGCGGCGTGAGGACGCAGTGGACACAGGCTCGCCGGCGCGGCGGGGTAAGGAATCGCGGGGACACGCATGGGTAATTACCGCTACCAGGTCCGGACGTCCAGTGGGCAGGTGCAGGGCGGGGTCATCTCCGCCGAGAACGCCACCTCCGCCGCCACGCTCCTGCGCAACCAGGGCGCCCACGTCCTGTCGCTGATGGCCCTGAGCGGCGACGACGCGGGCGGGAGCTTCTTCGAGAGGTTCAAGCGGCTCAACGCGGGCAAGCCCGGGCAGAAGCACGTCCTGGAGTTCACGCAGCAGCTGGCCGTGATGGTCCGCGCGGGCATCAACCTCCGCTCCGCGCTGGAGGGCATCGGGGAGCAGACCACGCACGTGGCGTGGCGCCGGGTGATCATGAAGCTCAAGGCCGACGTCGAGGGCGGCAAGCAGTTCTCCGAGGCCATCGCCAAGCACCCCAAGCTCTTCAATCCGCTGTACGTCAACATGGTGCGCGCGTCGGAGATGTCCGGCTCGTTCAGCCGCATGCTCGACCGCATCGCGGGCTACATCTCGCAGCAGATCGAGACCAAGAAGATGGTGGTGGGCGCGGCGATCTACCCCGGCATCATCGGCTCGCTCGCCGTCGCCGTGACGGTCTTCCTGCTCACCTTCGTGCTCCCGCGGTTCGCGGGCGTGTTCGAGGGCAAGGAGCACATCCTCCCGTGGGCGACCAAGTTCCTGATGAACCTGTCGAAGTTCATGGTGCAGAACTGGTACATCCTGCTCGGGGCCGTCGCCGGGCTGGGCGGGGGCGTGTACGCCTTCATTCGCACCGAGGTCGGGAGCTTCTGGGTCGACAAGATGAAGCTCACCATCCCGGTGGTGAAGACCATGTTCCGCTCCCTCTACATCAACCGCTCCCTGCAGACCATGGGGCAGCTGATCAACGCCGGCGTGCCCATGCTCGACACGCTCGCCATCACCGGCGACATCTCGGGCAACCAGATCTTCCGCGGGGTGTGGCGCCGCACCCACGCCATGGTCAAGACCGGCAAGAAGATCACCCAGGCCCTGTCCAAGGACGACGTCCTCCCCAAGGCCGTCACCCAGATGATCGCCGCGGGCGAGGAGTCCGGTAAGCTGGGCGAGGTCCTCGACGAGGTCAGCGCGTTTTATCAGAAGCAGCTCAAGGACCAGATCAAGGCCGTCACGTCCATGATCGAGCCCATCATGATCCTCATGATGGGTGCAGTCGTTGGATTCATCGCCATGGCCATCATCCTGCCCATCTTCAAGATGAGTCAGGTGGTCCGCTGACCGATAGGCCTTCGGGTCGGCGCCGCGCGAGGACGCCGAACGGAGGATGGTCATGGTACGAACTCTCGAGCGGCCAGGCGTGGTCGTGGGGCGTCGGGCCCGGGGTGCGAAGCGCCGTCCGCGCGCCTTCACGCTGCTGGAGACCATGATGGCCCTGGTCATCATCGGCGTGGGCATCCTCGCCTTCATCGACGCCCACTCCGCCTTCAACCGGACCAACAGCTGGTCCAGCAACGCCGGCACCGGCATGCTCCTCGCCAACGAGATCCGCGAGATGGTCCGACGCCTCCCTCGACACGACCCCGTGACGGGGCTGTACGTCGAGGGCTCGGGCGGCTCGGCCGTTCTGCGGGGGTGGGGACGCGAGACGGGCGAGGTCACCCCCCAGGACATCGACGACATCGACGACCTCGACGCGACCGTCCTGGGAGTCGGGGGAAGCTTCCCCGGACCCATCGACGCCTTCGGGAACGTGATCCCCGCAATCGACCCCGACGGGAACTTCGTGACCGATGGCAACGGGGCCACCGTCTCCCTCGAGGGCTGGGTCCAGCGGGTCACCGTGGAGAAGGTGGACCCGTACAACTTCAACACCGTCCGCGACCACGACTACACGCAGGCGGCCTCGTCCCAGTTGCCCGCCATCTCCGTGGAGGGCTTCCCCCTCCGGGTCACGGTGGTCGTGACGTTCCAGAGCCTCTCGGACGCGGCCCCGCGTGAGATGGCCCGCGTCCAGTGGGTCGTGTCGAACTGATGCGTGAGGGATTGGGAGAACCAGCGGTGCGTACAACCAGTTTGCCTCGGATCCCCGCCAAGAACCGTCGCCCCGGCGCGCCCCGGCGCGTTCCCCGGACGCGGCGCGGCGTCGCCGCCGTCCTCTCCATGATGTTCCTCATCCTCTTCGGCTCGTTGGCGGCGGCCATGGCCATCGCCAGCAAGGGGAACCTGACCACCGCCGCGACGCACCTGCGCGTCCTGCGCGCCCAGGGCGCCGCCGAGACCGGGCTGGGCGTCGCCCAGGCCAGGCTCCGCGCCGCCTCCCAGCGATTCGTGATCTCCCAGAGCCTCGTGGACGCCTCGTTCGGCTGGAATTTCTGGACCGGCAACCTCGGCGCGCTGGGGACGTACAACGTCCTGCCCAGCAAGACGGGACGCCTCGACCTGGGCACCCCCACCGGGCTCGCCTCCGCCCTGGCCCAGCTCCACGGGCAGGACCAGGACCTGGTCCTTGACGTGGGCGTGAGCACCCCCACCATCGGCAACGCCGTCGCCGGCGCCAGCACCTCCACCTACCGCGCCTCCAACTGGCTGTACACGCCCGCCGTCGCCATCGAGCCACGCAACGGCGGGACCATCCCGCCGGTCTGCTACCAGGTCACCTACGCGCCCCTCGCCAACGGCACGGACGTGCGCGTGATCGTGAGCGGGTACGACTTCAGCTACGAGCGCTACGGGCAGCCCATCGTCCGCACGGTCATGCAGGACTTCCGCATGTCCAAGCGCGTCAACAACGCCATCGTCAGCCCCACCCGCGTCATGGTCGGCAAGAACGTCCACATCGACGGGGACCTGGGGTCCACCTACACGCAGACCTCGGCCGGCAAGGGCGATCCCATGCTCGTCCGCAGCGACTTCTACGGGCTCGACGCCGTCCTCGACCAGAAGCTCGACCTGCTCTTCGCCGGCATCAAGCTCTACGACGTCGACGGGGACAACCGCCTGCGCGTCCGGCACCCCATCGAGACCCAGGGCGTCCCCAGCAACAGCCAGGACTTCAACGGCGACGGCCAGCCCGACAACGCCTTCACCGACGTCACCGGAGACACGTTCGTCGACGATTTCGACACCTTCATCAACCACTTCGACGCCAGCCACGACGGACGCCTCGCCCTGCCCTGGTCCGGAGACTCCAGCGTCGAGTTCGCCCAGGACCCGGCCCTGGCCTACCTCGTCGATTCCACCTCCGCCGATCGCAACCGCAACGGCGTCTACGGCTACACCGACGCCAACCACAACGGACGCTGGGACACGGGGGAGGTCTTTGCGGACTTCGATCCCCTGGCTTCCGGCGGGGCCAACGCCAACCGCGACCAGGTCCTCGGGTACATCGACGGGTACATCGACTACAAGGACCAGTACGCCAAGATCAACGGCGGGCTGAGCTTCCGCGCCACCCGGTCCCAGTGGGCCACCGACCAGGGCGACATCAGCCAGCGCCTGCGCGGGGGCTACAAGCCCACCAACGGGCAGTCCGCCCAGCAGTACGCCGCCGGTACCGACACCCTGCCCAACATCGACGGCTCCAGCTTCGTCAACACCCGCGACAGCCTCCAGTCCGCCGCCGACGGACAGACCTTCGACCAGCAGGTGGCCAGCAACCTGGGCATCTCGGTCGCCGCGCTGCCCACCTATACGGAGACGCAGTCGGCCGGGACCGGCGTGAAACGCTACCTCCGCGTCGATCCCGACGCCAACCTCGACGGCCTTCCGGACAACCACGCCACCGCCTACTTCGAGCGCATGCCCTACGCCGCGCCCGCCTACGCCGACGTCTACTTCCGGCCCGTCTACGAGAACATGACGTTCAAGGACGTGACCATCCCGGCGGGCAACAACGGGTACTTCGTCAACTGCACGTTCGTCGGCGTGACTTTCGTCCGCGCCGCCCTCGCCAACGACCACGTCCTCTGGGGTGAGTACGGCAAGCTCGTCATGGACGCCGCCACCGCGCGCCCCAAGGTCGCCTTCCCGCGCTCCATCTACGGCGACACCGCCGGGGAGAGCAGCTACCCCGACATGCTCCCCAGCACCGCCGTCCCGCCCGATCAGATGATCCTCATGGCGACCACGCCCCTGGACAAGGCCGACCTCCCGGCCAACGTTGCCGCCATCACGCTGGGCTACGACCAGCTTCCCGACCCCCTGGTGATCGCCGGCAAGCGGGTCACCGACACCAAGGCGTTCTCCAACAACCTCCGCTTCCACGACTGCCTGTTCGTGGGCTCCGTCGTGAGCGATTCGCCCGCGAGCTACTGCCCGGTCCGCAACAAGGTCCAGTTCACCGGCTCCACCCGCTTCACCGACCGCCATCCCGACCAGCCCGACGACGCCGGGCTCAACCCCGACTCCGTCGACGCCCAGCTCATCGCCTCCAGCTCCATGATGCTCCCCCAGTACTCCGTGGACGTGGGCATGTTCAACAGCCCCCAGTCCCAGAACGTCCAGCTCCACGGGGCCATCGTCGCCGGCGTCATCGACGTCCGCGGCAACACCTCCATCGATGGGTCCCTCCTCCTGACCTTCAACCCCGTGCTGGGCCAGGGCCCCCTCCGCGACGCCCTGGGCAACCCGGTCGGGAATCCCGCCGACTTCAACGTCACCCTCGGCTACTTCGGCTCCAACGACGGCGACGAGGAGTCCACCGATCCCAACACCCTCCCCATCTCCGGCGGGCAACGCCTCGTCGGCTACGACACCAACGGCGACGGGATCGCCGACCCCGGCGCCACCACCGGCACGCCCGTCTACTTCAACGGCTACGGCGCCATCAACATCCACTACAACCCCGAGATCGCCCTGCCCAACGGTCTCATGATCCCCATGCAGGTCGTCCCGCTCATGTCCACCTACCGGGAGGGCAAGCTGTGAACCAGCCCCGCACCGCGCCAGGGCGCGCCTTCAGCCTCATCGAGGTCCTCATCTCCCTGACGATCATGGGGACGCTCCTGGCCGCCACCCTGGCCGCCCTCGACGCCTCCTTCAAGAGCTACAAGGCCACCACCGACGGGGCCTCCACGCACGTCGTGTCCCGGATGGTCATGAACCGCCTCATGGCCATGCTCCGCACCGGCACGCAGTTCGGGCCCTACCCCAACGACGTCCTCGACCACTCCCAGAACCCCATCACCAGCACCTACATCGAGTTCGTCGCCAGCGACGACGGCGCCGGGCACCAGCGCGTCGTCCGCGTCGAGCGGCGCGACGCCGCCACCGCCGCCGCCGGGCCCTACGAGCTCTGGTATCGCCAGGTGGACCTGACCAACGGCACCCAGACCGCCGCCGACGAGCGACCCCTCGTCACCGGCGTCACCGAGGCCTCCTTCATCCTCGAGTACGACGTGGGACCGCGCCTCAAACGCGCCACCGTCGACCTCACCATCCGCCCCAACGACTACCAGGACGCCAAGATCGGCGTCAACTTCGAGGCCCCCACCATCCGCCTGGTCTCCTCCACCATGCCCCGGCGCCTCATGGACTAGCCCGGGCCCGCCCCGATCGCGCCGCCCCGTCCCTTCCCTGGGGTGCTTGGATACCCCCCCGCGCCCCTCTACAGTCCCGCCTATGGACGGCCCCAGCTTCCTGACCGGTCAGGTCATCGTCAACGCCATCACCATCGCCGCGATGATCAACGTGGTCCTGTTGATCGTGGCCTACCTCGTCTACTTCGAACGCAAGATCTCCGCGTACATCCAGGACCGCCTGGGGCCCAACCGCGTCGGCTTCGACTTCGGGCAGCCCTGGCTCTCCTTCCTGCGCGGATGCATCGGACTGGGCCAGCCCCTGGCCGACGGGCTCAAGTTCTTCGTCAAGGAGGACTACACCCCCGCCCGCGTCGACAAGGTCCTCTTCACCCTCGCCCCCGCCATCTGCATCGTGCCCGCCATGATCGGGTTCATCATCATCCCCTGGGGCGGGGTCTGGACCATGCCCGACTTCACCATCCCGCTCGTGGGCTGGCACATCGCCGGGGGGCCCGTCTACGTCACCGGCGCCCACCTCAGCGTCGGCATCATCTACCTCCTCGCCGTGGGGGCCATCGGGGTCTACGGCGTCACGCTGGGCGGATGGGCCAGCAACAACAAGTTCTCCTTCCTCGGCTCGCTCCGCGCCACCGCCCAGATGATCTCCTACGAGATCCCCATGGGCCTGGCCCTCCTCTGCGTGCTGCTCGTCGTCGGCTCCCTCCTCCCCGACCGCATCGCCCGCTTCCAGCACGACCACGGCTGGCTCGTCTTCCACATGCCCCTGGCCGCCCTCGTCTTCTTCATCGCCATCCTCGCCGAGGCCAACCGCGCCCCCTTCGACAACGCCGAGTGCGAGCAGGAACTCGTCGGCGGGTACCACACCGAGTACTCCTCGATGCGGTTCGCCCTCTTCTTCATGGCCGAGTACAGCCACCTCACCACCAGCTCGGCCTTCCTCGTCCTCCTGTTCTTCGGCGGCTACGACCTCGCGTTCCTGCCCTTCCTCCCCAGCATCCCGCTGCTGAGCCCGACCGACACCACGTTCCTCGCGGTCCTGGCCAAGGTCGCCGTCTACGTCGTCAAGGTCGTGCTCACGGTCTGCTTCACGATGGTCGTCCGCTGGACCATCCCCCGCCTCCGCTACGACCAGGTCATGATGATGGCCTGGCAGCAGGTCATCCCCGTCTCCCTCGCCCTCGTCGTCGTCACCAGCGTCCTGGTCAACTTCGACCAGCGCACGCTCGTGCCGCTCCTGCTGGCCAACGTCGGCGTCATCGCCCTCGCCCTGGGCATCCAGCCGTTGATTCCCAGGTCCAACGCCAATCGACGGATCCCGCTCTACGGCTCGCGCTTCAGCCCCATGCCCGGGGAGATCGTCGCGACCGCGCCCTCCGACGCCATGGCCCTGGCCGACCACCCCGTCCACGCCGCCGCCGTCAAGGTCAAGGCCTGACCGCCGCCCCGCTCACCACAGCAGCCTCACCCGGATCGTCTCGGGGATCTTCCGCACCGCCTCCAGCACCTTCTGCCCGTCCGTGGGATCGACGTCCAGCACGACGTAGCCCACCTCTTCATCCGTGCGCAGGTGCTCGGCCGAGATGTTCGCCCCCAGCCGGGCGATTGCCTGGTGCAGGTTGCTCAGCACGCCCGGGACGTTGCGGTGGAAGTGCAGGATCCGGTGCGGCCTGGCGCCCGCCTTCCCTCCCCCGTTCCCCTCCTCGTCCCCCCGGCGCTCCGCCTCTTCATCCCCGACCTGCTCGGGCAACTCCACCTGGGGCACGTTCACCGCGCCCGTCGTGCTCCCCACGTTCACGAACTTGGCCAGCTTGCCCGCCACGTCCAGCGCGATGGTCTCCTGCGCTTCCTCCGTACTCCCGCCGATGTGGGGCGTCAGGATCACGTTGGCCAACCCCCGCAGCTCGCTCTCGAACCCCTCCCCCTTGCCCGCCGGCTCGTGCGGGAAGACGTCCAGCGCCGCCCCGGCCAGGTGCCCGGCCCGGAGTGCCGCGGCCAACGCCGCAATGTCCACCACGCTC
Organism: Phycisphaerales bacterium; assembly: GCA_044221985.1. Lineage (GTDB taxonomy): Bacteria > Planctomycetota > Phycisphaerae > Phycisphaerales > UBA1924. The sequence continues at coordinate 7,763 of JBGAOG010000094.1, forward strand.
CCCCGCGCGTTGTTGATGAGCATCGCCCCCGGCCTCATCTTTTTGAGCTGCGCCGCCCCGATCAGCTTCTCCGTCTGGGCCGTCGCCGGCACGTGCAGCGTCAGCACGTCGGCCTGGGGAAGCAGGTCGCCCAGCGTCCGCACCGGGCGGGCGTTGCCCAGGGGGAGCTTGGGCAGGATGTCGTGGTACAGCACGCGCATCCCCATCGCCTCGCCCAGCACGCTCACCTGCGAACCGATGTGCCCGTAGCCCACGATCCCCAGCGTCCGCCCGCGCACCTCGTGCGCGCCCGAGGCCGACTTGTCCCACACCCCGCGATGCACCTGCCCGGACTTCTCCACGAGCCGACGCGTCAGGGCGACCACCTCCGCGACCGTCAGCTCGGCAACGCTGCGCGTGTTGCCGAATGGGCTGTTGAACACCGGCACGCCCCCGCGCCTCGCCTCACCCAGCGCGACCTGGTTCGTCCCGATGCAGAAGCACCCCACCGCCAGCAGCTTCGGCGCCGCCGCCAGCACCCCCGGAGTGATCTCCGTCTTGCTGCGGATCGCCAGCAGGTGCGCGTCGCCGGCGAGCTCGATCAGCCTGGCCTCGCTCGGCGCGCCCGCGTGGGCCTCCACCGCGAAGCCGTCCTGACGCAGCAACTCCAGCCCGGCGCCGTGGATGCCCTCGAAGGCCACGAGCTTGATGCGGGATTTGGGATAGGACGTCCGCATGGGGGTCGGGGGAGAATATTCACCGCGGCCCCGCGGCGTGGCCTACTCCCTCACATCCTGGAACTGCACCGCAGGGACCGTCTCCGTCCCGCTGGTGGTGGTGTGCGGCTCCCCGATCCGCACCACGCCGCGCCACACCAGCACTCCCATGACCACGAACAGCGCCACGCGGTACCACCCAAAGGGCGTCAGCCCGTGCTTGTTGAGGAACCCCACCAGCCATTTCACCGCGATGGCCGCCGATACGGTCGCCACCACGATCCCCACGATCACGGACGCCGTGCCCAGCGACTCGAACATGTTGGGCGCCTGGTCCACGTGCGCCCGGTACAGGTTCTTGGCCAGCTTGTAGAGCGTCGCGGCCCCCAGCGTGGGCAGCCCCAGCAGGAAGCTGAACTCCGCCGCCGCCGCCGGACGCAGGCCCCGGATCATTCCCCCGCCGATGGTCATCATGCTGCGGCTGGTCCCGGGCCACATGGCGACGCACTGCATGAGCCCGATCTGGAGGGCGTCAAGGGGCTCGAGCTGCTCGATCTCCTTGCCCAGCCCGTGGTAGGGCGGCATCCCGAAGCGTCCCGATCGCCACCCATCCAGCGCCATCATGAAGAGCCCGCCCGCCAGCACCGCCAGCAGCACGGGGCCCGTCGAGAACAAGTGCCGCTCGATGGCCTTGTCCAGCAGCAGCCCGAACACCGCCGCCGGAAGGAACGCGATGAACAGGTTGATCAGCAGGCGCAGCCCGGCCGGGTCCTTGCCCGCGAGGCCCCGGAACATCCGCGCCACCCTTGACCTGTACAGCCCCAGCACCGCCAGGATCGCCCCTCCCTGGATGATGATCAGGAAGTCATCCGTGCTCTGCCTGGTTTGCGGGTGGTCGAGGTGCAGCAGCGCCTTGGTCAGGATCAGGTGGCCCGTCGAGCTGATCGGCAGGTACTCGGTGATCCCCTCCACCAGCCCCAGAATGATCGCTTGCCACGTTTCCAATTCGCGCTACTCCTGAAGCAACTCCCCACGCCAACCACCGAGAGCCGCGGCAAGAACGCGGCAGCAATCGCAGCGGAAGGAGATGTTCGCGGGGACTGCCCGGCGCGGCCATCCGCCGCACGCCCGATCGATCGCGCGCAAGGCACCCGCCTTCCTCGCGCTCCGGTCGTCCCGCGCCTCGTCCCCGCTCTTCCCCTCCGTGGTGAGCCCCCGTCCTACGCCGCCCGGGCCGCCGTCAGCGCCCGCGCCGACTCGTACAGCGGCACGACCGGCACCTCCCCGGCCCACGTCTGGGCCTTGGGGAACATCTCCCGCTCATGCTCGTCGCTGGAGATCACCACCGCGTCCAGCGCCAACCCGTGGGCCGCCTTGGGCCCCACCACCGGCACGCCCGCCAGGGCCGACGGCGGCCCGCCCGCCTCGCCCGCCCGATCGTCGATGATCGCCACCACCTCCGGCACCCCGGCCAGCCAGGGCGCCAGGCGGCGCGTGTGCTGCCCGCACCCGTACAACGCGACGCGCCACGCCCCGCGCGTGCGCAGGCCCGCCAGCGCCGCCAGCACCATCCGCGCCTCGCGCGAGGGCCGGCGCGGCGGCGTGCGCGTCAGGCCCGGATCGTCCACGCCCATGTCCGCGCACCATCCCCGGGCCAGCGCCTCAACCTCCGCCGCATCCAGCTTGCCGATCAGCTCCATCGTCTCCAGCATCGCCGTCCACCCCCGCGCCAGCGACGCCGCGTCCGTCGTGACCATCCGGTTCCGCGAGCGGACGGCCTGGTCCACCAGCTCGTCCACGCGCGGCGCCACCAGGTCCAGCGCGAAGCTGCGCGCGGCCTTGGCATGCGCCGCCGCCCCCATCCGCGCCACCCACCCGCGATCGCGGTTCAGCTCCGCCAGGCGGTCGGCCAGCGCCGCAACATCGCCCGTCGGAAACACCACGCCGTCCACGCCGTCGGTCAGCCACTCGACCGCGGCCCCGCAACTCGTGGACACCGCCGGCGGGCGTCCCTGCGCCATCGCCTCCATCACCGCCACGGGCGCGCCCTCGCTGGCGCTCGCCAGCACCAGCACGTGATTGTGGCGCAGCAGCTTGGGCATCAGGATCCGCGGGAGCGCCCCCAGCAGCCGGATGCGCCCGCCCCGGACGTGGTCCCACGCCCGCTCCGCCAGCTCGCGCGCCGCCGGACCGTCGCCCGCGATCGACAGCACGAACTCCACGCCCCGCGCGTGCAGTTCGTCGGCCAGGCGCGCCAGGTCCAGCACCCGCTTCCAGCGCTTCTCCAATCGCCCGCAGTACACCAGGCGCAGCGGCCCGCGGGCCAGGTCCTGATCGTCCCACGGCGCCGCAGCCGTGGGCACCCGCACGCCCGCGCTCATCGCCGGCGCCGGCTCGGGGAGGTTCAGGCCCAGCCCCCGCACTCGGCGACCGATCCCCTCGCTCACCGGGCGCCAGGCGTGCACCAGCGGCCAGGCGCGAAGCAGCAGCTCGTCCCAGTCGTGGTCGTCCCCGTGGATCCACGCCACCCCGCGCGTTCCCCGATGCTCGTCCAGCCCCGCCGCCACCAGCCCGTGGGGCAGGTCGTTGGCGATCACCACTCCCGCGCCCACCTCACGCAGGGCGTCGCGCACCGCCAGGACCTGCGCCACCGGCGAGGCGCCGTGCGCCCACGCCACGCGCCGAAGGCCCGGGGTCAGCGCCAGGGGCGAGTGCTCGTGCGATTGCGATTCGGGCCCGATGATCACCGGCGTCCACGCGACGTGCGGGAGCGCCAGGCGCGTCAGGGCCTCTCCCGCCGAGCTCACCCCGCTCACCACGTCCGGGCGATGCAGGGTGACCACGATGGAACGCGACGCCGTGCCGCTCATGCCGCCACCCCCGCGCTCCGCCGCGCCGCGCAGCGGTCCCGCACCAGCGCGATCAGGCGCGGCACCAGGCCGTCGTAGGTCGAACGCTCGCGCACGCGCGAGGCGATCGCCTCCGCCGTGCGCGCTCGCCAGGCGTCGTCCTCCACCGCGCGCGTCGCCAGGGCCTCGAACTGCTCGCGCGTCGCGAACGACAGGTCCGCCAGGTTGGGGAACAGGTGCGTCGGGTCGGAATCGGGGGTGAGGATCCGGGCCAGCCGCTGGTACCCTCGGGCCCGCGACTCGTGGATCCACACGACCGGCTCGGGCGCGGGCCGCCCCAGGCCGGCCAGCAGGCCCAGGAACTCGCGCGCCGGCGCGTGCCGCTCCGCGAGATACCCCATCAGGCCGCGCGCGTCGTCGCGAAGGTCCGGCTCGCTCCTGAGCAGTTCCAGGCTGACGCGCGGGCGGATGGCCGTCAGCGCCTCGGAGGTCAGCCGCCCCAGGCACAGCCCGCCCGACAACGCGCACTCCAGCACCCGCTGGTGCACCATCGAGCACAGCGAGGTGTGCAGGTGCAGGCGCGCGCCCGCGTACGCCGCACGCAACTCCTCCCCGTGCGACAACTCCCCGCGCGCGTAGCACGCCAGCGTCGGGTGCTTCTCCCAGCCCCGCCCGTACAGATGCAGCCGCCACCCCTTTTCCTGCGCCAACCGGGCCGCCCAGGCCACGGTCTGGTGACGCAGGATCCGGTCCGCCAGCGGCACCGCGTAATGGCGCTGGAGCAGGTCCGGCGTCCCCGGGATCGGATCGGTCAGCACGTCCCCCACCGCCCGGTCCACCACCTGTTGGATCCGCGCCGTGGGCGTCGTTCCCAGCGGATCGTCGACGACCCCCGAGAGCAGCGGGAAGATCCGGTCCATCACCGCACGCACGCGCGGGTCCCGCGCCAGCTCACGCGACAACCGCTCGTGCATCGCCTGGGGCGTCTCGCTGTGGTGGCTCACGAACGCCAGCTCGCACTCCACCCGGGCCGCCAACCCCGCCTCGACGGGCCCGGGATGGAACTTGCCGGTGTCCGCGACCACCGCCGCCGGCATCGCGCCCTCGACCGGGTACCCGTACTTCTGGAAAAGCTCCGCGAATACGTGCCCCACCACGAAGTCCAGCGGGCCCTGGGCCGCCCCGATCTTCGCATCGAACAGGTGCGGCATGGCGTCCTGGATCCAGCAGACAAACGGCACGCCCGGGGGAGTCGCCACCCCCATCATCGCCCGCGGGTAGTTCACCAGCACCACCAGGTCCGGCCTGAACCGCTCGAAGGCGCGGAGGTAGTCCACCGTGGAAAACTGCGCGTGGTCCGCCGGCTCGATCAGCAATTCCGCCTCGTGACCCGCGCGACGGAACGCCGCCGCCAGGTCGCTCCCCGAGTGACGGACGAAGGTCGTGCATCGGCACGAGGGGATCAG
>JBGAOG010000095.1:0-12514 GCA_044221985.1 Phycisphaerales bacterium
CCTGGCCGAGCTTCCGGATAAGCAGCGCGCCCCGATCGTGCACATGAAGCTCGAAGGCCTGTCCGTCGCCGAAACCGCCCGGCTCACGGGGCAATCGGAGTCCGCCGTCAAGGTGTCGGTGCATCGGGGCCTGAAGGCGCTGGCGGCGAAGAACGGCGTGGAGGCCAAGCGCCTGGCCGAGGGCGTGGCCGCCGCCGGGCTGGGCTCGGGCGATGCCGAGCGGGCGGTTCGGAACTGGCTGATGGGTCGGGACTATCCGCGCTGCAAGGCGGCGTACATCAAGGCCCTGGCCGGGGCGCTGGGGGTCGAGGCCCGGGACGTGGCGAAGTTCACGAGCACGGTCAAGTACCACCGGGGCAGCCCGCGCAAGGCGCGACTGCTGGCGGACCTGATCCGGGGCAAGTCGTACGACAAGGCCCTGAACCTGCTGACGTTCACGACCAAGCGGGCGGCGCTGAACATCAAGAAGGCGCTGAACGCGGCCCTGGCGGAGGCGGAGCTGGCGGAGGCGGACACGACGCGGCTGTTCGTGACGGAGAGCCGCGTGGACGAGGCGCCGCGGATCAAGCGGTTCCAGCCCAAGGACCGGGGGCGGGCGCACCCGATCATCAAGACGATGAGCCACATCACCATCTCCCTGGAGGAGAAGGCTGGAGGGAAGGCGTAAATGGGACAGAAGACGCATCCATACGGGCTCCGCCTGGGGATCACCGAGGCCCACAAGAGCCGCTGGTACGCGCCCAAGGCGTTGTACGGCGAGCTGCTGGTCGAGGACGAGAAGATCCGGCGGTACCTGGACAAGCGCCTGAACCGCAAGCCCCCGAACGCGGCGGTGTCGGACATCCACATCGAGCGCACTCGCGAGGAGCTGAAGGTCATCATCAAGACCGCCCGCCCCGGGCTGGTGATCGGCCCCAAGGGGGCCGAGGTGGAGCGGATGACCGAGGAGCTGCAGTACATGACGGGGCGCAAGGTCGCGATCTCGATCATCGAGATCAAGAACCCGGACACGGACGCCAAGCTGATCGGGGAGGCGGTGTGCGAGCAGCTGATGAAGCGGGCGGCGTTCCGGCGCGTGGTGAAGATGCGGTGCGAGGGCGCGATGCAGGCGGGGGCGAAGGGCTGCAAGATCTGCATCGCCGGTCGCCTGGGCGGGGCGGAGATGAGCCGCACGCTGGAGGTGCGGCTGGGATCGCTCCCGCTGTCGACGCTGCAGGCGAACATCGACTACGGGGTGGCGGAGGCTCGGACGCCGTACGGCGTGATCGGGTGCAAGGTGTGGGTGTACAAGGGCCTGTACTCGTCGGTGGAGGACGAGATGACGTCCAGCGCGGCGGGCGGTCGGGCGCGTGCCCGCGGGCGGCGTTGAACCGGTAGCGGAACAGGAGTTCGTCGATGGCTCTGATGCCAAAGAGAGTGAAGTACCGCAAGGAGATGCGCCGGGTCCGCCCGCGGAAGGCCACCAAGGGCAACTACGTCGCCTATGGGGACTTCGGGCTGCAGGCGATGGAGGGCTGCTGGCTCAAGGGCACGGTGATCGACGCGGGGCGAATCGCGGCGATGCACTTCGTGAAGCGCGAGGGCAAGCTGTTCATCCGGGTGTTCCCCGACAAGCCCATCAGCAAGAAGCCGCTGGAAACGCGGATGGGGACGGGCAAGGCGGACGTGGACTACTGGGCGGCCCGGGTGAAGCCCGGGACGATGCTGTACGAGATGGCGGGCGTTCCCGAGAACGTGGCCAAGCAGGCGCTGGCCCGCGTGGCCCAGAAGATGCCCGTCAAGACCCGGTTCGTCGGGCGTCGGGTGCGGGTGTAAGGCAACAGCAACGCCCCGGCGCGGGGCAGTCGAGGACGAAGGCAAATGGACGGCACCGAGGTACGCAAACTGCGGGACGACGAGATCAAGGCGGAGCTGGACCGGCTCCGCACCAAGCTGTACGACCTGCGGGCCCAGACCGTGACGGACAAGGTCGCGGACTCCTCGCAGTTCGGCAAGACCAAGAAGGACATCGCCCGGCTGCTCACGGAGCGTCGGGCGCGGCAGGCGGCGACGGCGGGCAAGCGGTAACACGAATTCGAGGATGAACGCCCCATGGCGAAGAAGAGCACGAAGATGGCGGCCGGGTCGGTGAAGGCGGGGTCGAAGACCGCCATCGCGCCGGTGAAGAAGGCCGAGGACCTCAAGGGCACGCGCATCGGGGTCGTGGACGCCGACGCCCGCGACAAGACGCGTCGCGTGACGATGAGCTTCCAGTCGCAGCACCCCAAGTACGGCAAGTACGTGCGCAACCGGACGGTGCTGCACGTGCACGACGAGAAGAACGAGTCGCACGTGGGCGACGTGGTGGAGATCGCGCAGTGCCGCCCGATCAGCCGCTCGAAGCAGTGGCGTCTGGTGCGGATCGTGGAGCGTCGCGCCGAGCTGGCCGCGGCCCTCAAGAGCGTGAAGGAAGTCCAGGGCTAATCACGGATCGGGCGGGCCCCGGGCCCCCCACCGAACCAGGCGGGTCATCGTCATGCTGCAACAAGAAACCAGGTGCGAGGTCGCGGACAACAGCGGCGCCAAGATCGCGTACGTGATCCGGGTGTACGGGGGCTCGACGGCGTCGGGCAAGTTCACGCGGCGGATCGCGGGGGTGGGCGACCGGGTGTTCGTGTCCATCAAGAAGGCGCTCCCGGGCGCGGAGGTCAAGCCGGGCGACAAGTCCAAGGCGGTGGTGGTGCGCACGACCAAGGCCACGCGGCGTCCCGACGGGTCGTACGTCAAGTTCGACAGCAACGCGGTGGTGCTGATCCAGGACGACGGGAACCCCAAGGGCACGCGCATCTTCGGGCCCGTGGCCCGCGAGCTGCGCGAGAAGAACTACATGAAGATCGTGTCGCTCGCCTCCGAGGTGGTGTGAGCGAGGGACCCGAGGAACGACGCAAGCGAGAGCACACATGGCACGGCACGTACGCAAGGGCGACATGGTGATGGTGATCAGCGGGGACCACAAGGGCGCCACGGGCGAGGTGCTGCGCATCATCACCAAGACCGATCGGGTGGTGGTCAAGGGCGTGAACATGGTCACGCGGCACCAGAAGGCCACCCGCATCAACCCCACGGGCTCGATGGTGAACAAGGAAGCTCCGCTGCACCTGAGCAAGGTCCTGCCCGTGGTGGACGGGCAGCGCACGCGGGTGCGCTTCGTGACCAAGCCCGACGGGAGCAAGGTCCGGGTGGCGGCCAAGGGCGGCAAGGAGCTGGGGCCGGTCAGCCCCGCGAGGAAGAAGAAGTAAGCAACCAACGAGCCCGGCGGGGCCCGAGCAAAGCGAGACCAGGCGATGTCGAAAGAACAGGACAACAAGCCGCAGGGTGAGCACAAGCCCAAGGGCGAGGGCAAGGGCCCCAAGGACGGCGCCAAGCGTTCCGACAAGGGCGGCAAGGGCGCGCCGGTGAAGGGCGTGGGCGGACGGCACGTGTCGCCGGAGGCGGTGGCCGAGGCGGCCTCGGCGGCCAAGGCGCCCCCGCGTCTGAAGACGATGTACGAGACGAAGGTTCGCCAGGAGCTGGCGGGCAAGTTCGGGATCAAGAACCCGATGGCCATGCCGCGCCTGGAGAAGATCGTGATCAACGTGAACCTGGGTCGCCACCTGGAGGGGACGAAGATCCCGGCGGAGAAGCGTCAGCAGGCGATCGACACGGTGACGACGATCACGGGGCAGAAGCCGGTGGTGGTGAAGGCCCGCAAGAGCGTGTCGAACTTCAAGCTTCGGGCGGGGTTCGAGGCGGCGACGATGGTGACGATGCGTCGGGCGCGGATGTGGAACTTCCTGGACCGGGTGATCAACCTGGCCTGCCCGCGTATCAAGGACTTCCGGGGCCTGAACCCCAAGGCGTTCGACGGGCGTGGGAACTACTCGTTCGGGTTCACGGAGCAGGGCGTGTTCCCGGAGATCAACATGGCCGAGGTGACGTTCACCCACGGCATGCACGTGAACGTGGTGTTCCGCAACAGCAAGCCGGAGCTGAGCCGGTTCGTGCTCGAGCAGCTGGGCATGCCCTTCGCCAAGCCCGAGGTCAAGAACTAAGGAACGAGGGATCATCGAGATGACCACGAAGGCACAGTTCGCCAAGTCGAAGCGCAAGCCCAAGTACAGCACGCGGATCGTCCGTCGCTGCGAGCTGACGGGGCGGGCACGGGGCGTGTACCGCAAGTTCCGCATCAGCCGCATCATGCTGCGCAAGCTGGCGCTGGAGGGGAAGATCCCCGGGATGCGCAAGGCGAGCTGGTAGGGCAGGACCAGGACCACGACAACGCTCAAGCGAGCAGAGAAAAAAGACCATGGCGATCAGCGACCCCATTTCCGACATGCTCACCCGAATCCGGAACGCCACGCGAATCCGGAGCAAGGGCGTCACCTGCGTCAACAACAAGGCCTGCCGGGGCATCGCCCAGGTCCTGCGGGACGAGGGCTACATCGAGGGCTTCGACCTCGTCGAGGACGGGCGCCAGGGGCTGATCAAGCTCCGCCTGCGCTACGGCCCGGGGGGTGAGGCGGTCATCGGTCGGGTGACGCGTCTGAGCAAGCCCGGCTGCCGCACGTACAGCGGGTTCGAGTCGCTCCCGAAGCCGATGCAGGGGCTGGGCATCCTGATCGTGTCCACGTCGCAGGGCGTGCTGAGCGATCGCAAGGCCCGCGAGCAGAAGGTCGGGGGCGAGCTGCTGTGCAGCGTGGAGTGATCGAGGAGCACCAACCCCGCCCGGCGGGACGAGAAGGACGCGGAAGCCCCGGGACCCCGGGCGAGCCGGACGCGGAGGAGTGAACGAGCCATGTCGAGAATCGGAAAGAAAACCATCCCCGTCCCCGCCGGCGTCAAGGTCAGCGTCACGGGCGGCGCCGTGTCGGTCGAGGGCCCCAAGGGCAAGCTCGCCTTCAAGCTGCGTCCGGAGATCCAGGCGGCCTTCGACGAGGGCGCCAAGGCGATCAAGGTGACGACGAGCGACGAATCGGGCGAGTCGGACAAGTACTGGGGCACGGCCCGGGCGCTGCTGCGCAACATGGTCGAGGGCGTGACCAAGGGGTACGAGAAGAACCTGCAGGTGGTGGGGACGGGCTGGTCGGCGGCCGTCACCGGCAAGCAGCTCAAGCTGGTGATCGGGTTCGCGAACCCGATCCTGGTGTCGATTCCCGACGGGGTGACGGTGGCGGTGGACAAGACGCAGGGGGACACGACGCCGATCAAGGTGAGCGGGACGGACCGGCAGCTGGTGGGCCAGTTCGCGTCGGCGGTGCGTCAGAAGCGCAAGCCCGAGCCGTACAACGGGAAGGGCATCAAGTACGCCGAGGAAGTGATCAAGCGCAAGCAGGGCAAGCAGTTCGGCGCGTAAAGCGGGTCGAGCACGAAGCGAGGTTGGAAGCAATGGACAAGGCCACGAACAAGGTGAAGAGGCGGGAACGACGCCGGATCGGGATCCGCAAGCGGATCGGCGGGACGGGGGAGCGTCCGCGGTTGAGCATCTACAAGTCGCTGAACCACATGTACGCGCAGATCATCGACGACCTTGCGGGTCGGACGATCGTTTCGGCGTCGACGTCGGACAAGGACGTGAAGCTGGAGAAGACGGGCAACGCCGCCGCCGCCGCCGCGGTGGGAACCCGCCTGGCCGAGAAGGCCAAGGCGAAGGGCGTGGCGAAGGTGGTCTTCGACCGCGGGGGATTCAAGTACCACGGTCGCGTCAAGGCGCTGGGAGAGGCGGCCCGCAAGGCCGGCCTGAAGTTCTGACACGCACGAGCACACGCGGGAGATCCCGCGCGAGAGGTTGACCATGCCCGAGATCCTGGACGAATCATCGCATATCGAGTCGACGACCCTGTCGGTCGATCGCACCGCCTCGACCGTCAAGGGCGGACGCCGGTTCAGCTTCGGCGCCCTGGTGGTGGTGGGGGACCGGCGCGGGAAGGTGGGCTTCGGCTACGGGAAGAGCAACGAGGTGCCCCAGGCCGTCGAGAAGGCCCAGAAGTACGCGCGCAAGGTGATGCACGACCTGCCGATGATCGGGCACACGATCCCGCACGAGGTGGAGGGGAGCTTCTCGTCGGCGAAGGTGCGGCTGATCCCGGCCTCGCCGGGGACGGGGGTGGTGGCGGGCGGGACGGTCCGCGCGATCCTGGAGATCGCGGGCGTGACGGACTGCCTGACCAAGTGCTACGGGTCCACGAACAAGAAGAACATGGTGAAGGCGGTCTTCGACGGGATCGAGAAGCTGCGGCGTCGCGAGCAGATCGAGTCCGTGCGCGGGCAGGCCCTGGGCCTGACGGAGATCGAGCAGCGCATCGAGCGCGGGAAGCGTTTCATGCCCGCCCAGGACGCCAAGCGTGAGAAGGCCCGCGGGCCCGTGAACACGATCGCCCAGGAGCGCAAGCGTGGCGGGGGTCGCCGGCGTCGCGATGACAGCGGCGGTAGCGGTAGCGGCGGCGGCGGCGGCGGTGGTGGTGGCGGTGGTGGTTCCCAGGGCGCGCCCGCCGCGCCCGCGTCGGGCGAGGCCGCCGGCGCTCCCAAGGCCTGATCCCCTAACGACCAGAGCAGCAGAGGTAACAAGCCATGATGATCCACGACATCACCGCCCTGGCCGGGAAGAAGAAGTACCGCAAGCGCGTCGGGCGCGGCGAGGGCTCCGGGCACGGCAAGCAGTCCGGGCGCGGCAACAAGGGCGCCAAGTCGCGCTCGGGCTACGCCCGCAAGCTCGGCTTCGAGGGCGGGCAGATGCCGTACTTCCGGCGCCTGCCCAAGTTCGGGTTCACCAACGCGCCGTTCAAGGTGCGGTTCTGGACGGTCAACCTGGGCGACATCGTGGCCCATCCGAGCTTCGCCTCGGGGGGCGCGGTCAACGCGGACACGCTCATCGCGGCGGGGCTGGTGCGCGATACGTCGCGCGGGCTCAAGGTGCTGGGCGATCTGAAGGACGCCAAGGGCCTGAAGGTGAAGCTCAGCGTGGAGGCGGCCCGGGTCACGGGTCCGGCCCGCAAGCTCATCGTCGACGCGGGCGGGAGCGTGAAGGAGACGGGCAGCCGTCGCGACCGCGTCCGCGGGATCGACCTGACGACCGAGGACCGCAAGCCCACCAAGCTGACCAAGAAGCTCAAGCGGGGCGGGCCCAAGAAGGCCGCGGCTCCGGCGGCCGAGGAACCCGCGTCCGGCGACGCCAAGAAGGGCGAGGGCAAGGGCGGCAAGAAGGCGGCGGAGCCCAAGGGCGAGACCAAGGGCTCGTGACCAGCCCCCGATCCAACCCGGATCATGGGTCCGGGGCCGCGTTGTGCACGATCCGCCGCGCTCCATCGGGGGCGCGGCGTTTGCCTACAGAGAGTTGACACACGCCTAAACTCAGGCCCGCCCGGGGCGTTCTCACCCGGGCCGCCCCGAGAGGACCGGTTGAATGTTCCAGACGCTGATCAACGTCTTCAAGATCCCCGAGCTGAGGAACAAGATCCTCTTCACGCTCGCGATGCTGGCCGTGTATCGCATCGGGCACTGGATCCCCATCCCCGGCGCCAACCACGAGGCGATCGCCAAGGCGATGGACCTGGGTGCGAGCAAGGGCTCTGCGGCGGCCAAGATCGCCGACTTTGTGTCGATCTTCTCGGGGGGCAACCTCTCGCGCTCCACGATCTTCGGGCTGGGGATCATGCCGTACATCACGGCGGGCATCATCCTGCAGCTGCTGACGACGGTCCTGCCCCAGCTCAAGAAGCTGCAGGAGGAGGGGCCGCTGGGGCGTCAGAAGATCCAGGAGTGGTCGCGGTACGGGACGGTGGGGCTGGCCATCGTGCAGGGCGTGGGGTGGCTGAGCTTCCTCAACGCCCAGGGCCTGGTGTATCCGCAGTGGGCCGCCAGCCCCCTGTGGTGGATCGTCGCGACGGCGGCGCTGGTGGCCGGAACCGCCGTTTTGATGTGGCTGGGCGAGCAGATCGACAAGCACGGGATCGGCAACGGGGTGTCGTTGATCATCACGGCGGGCATCCTGACGAGCATGCCGCTGGCGATCAAGACGCTCCAGACGCGGTGGGGCCCTGGCGAGGAGGGCAAGATCGGGTACATGGGCATCGGGCTGCTGTGCCTGGGCTTCGTGGGCGTGGTGGCCGGGGCGGTGCTCATGACCGTCGCGCAGCGGCGCATCCCCATCCAGCAGGCCAAGCACACACGGGGGCGCAAGGTCATCGGCGGGCAGCGCAGCTACCTGCCCCTGCGCGTGAACCACAGCGGCGTGATGCCCATCATCTTCGCGAGCTCGCTGATGATCTTCCCGACGGTGATCTTCACGCAGCTGCGCGAGATGGCGGGCGGCGGGCCGCTGTGGTGGCAGACGATCACGCAGATCCTGAGGGACAATCTCCAGCCCAACGCGTTCATCTACATCGTGGGGGAGGTGCTGCTGATCTACTTCTTCAGCTACTTCTGGATCGGGGTGCAGTTCAACCCCGAGGACATGAGCAAGCAGCTCAAGGAGCACGGCTCGTTCATCCCCGGGCTGCGCCCCGGCCCGCGCACGGCCGAGTACCTCGAAACGGTCATCACCCGCATCACGTTCGTGGGCGCCGGGTTCCTGGCGATCGTGGCGGCCATTCCCCAGGTGGTGAACAGCGCCTTCCAGATCGACTACACGGTCACCCAGTTCTTCGGCGGGACGGGGCTGTTGATCGTGGTCTCGGTGGTGATCGACTTCCTGCAGCGCATCGAGGCCAACCTGCTGATGCGGAACTACGCCGGGTTCCTCAGTTCGGGCGACGACGCCAGCGGTCCCAAGCTCCGGGGGAACCGGTATTAGTCGCAATCCGTTCGGGAAACATGGGCCCGGCGACAGGTGATGCCTACTCTGAGGATCCGCTTTTCGACCGTTGTGTGGGGCGAGTTCGGGTCTTGCAGTCGGGATTTGAATGGGTAAACAGGACGACAAGTTCACGTTCGAGGCCACGGTGGTCGAGGCCCTGCCCAACGCCATGTTCAAGGTGCGTCTTCCCAACGAGCAGAGGACGGAGGTCCTGGCGTACGTCTCGGGCAAGATGCGCATGAACTACATCCGCATCCTCCCCGGCGACCGGGTCACGGTCGAGATGAGCCCCTACGACCTGACCAAGGCCCGCATCACGTACCGGTATCCGTGAGCCGGTCCGGGGGCGTGACTTGCGCGGGCCCGGGGCCTATTGTTGGGGCCCGTTTCCGAGCACGAAGCGGCGGTGGAACGCCCGGCCGGGAATTCCGGTCGGCGGGAGGTTTGTCCGGTGAAGGTTCGCTCGTCCGTCAAGCGCGTGTGCGCGGCCTGCCAGGTGGTCCGTCGCCGGGGCAAGGTCCGCGTGATCTGCAAGACCAATCCCAAGCACAAGCAGGTGCAGGGCTAAGCCCAAGGAGCCGACTCGTGCCACGCGTTGCGGGTATCGATATTCCTGACAAGAAGAAGATCTTCTTCGCCCTCCAGTACATCCACGGGATCGGCGCCAAGTTCGCCGGGGACATCCTGCGCGAGGCGGGCGTGGACCCCAACCAGCGGGCCAACGAGGTGGACGAGCAGAAGCTCGCCCAGATCAACTCCCTGCTGGACACGAACTACATCGTCGAGGGCGCGTTGCGGCGTCAGGTGTCTCAGAACGTGCAGCGCCTGAAGGACATCCGCTGCTACCGGGGCGATCGGCACCGCAAGGGGCTGCCCGTGCGCGGGCAGCGCACGCAGTCCAACGCCCGCACGCGCAAGGGCAAGAAGAAGACCGTCGCCGGCAAGAAGGGCGTCAAGGCCAAGGCCTGAGTGAGTTGCCATCGGGGACGACCCGCCCGCAGGGGGCGCATGGGTCGGACGATCCGAGGAGGTTGGAATGTCGAAGAAGGGCAAGATTCGCAAGAACGTGGTGCGCGGGATCGCCCACATCCGCGCCACCCAGAACAACACGATCGTCACGATCACGGACATGAACGGCGAGACGATCGCGTGGGATTCGGCGGGCACGATCGGCTTCAAGGGGGCCCGCAAGAGCACGCCCTTCGCCGCCACCCGCGCGGGCGAGACCGCCGGGGGCAAGGTCCGCAAGCTGGGCATGAGCGAGATCGAGGTCCGCATCCGCGGCGCCGGCTCGGGGCGCGAGTCGGCCGTCAACGGGCTGACCGCTTCGGGGCTCCGCGTGACGGCGGTCGAGGACCACACGCCGGTCCCGCACAACGGCTGCCGCCCCACCAAGCGTCGGCGCGTCTGAGATCGTTCCTCCCCCGGCGCGGGCACGCGCCGGGGGATCTTCCGTCCCGGGCGGATCGGACAGAAGGGCGGCGCCCGCCTCCATCTCGGAGGCCTGCCGGCAAGGCGCTCGACCCGTGCTCCCCTCCCGCCCTCGTTCCACGGTGATCGGGCCCACCTGGCGGCCCGGGAAGCTGGCACTCGAGGATCAATCCATGGCGACTCGTTTCCGTTGGCGCGGGCTCGAACTCCCCACGCGCGTCCTCAACGATCCCAAGTTCAAGAGCAACGAGTACGGGCGGTTCATGATCGAGCCGTTCGAGCGCGGCTTCGGCACGACCATCGGCAACTCCCTGCGGCGCGTGCTGCTCTCGAGCCTCGAGGGCGCCGCCGTGACGTCCATCAAGATCCAGGGGGCCCAGCACGAGATGTCGAGCCTCCCGGGCGTGATGGAGGATGTGACGGACATCGTCCTGAACGTGAAGAACCTGATCGTGGCCCTGGAGGGCGACGAGCCCAAGACCATGAAGCTGGCGGCGCGGGGGCCCGGCGAGATCACGGCGGACATGATCCAGGCCGACACCGCCATCACCATCCTGAACAAGGACCTGGTCCTGGCGACGCTGACCGACGCCCGGGACTTCGAGATGGACCTGCAGGTGGCCAAGGGTCGCGGCTACGTCCCGGCGGGCGAGATGCTCGACCGCGACGCGGACCAGGAGGTCGGGCTGATCCACGTGGACGCCATCTATTCCCCGGTGCAGCGCGTGCGCTACAAGGTGGAGGAGACGCGCGTCGGTCAGAAGACCAACTACGACAAGCTGACGCTGGAGATCTGGACCAACGGGACGGTCACGCCCGAGATGGCGCTGGTGGAGGCGGCCAAGATCCTCCGCAAGCACCTCAACCCCTTCGTGCAGTACTTCGAGCTGGGGCTGGACCGGGTGAGCGAGGAGGCCTCGGCCGCCGCGGGGGTGGACGAGGAACTCATCCGCAAGCTGGGCATGCAGATCAACGAGCTGGACCTGTCGGTGCGGGCGAGCAACTGCCTGGAGTCGGCCCGCATCGAGAGCGTGGCCCAGCTGGTGCAGCTGGCCGATGCCGACCTGCTCAAGCTCCGCTCGTTCGGACGCACGAGCCTCCGCGAGGTGAAGCGCAAGCTGCAGGACATCGGGCTGGACCTGGGCATGACTCTCCCCGAGGGCATGTCGGTCGAGAAGCCGGTGATCACGCAGGGCTGAGCCGGCGTGGGGCCCGTCCGGGGAATGGGCGGGTGGTCGTGGCGCAGGGATCGTGCCGTCGGGATCGCCTATAGTCTCCGCCCGGCGACGTGCCGGTCGGAATTTGATTGGGAGCTTTCGTCATGCGCCATCGCCGCGCCGGATACCGACTGGGCCGCACCACGGCCCACCGCGCCTCGACCCTTCGCAGCATCGCGATGGGGCTGTTCGAGCACGGGCAGATCACCACCACGATCCCCCGGGCCAAGGCGGTGCAGCCCCTGGTCGAGAAGATCATCACGCTGGCCAAGCGCGGGCCCAAGGACCTGGCGGCCCGGCGCCTGGTGATCAGCAAGCTCGGGGGCAATCGGCGCGGGTTCGACTGGCTGTACCTGTCCAAGGACGCCAGCGACGGCGAGAAGGAGCACGTGGGCAAGCTCCGCGACTTTGCCAAGCAGTTCTTCGAGGTGCCCGATGGGGCGAAGGTCGAGCGCAACCGCTACGGCGAGCTGCGCAAGAGCCCCTCGATCGTCAAGCACATCTTCGACAACGTCGCGCCGCGGTTCGCCCAGCGTGCCGGCGGGTACACCCGCATCGTCAAGCTCGGGCGCCATCGCCTGGGCGACGCGGGCGAGCTGTGCGTGATCCAGTTCGTGGGCAGCGAAGAAGGCCCCGAGATCGGCGGGCAGGGATCGACGCGCCGCAAGACCGCCGACCGGCGCGCCGCCTACGCGGCCAAGGCCCGCAAGGACGCTCCCAAGGCCTGAGCCTCGCGTCTGGGCAGCACCATCGGACGCCCGGCCTCCGCGGTCGGGCGTCGTTGTTTTCGGGGTCCCTCCATACCATCCCGCGCCCATGCACGTGATCCTCTGCAATCCCCGCGGCTTCTGCGCCGGCGTGCGCATGGCCATCGACGTGGTGGACCAGGTCATCGACCTGTTCCCGGGGGAGACCATCTACGTGTACCACGAGATCGTGCACAACAAGCACGTGGTGGGGCGGCTCAAGGGGCGCGGGGGCGTGTTCGTGGACAACCTCGACCTGGTCCCCGCGGGGGGCATCGTGGTCTTTTCGGCCCACGGGGTGAGCCCCGCGG
>JBGAOG010000096.1:0-12451 GCA_044221985.1 Phycisphaerales bacterium
CTGCGTCGCGACCTCGACAAGCGCCTGGACAGGTACCTGACCGACCGCATCACGTTCCTGAGCCGCACGCAGCTCCAGCGGTTGATCGACGAGGGCGGCGTGCTGGTCAACGGCAGGCTCCCCCGCGCCAGCACCAGGCTCCACGCGGGCGACGTGGTCGAGGTGGTCGTCCCTCCGCCCCCGGCGAGCAACATCCAGCCCGAGGACATCCCCCTCGACGTGCTCTTCGAGGACGAGCACATCATCGTGCTCAACAAGCAGCCGGACATCATCGTGCACCCGGCCCGCAGCCATCTCAAGGGCACGATGCTCAGCGCCCTGGCCTTCCACCTCAAGCATCGCAGCCGCCTGGGCGGGGACCTCTCCAAGGTGGGGGAGGAGTTCGCCCGCCCGGGCGTCGTTCACCGGCTGGATCGCCACACGAGCGGGTGCATCGTCTTCGCCAAGACCGACGAGGCGCACTGGAAGCTGGGGCACCAGTTCGAGCACCGGCGCGTGGACAAGCGCTATCTCGCCGTGGTCCAGGGGCTCGTGGAGCCCGACGCGGACGTGATCGACCTGCCCCTGGGCCCGCACCCCTCGCGCGAGAAGGGCTACCGCGAGAAGTACGTCGTGCGCCACGACGAGCTGGGAAAGCAGGCCGTCACCATCTACCGCGTGCGCGAGCGCTACCGGATCGCGTCCGGGGGCGCAACGCCCCCGGGCTTCTCGCTCGTCGAGCTCGAGCTCAGGACCGGGCGCACCCACCAGATCCGCGTGCACCTCTCGCACCACCAGTGGCCCATCGTGGGCGACGACATGTACGCGGGCATGGCCCTGGGCGTGCGCGCCCGCGGGGACGAGATCGTCGCGTGGAACGCCGGGGGCATGGGACCGGCGGTGCCCCCGCCCGCGCCCGACATCCGCCCCGTCATCACGCGACAGGCCCTGCACGCGTGCGTCCTGGGCTTCACCCACCCCGTCAGCGGCGAGGCCCAGCGATTCACCGCGCCCCTGCGCGGGGACATGGCCGATCTCGTCGCCACGCTGCGGCGATCGTCCGGCGGGGGCGAACGCCTCGACCCGCCCGGCGCCAGCGTGGACCTGGAACAAGCCCTGTCCCAGGTTCGCGGCTGAGCGGACCCCGGCAAGGCAAACGCCCCTCGCGCGGCGCCAGGGGCGTAGCGATCATCCAGGATTACCGCTCGCTCGCCCTGCCTCGGTCGTCGAGTCATGGCGACTCGCTCCCGCGGCGAGCGTGCTTCAGTCGCCGGGCCCGGGCGCCGGAGGAACCGGCACCTGCGCGTCGGGCTCGGGCGCACGCGGCGCGTCACCGCCCGGAGCGGGTGGCCCGCCCCAGTCCATCCCGTGCCCGCGACGCCCCTGCGGGGCGTTCATGCCCGGGCGCTCGCCCCCGCCCGGCCCCCGCATGCCAGGTCCCTGCGGGCGCGGCCCGCGCTGGCCCCGCTGCTCCATGCCCGGTCCGCCCATGCCGCGCGGGCCCAGCCGCCCTTCCTGACGCTGCATGAACCGCTGCATCATGTGCTGGCGGAACTCGGGGTTGTGCAGGCGGTGGGCAAAGCGTTCACGCATCGCCGGAGGCATGTGTCGCAGCATCTGGCCCGCGTGCCGGCGCATCATCATGAGGTCCCGGGGACCCATGCCGGGCATGCCCCGCCCGCCCATGGCCATCGGCCCCGCCCCGCGCACCGCGGGTCCACCCATGCCTGGCCCGCCAAACCCGCGCCCACGCATCCCCGGTCCCGGGCCTCCATCCATCCGACCCCGCGGGCCCATCCCGCGCAGGCCCGGCCCGCCCATCCCCGGGCCGCCAAACGCCATGGGGCCGGGGCCACCCATCCCCGGTCCACCCGGACCGGGCATGCCCTTGGGCCCACCCTCGGCCTGCCGCGGGCCCGGCTGCCCGGGCGGCATCGGCCCGGCCTGTGCCCCACCCGCCTGCTGCGGTCCCCGACATCCACTCCCCAGCGCCAGGACGCTCAGCGCGCCCACGACCACGAGCTTTACAACGATGTTCACGGCCATTCTCCAAGGTCCCGCGGCACCCTCGCGCGTGGGACACCCAGCCCAACGACCAACCGGCCCGGTTGTTGCCCGGAAGGGCCGGGTTGATCGGCGCGGCACGCATGCCCGGGCAGGGGCGGCGTTTCGGTCGGTCCGACGCCTGGCGTTACCGGGCGTTGCCTAGCCGTTGACGTCCACGGCCGGCTTCCACTCGATGATCGCCGTATTGCCCACGCCGAAGTACTTCAGCTTCACGCCCTTGCTGACGCGGTAAAGGAGCGTGAGCGTGTCCTGGGGGCGGCTGCGGGTGACGGTGGGCAGGTTCTTGATCGCGCCGATGGGATCGGAGGGCTTGAAGCGGATGCGGACATTGCCGTTGCCCGCGTCCTTGTGGATGTAGCCGAGGGGCTCGTAGCGCACGCCGTTGGTGTCCACCAGGACCGCGGGCGCGTCGTCCTTGAGGGCGGCGGTGGGATGGGTGGCCCAGCACCCCTTGCGCC
This sequence comes from Phycisphaerales bacterium, assembly GCA_044221985.1. Taxonomy (GTDB): domain Bacteria; phylum Planctomycetota; class Phycisphaerae; order Phycisphaerales; family UBA1924. The sequence goes on from JBGAOG010000096.1 coordinate 2,505, forward strand.
CGACGCTGACCTCGAGCTGGACCATCTGGGTGTCGGGGGTGCTGTCGAAGTCGCGCACCTGGAGGTTGCGCTCGGTGGGGGGGTTGCCGATCTCGGTGCTCAGGAACATCTGGTCGCCGTCGGTGATCTTGTTGTCCGGCTCGTCGGTGAGGTTGATCGTGCGGAAGAACATCTTGTTGGACATCTGCGGGAGCGAGGTCGAGATGCGCAGCCCCTCCATGCCCTGCCAGTTCTGCGGATCGAAGTTGACGACGACGACCTTGCTGGTGTCCATCGTGCCGCCCGTGCCGCCGCCCCCGCCCTTGCTGAAGAGCGTCAGGGTCTGCGCCGCCGCATCCCGCTCGGCGGGGAACCCGAACTCGGCCAGGGGCTTGGCCGTGGCCCCCTCGCCCAGCATGGCCCGCGCGCCCTTGACGAACACGGCCGTGGGCGCGTACCCCTCGGGCACCACGAATTCCATCCCGAAGGTTGCGTCCGAGGCCCCGCCCACGCTGGCGATGAACACCTGCTTGGCGTCGAAGCGGAACCGCGCCAGCGCGACCTTGGAGGCCTCGCCCTGGGCCACGGCGGCCACCGGGAAGAGCGTCACGCTCTGGTGCGGGTCCCCGTCCTTGCGGGCCAGCAGGCGCACCTGGGCGTTGCCGACGGCGATCTTCGAGTCCCCGCCCAGCTCGCGCGAGCTGCTCTTGAAACGGAGCACCAGCCCCGTCAGGTACGACCCCTTGGCGGGCGAGCCGCCGTCAAAGTCGCTCACGCGCTGGGGGGTGGGCGTCCAGAAGTCGGAGAGGAGCTGGTCGGGGTCGAGGCTCTTGCCGCGCCCGACGGTGTAGCTCCCGAGCACCTCGAAGTCCTTGGTCCGGGCGGTATTGCGCCCCTTGCCCATCCCGTAGGTGTAGCGCAGGGTCGTGGGGACGTAGGCCAGGTCCGGGTAGAGCGTGCCCAGGTTCTCCTCGCCCGAGCGGAGCGTGGTGCGCGACAGCCCCCCGTAGAGGGCGGCGACGATCTTGTCCGCCGGCACCCACAGGTCCGCGCCCTTCTTCATGCTCCCGTTGGAGTCATACTCGACGTTGAGGTAGCCCGACTCCTCGTCGTCGCCCGTCTTCCACAGGCCCGTGTCCAGGCGGAGGAACCCGATGGCGATGACCCCGATCCCCGCGGTGATCAGCCCAGCGATGGCCCCGCACACCCCGCCCCCGATGTAGCTGACGACCTGGTTCATCTTCACGTTCGAGCGCAGCAGCCCGTCGAGGATCAGGCGCAGCACGAGCGTGGCGACGGCGAACGTCCCGCCCAGGGCCAGGCCCCAGGCCGAGCCCTGCAGAAAGCTGTGGTCGTCCGTCTTGTCCAGCATCGCGTGGGCCAGGGGCTCCCACGCCGCGAAGGCGATCGCCCCCGCGAGCACGACGGCCACGAGGTTGATGAGCGCGGAGTAGAACCCGCGGGAGAGCCACAGGCCCCCCAGTCCCAGGATGATCGCGATGGTGAGGATGCTGACAACCATGGTGTTTTCTCTCGAGCCTCGTTCAGGCGCTGGGCGTGGCGGCCTTGCCGGGGGACGCGGGGGTGGGCGGGGCCGAAGGCGCGGCGCCCTCGCCGCCGCTCGACAGGCGGGCCAGCTCCTCGACGCTGGTGATGCCGTCGACGGCCTTGCGCAGGGCCACCTGCTGGATCGTGGGGACGTTGCGTTTGCGCATCTCGACCTTGAACAGCGTGGACAGGTCGCCCTTGCGCACCAGGGAGCGGTCCTCGTCGTTGAACGTGTACACCTCCCAGAGCCCTTCCTGCCCCAGGTAGCCCACGCCGTTGCACGCCGGGCAGACCTCCGGCTTGTTCTTGATCAGCACCTGCCCGCCCTTCTTGTAGAGCTGCTTGACCTTGTCGGGGGGCAGGCCCAGCTTCTTGACCATGTCGGGCGAGGGCTGGTACGCGACCTTGCAGTTCCCGCACAGCTTGCGGACCAGGCGGTTCACGACGACCCCGCGCAGGACCTTGGAGGCCTGCTCGGCATCGCCCACGGCCTTGAGCCACGTGTTGATCGCCGTCGCCGGGCTTTCCGTCCGCAGGGCCACGTACACGCGGGTGCGCTCCGCGTCGGCCTTGGCCACTTCCTTGGCCGTGCTCGCGTCGGGCAGCTCCGCGATGCCCAGCACGTCCGGATCGCGGCGCAGGATCGAGCGCACCAGCGTCGAGAACTCGGGCCCGTCGGCGGCGGCCTCCCACACGTTCTGGCGCGCGCCCTCCAGCGTGTCCTGCTGCTCCAGCTCCACCGTCTGCACGTTCTGCGTGTACGCGTCGTGCATCTTGATGATCGCGTACAGCGTCGTGGTCCGACCGCCGTCGGGCACGCCCGCCAGCAGCACCACGCCCTTCTGGTCCGCCACCAGCGCCTTGAGCTCCGCCGCCTGAGGCCCGAGCAGGCCCAGGTCCTTCTCCTTGCGGCGCACGGCATGCTCGGGGTCCAGCAGCAGCGTCGCCCGCATGCCCGCCTGCGTGCCCGAGGTCTGCACGCGCAGCTTGTGGCGGGCCTCGCCCTCCTCCACGCCCACGTCCCCCGTCAGCTTCTTGCGCCGCTCGCTCACGTCCAGCTTGGCGCACGACTTCCAGAAGTCGATCACCTTCAGCGCCGCCGCCGCCGGCATCACGTCTCCCGCCTGACGCATCCCGTCCACCAGGAAGCTCACCTGGTACGCGTCCTTGGCGCTGGGGGCCAGGTCCAACTGCGAGCCCTTGATCGCCATCAGTTTCTGGTACAGGCCCTCCGCCGCCGAGCGAACCTCGAATTCGGGCGTCTCCGCCAGCGGCGCCTCCACGACCTTCTTGTCAGGGCCCTTGAGGACCAGCGCCACGGTGCCCTGCCGCCTGGCCGCCGCCTTGCTCGCCTTGGCCTCGCGGAACCGCGACAGGTCCAGCGTCAGCTCCCGCCCATCGGGCACGCGCTCGTCCTTGTTGGTAATCATCACGAACGCCGCCACGTCCAGCGCCAGCAGCAGCACCATCAGCCCCCACCCGGCCCAGAACGACCACCCCGCCTCCAGGTTGAGCAGCATGGGCAGCGCCAGCCCGCCCAGGAACGCCACCAGCCCCACCGTGAGGTGGGCCAGGTTCCAGTTCTCCCGGGGCAGGTAGTACGCCGCCGCGTGCTTGTCGAACACCTTCGACACGATCCACGCCCAGGGAATGAACGGGAGCATGTACACGATCGGCTTCCAGGGCGAACTGAGGATCAGCCCCCCTTCGCCCAAGGTCAGTTGCGTCAGCAGTTCGAGGCTGTGCACGGGTGAGGCTTCCTCTCAGGTGGCGGCAGGTCTGCCCGCCGGAACCGGCTCCGCCCCGGGGCCTGGTCCCTGGGATCGCGCGATACCGCTACGAGCCGGACCGGGTTTCGGATGCCCCAGTGGGGGCAGCAAGGCGGGCCTACAGGATACCAACCGCCGAGCCCCGAAGCGCGACGCCCCCGGACCCTCGGACGCTGACAGGTCCCGACCAGATGGGCCCGCCCGATGCCCTGGCGTCGCGACCGCGCCGAGCGCCGCGCGCTCTCAGCCGCGCAAGCCCGCGCCCCAGGCCCCTCCAGGCACTTCCTGCCGGCCGGTTTCGCACGCTCGATTTCCTGCGTTCCCCAACGCGGCCCCATCCGTACGTCGTGCCCGATGCCCGGTCTCTTCAACATCCCGCCTCGTAGTGCGTGAGAAAGAACAGCAGGTCGTTGATATCGACCCCGCCGTCGTGGGTGCCGGTGCCCGAGCCGTCGTCGAGGTCGGCGGCCACGTCGCCCGCCTCGTACTTGGCGAGAAAGAAGAGCAGGTCGTTGATGTCCACGCCCCCGTCGCGGGTGCCCGTGCCGCTGCCGTCGTCGAGGTCCGCCGGGCATCCACCCCCGGGCGTCACGGGCAGGGCGAAGGTGAGATCGTCGAAGCCGTTGGTTCCGTTGCCGGCGATCTCGAAGCGGTGGATGCCCGTGGCGCTGAGGGCGAGCGTGGTCCCGCCGGCGTTGTTGCTCGAGACGCTGCCGAGCAGGTCGCCCGCCAGCCCGTAGACGCGCAGCGTGGTCGCCGCGGGCACGGCCAGCAGGTCGAGGCGTACGGAGACGGAGTCGGTGATGGCGGGCTGGTTGGGATCGCCGGGCACGAAGAACTCGCCGACGACCGGAAAGAGGTTGGCGTACGAGAGCTGGCCCGTGGGGAGCGTCCCGCCCAGGCCCAGCACGCCGCTGGTGGCCCGCCCCGAGCCCAGCAGGACCGCGGCGCAATAGGGCGTGCCCGAGCTGAGTCGCAGCCCGTGGGAGGCGAGGAACTGGTCGTGGAGGCGTGCATCGACGGGCACGAACGAGCCGGGCGAGTTGCTCATCGCCGGGAGGTTCTCGAAGTCGATGATGACGGTCTGGGCCTGAGCGGCGAGCCCGCAGGCCCCGGCGCAGGCGACGGCGATAGGGGAGGAGCGCATGGCGACAGCCTAGCACGCGTGTCAAGCCCGCCGCCCGCGACGGACCTAGCCGAGTTTCTTGAGCATCATCCGGAACTCGTCGATGTTGGGGCTGGATTCCTCGGCCACGCGGAGGGCGACGAACTCCTGCTCGACGAGCTGGACGAGGTGGGCGTTGAAGTCGATCATCCCGCTCTGCTTGGCCTCGATGCTCTTGAGGTACTCGCGCAGCTCGCCCTCGCGTCCTTCGAGGATGTGCTTGCGCACGACGGCGTTGTTGATGAGGATCTCCAGGGCCGGGATGCGGCTGATGTCGGCGCGCAGCGTGGGCAGGAGCTTCTGGTACACGAACGCCCGCATCTGGTAGCCCAGGATCTTGCGGACCTGCTCCACCTCCTCCTGCTCGAACAGCCCGTAGATGCGCGAGAAGGTCTGCGTCGCGCTGCTGGCGTGGATGGTCCCGTAGACCAGGTGCCCCGTCTCGGCCGCGTGCAGGGCCGCCTCGAAGGTCTCGTTGTCGCGCATCTCGCCCACCAGCACCACGTCCGGGTTCTCACGCACCAGGGCCCGCAGGGCGATCTTGAAGTCCAGGCAGTCGATCCCGATCTCGCGCTGGTTGATCGTGGACTTCTTGTCCGTGAAGATGTACTCGATGGGATCCTCGATCGTCACGATGTGCACGGGCTTGCGCTCGTTGACGTAGTCGAGCATCGCCGCGATCGTCGTGCTCTTGCCCGAGCCCGTCACGCCGCTGAGCAGCACGATCCCGTTGGGCTGCATCGCGATGTCCGACATCGACGGGGGGAGGTGCAGCTCCTCGAACCTGCGGATGTTGCTCGTGATCAGGCGGCAGGCGCCCGAGAGCTTCCCGCGCGCCAGGAACAGGTTCACGCGGAAGCGGTTGTTGGCGTCGTAGTCGTACGCGAAGTCCACCGACCCGAACTTGTGCAGGTCCTCCAGCTGCTCCTCGGTCAGGATGCTCTGGGCGACCTGGAGGAACTCGTCGGCCGACACCGGCTCGGTGTCCAGCCCCTTGAGCGACCCGCGCAGGCGGATCTTGGGCACCTGGTCGCTCTTGAGGATCAGGTCCGACGCCGAGAACTTGATCGCCGCCTGCAGGAACTTGCCCCAGCGCGTCGCGTGCGGGTCGGACTTCTTCTTGATGGTCAGCGACACGTGCCCCGTGTGCGTGTCACCCGCGGACGCTTCTCGATCAACGCTCATGGACGCGGTACTCCCTGGCCCGGCCCCCCGCGGGGCGGGCCTCCACGCCAAATGTAACCGGCCCGGACCCCCGACGCGCGGGGAATCCTCGCCCTGCAGCCCCGTCCCCACGCGCCCGCCCGGCTTGGATCCCCGTCCGGGCCTACACGCGCCGGCGCGACGCGTCGCCCAGGCTCAGGCCCGCACGCTGGGCATACTCCACCAGCGAGCGAACCCCGTGCGCCTTGAGCTTGCGCGAGATCGCCGCCCGGTGGTTCTCGATGGTCTTCTCCGCCAGGCCCAGGAATTGCCCCGTCTCCTTGGCGCTGAGCCCCTGCCCCGTCAGGGCCAGGACCTCGAGCTCGCGCTCCGTGAGAACGTCCAGGGGGCCCAGCCGCGCCACGCGGGATTCCACGAGCGTCGCCGACTGGCTTTGCAGCACCTGGTCCAGGTTCTGGGTCGGAACCACGCGCGTCGTCACCAGGTACCTCGGGTTCGCACCGGCGATGTTGCCCGGAGACAACCGGGTCACCCACGCGATCAACTGGCGGCCCCGCCAGATCGTCCGGATCATCGTCGACGCGCCGGATTCCTTCAGCGAGCCCAGGATCGCGATCCGCTCCCGGACCCACTCCTCGGGGAAGTTCGACACCATCGGCTTGCCCATCACCTGCGCCGGCACCGCGTCGGGCCCCAGGTAGATCTTGGCGGCCTGTTCGTTGCAGAACTCGATGACCCCGTCGCCGGTCACGATCGAGATCCCGCACGCCGGATCACCCAGGAATGCCTTGCAGGCGGCGTCCATTTCAGGGGCCCCCAACCCCATGCCCTTGTGCCCGGTCTCGGAGGCGCCGTTTCCCGTTGTGGGTGTCACTTGATTGCCTGATGGCATGGTTCACCTCCTGGGGACAACCCCCTTGTCACGTGTACACAATGTGCAAAGCCGGGGCTTGTGAGCTCATCGGGGCGTGGAGGTCCTTCGGTGCGACCAAGCGTGCGGCACCGGGCACCGTCGGAACGGGGCTTGCTGCCCGGCACCCGCGGCCGGGACGGGCAGCAATACCCGTGCAACGCGCACCGCGATAGCAGGTGTGCTGGCCATGGGCCAGTGCTCTATGGTCACGCTTCGTCACACGCCGAGTGCCGCTCACCCCGCGACACCCTCACTCCCCGATCACGAGATAGTCAATCATACCCAGCCAGAGGTTGGAAGAACTCTAAATCGGGCCTCACTCTCAGCGGATATCCGGATGCTGGTAATGTCCACCCCGCGATCGCCCGCGGTAGGGCTATCCTCTGGGTCCCGGTCTGTCGGCCGGGGCGGATTGGCCCGCCATGGTGGTGGGCCCCGCGATTCTGGTGTCCGCGCATCGCCCCTCAGGGGTTGGTCGGGCCATCGCCTCCCGTTCGGGAAGCCATGGTTGGGCCAGGTCGCCAGCGGATGAGGACGCGCCACGGGCCGATGGCCCGGCGCACCGACAGCCTCGTCGGGCGGCCGGAGAAGTTCTTCCATGATCGATGAATCGTTGATCGCGTCCCTCGGGCTGTCCGACGCCGAACTCAATGCCATGCTGGGCGGAGTGGCGTCCGCGGGCGCGCCCGGATACATGGACTCGCTGCTGAAGGAGCAGATCGCCGACCTGACGCCCGGGAAGCTGATCAAGGGGAAGGTGATCGGGTTCGCGGGCGATGACGTGGTGATCGAGGTCGGGCTCAAGAGCGAGGGGCTGATCCCCAAGGCGGAGTTCGAAAACCTCGCCGAGATCAAGCCGGGCGACGAGATCAACGTGCTGCTCGAGAACCTCGAGACGGACACGGGCGTGATCCAGTTGTCGAAGCGCAAGGCCGACCGCATGATGGCCTGGCAGCGCATCGTGGACACGACCAAGGAGGGCGACGTAGTCGAGGGGATGGTGACCAAGAAGATCAAGGGCGGGTTGCTGGTGGACATCGGGGTTCCGGTGTTCCTGCCCGCCAGCCAGGTGGACATCCGCCGCCCCGGCGACGTGGGCGACTTCATGGGTCGCAAGATCCGGGCCCAGATCCTGAAGATCGACCTGGAGCGGCGCAACATCGTGATCTCGCGGCGCAAGCTGATCGAGGACGAGCGTGACGCGGCCAAGAGCCGCCTGCTCGAGACGCTCAAGGAGGGCGACATCGTCACGGGCGAGGTGAAGAACATCGCCGACTTCGGCGCGTTCGTGGACCTGGGCGGGATCGACGGGCTGCTGCACATCACCGACATGTCCTGGGGCCGGGTGAACCACCCCAGCGAGCTGCTGAAGATCGGGCAGAAGGTCGAGGTCAAGGTCCTCAACATCGACCGCGAGAAGGAGAAGATCGCGCTGGGGCTCAAGCAGAAGGAGGCCAGCCCCTGGGAGGAGATCGAGAAGAAGTACCCGGTGGGCTCGCGCGTCAAGGGTTCGGTCGTCAACATCATGTCCTACGGCGCCTTCATCCGCCTCGAGGACGGGATCGAGGGCCTGGTCCACATCTCCGAGATGTCCTGGACGCGGCGCATCAACCACCCCTCCGAGCTCGTCACGCCCAACCAGGAGGTCGAGGTCGTCGTCCTGGAGATCAACAAGGACAAGCAGGAAATCAGCCTGGGCATGAAGCAGATCGAGGTCAACCCCTGGGAGCTCGTCAGCGAGAAGTACCCCCCGGGCACCATGATCGAGGGGACGGTCCGCAACCTGGCCAACTACGGCGCCTTCGTCGAGATCGAGCCCGGCATCGACGGGCTGCTCCACATCTCCGACATGTCCTGGACCAAGAAGGTCACGCATCCCAACGAGATGCTCAAGAAGGGTGACAAGGTCCGCTGCGTCGTCCTCGAGGTCGACCGCGACAAGCAGCGCGTCAGCCTGGGCATGAAGCAGCTCAGCGAGGATCCCTGGATCGCCGCCATCCCCGAGCACTACAAGCCCGGCATGGTCGTCCGCGGGAAGGTCACGAAGATCACCAACTTCGGCGTCTTCGTCGAGCTCGAGAACGACCTCGAGGGCCTGCTCCACATCTCCGAGCTGGCCGACCACAAGGTCGAGAACCCCCAGGACGTCGTCAAGGCCAACGACGAGATCGACGTCAAGATCCTCCGCGTGGATCGGGCCGACCGCAAGATCGGTCTCTCCCTCAAGCGCGCCCAGTGGGGCGACACCAGCCAGGCCTCGGGCGCCGCGGGCGATGAGGACCGCACCGGGCGCGGCGGCAAGCCGGCCCCGACCCGCGGCGGCATGGACGAGCACGGCGCCATGGGCACCGACAAGATCCGGTTCAAGTAATCGGGTCTCTGCCGCCCTGAATTGCACCAAGCCCACGGGCCCGCGCCCGTGGGCTTTTTCGTGCCAAGGGCGAGGAACCGCGCCCTCCAAAAACGTCGCCGACGCCCGGAGCAATCCCCGAGCGCCGGGTCTTGAAGCTCACCCCCTATGACAGGGCCGACGCGAAATCGATGGTCCCGGGGGCTCTCGCCCCCGTCTTCGTCTGCTAGCACATCGCGAGGAAGCTGAGGAGGACGAGGAAGGCGACGCGGCGGTGAGTACTGTTGATGGCAAGGATGGTCTTCATATGCGGCTCCGTTCTCTGATTGTGCAAGAACACATTCAACCCGCGTGCCAGGGGGTTGTGCAAGCCCATTTGCACGCGCCAGCCCCGGTCCATGGGGCGTTATCATGGTTCTGGGACGTGTTTTCCCGGATGGGCGGGTGGGGCGCGTGGCGTCGGCGCATCATCGCACGCTGCCCGATCGCCTCGATGTGCGTCCTGGCCCTCCTGGCCTCGCCCGCTCGGGGCCAGGGCGGCCCCTCGGCCTCGGGCGCCGCGGCGCCCGATCCGGACCTTGCCCGGCGCGTGTTCGCGGACGTGGGCGAGTGGCTGCGACGCGGGGCGATTCCCGACGCCACCCCACCCTTCGATGCGGCGGCGATCGAAGTTCGCCTTTCGGGAAGGGTCGTGGCCCGTTCGAGCGTGATCGCCACGGGCCAGGCCGATCGACCCCAGGTCCTGGCGCAGGTCGCGCGGAGCGGGCTGGGGCAGGTGCGGGAGCGGCGCACGAATCCCGGCGTGCCCCAGGGCGCCTGGCTGGCGGAATTCTGGGCGTCGGCGACGCTGACGCTGGAGCTGGGTGGCCCGCTGGTTCCGATCGCATGCGAGGCCTACGACGAGCTGGACGTGTCCATCTCGCCGGGTTGCTTCGGGCTGGCGGTCCGCGCGGGAAACAAGATCGAGGGCGTGTTCCCGCGCGAGTCGGTGCAGGCGAGCCTGCCCCCGGGCGCGAGCCTGCGCTCGGCCATCGCCAAGGCGACCGGGGATGCGACGCT
>JBGAOG010000097.1:0-12444 GCA_044221985.1 Phycisphaerales bacterium
GGGGGTGGGGGTATCCCCCCCCCACCCCCCCCCCCCGCCCCCGGTGGTGGGGGGGGGGGGGGGGGCCGGGGCGCCCCCCCCCCGGGCCGGGCACGCCGTGCCCCGCCCGGGCCGCCCCCGGGGCCTCGGGGGCCGGCCAAGAATGGACGCCGAACCTTGACGCACAGGCCCCGCGCGCCGGGGCACGAGGAGGATGCCGCATGCTTCCCGGTCCCCGCTCCGCACGCTCAATCCGCGCCGCCAGCCAGACCCTGGAGCGACTCGAGCCCCGGACCCTGCTCAGCGACACGCCCTTCCCCGACCTCTCCTCGCTGGCCCACGCCAGCGACACGGTGATCCGTTTCGAGACGACCTTCGGCGACGTGGACATCGAGCTGTTCGACGCCGGCGCGCCCAACACCGTGCGCAATTTCCTGGCCTACGTCACCAGCGGGCGCCTGGACCTGACCTTCTTCCACCGCAACGTGGACGCGAACACGAGCGGCATCGGCGTGGTGCAGGGCGGCGGGTTCCTGTTCAACAACAGCACGGGCGTGTCCGAGGTCCAGCACGACGCGCCCGTCAACCTCGAAACCACCGGCGGGTCCAACGTCGAGCGCACCATCGCCATGGCGCGCACCAACGACCCCAACTCCGCCACCAGCCAGTTCTTCTTCAATACCGTGGACAACTCCGAGCAGCTCGATCCCAACTTCCAGAGCCAGGGCTACGCCGTCTTCGGCAGGGTGGTCCAGGGCTGGCAGGTCATCCTGGACATCTACGCGCGTCCCGCGACGGACATCAGCTCCGTGCCCCCCATCGCGGGCACGCCCCTGGCCGGCACCTTCACCGAGACGCCCGTGACCTCGACGTACAGCCCCACGCAGGGCGTGCGCGAGAGCTCCCTGCTCTTCATCACCAACGCCGAGATCATCAAGCCCACCGGCTCCACCGGCTTCTACGCCCAGCGCGTCGTCTTCCCCGAGGGCCAACGCACCGACGCGGCCAACGAGAGCATCACGCTGAGCAACCCCAACGCGGCGTCGGCCACCTACCAGATCATCGCCCGCTACGAGTCGGGCTTCCGTGAGCTCGTCATCCAGACCGGCGTGCTCAACCCCGGCGCCACGCTCACGATCCCCGTCTCCGCCGCCGGGCAGGCCACGCCCAACCTCGTCCGGCGCGACGCCCCGTATTCGCTCATCATCGAGGCGTCCCTGCCCACCGACGTGACCAACCCCCTGCCCATCATCGCCTCGTCCACGCGGAGCGACTTTGGCGCCACCGCCAGCGAGTCGTTCCTCAACGTCCACGCCTTCACCGACGACCAGCTCAAGACCTGGGACTTCGCCCGCATCGAGGCCAACGCGCTCAGCGAGCCCTTCCTCCTCTGGCAGAACCTGACCCACGACACCGCGACCGTCACCGTCACGTTCTTCGTCGCGGGCGGCACGCCCACCGCGTTCAGCTTCGCCCTGGCGCCCTACCGGCGCGGCGGGGTGGAGGTCTTCAGCCTCGGACTGCCCGATGGCGCCTACGCCGCTCGCGTCCAGAGCGACCAGCCCATCGTCGCCGCCCTGTCCGACTGGGACCTGCCCGCCGACCCTGCCGCCACCGACCCCTCGTACACCCCCGGCTGGACCACGCTCGGGGTCAACGGCGGGCTGACCGATTCCACCACCAACTCGGGAATCTTCGCCGACGCCGAGATGCTCGCCGGATACTCCAACCTCGTCAGCATCGTCAACCCGGGCACCACGGCGGCCATCGTCACGCTGAGCTTCTGGACTTCCGCCCGCCTGGTCGGCGACGCGCCCATCACACGCATCGTCTTCCTCAGCCCGCAGAGCCGCCAGGACTACGCCCTCGACCCGGCCCTCGTCGGCGTGCCCTACGGCGAGCGCTTCACCATCTCCTACTCCAGCGGGTCCGCGCCCGTCGGACTCCAGTACACCAGCGTCGACGAGTCCGGGCGCTTCCTCGCCTCCGCCAGCGCCTTCACCGACCGGGGCACGTCCACCTCGTTCGCCAACGCGACGGCCGCCTCCCTCGGCTTCGCCGGCGCCGTGCTCGACCCCGCACGCAACGACGCCACCCAGGTCTCCACCCTCAGCCTGTTCAACCCCTTCTCCGACGCCGGCGTCACCTTCAGCTACACCGTCACGGCCCAGTTCTCCGATGGCTCGTCGCTCACGCTGGGCTCGGGAAGCCTGATCGCCAACGGGCGCACCGACCTCCAGCTCGACCAGATCGCCGCTCTGCGCAGCAAGATCGCCGCCGACCCCGCCTTCCGCACCTACGCCATCGTGGCCTCGGGCGCCGCGGTCAACGGCTCCACCACCACCTCCGCCGCGCCCTTCGCCACCCTCGTCCACCGCGACACCCTCACCGGCGCCACCTTCGCGGCCGAGGGTGTCCTGCTCGGCGCCAAGTTCTGGGCCAGCGATCCCATCTTCACGCCGGGCGGAGGAGCCTGAAATCCCGCGCCCCGTGCGTCCTTTGTTCGGTGATCCGCGCCCTGCCGCTCGCCTGGCCCGGGCGGGCGGCGGATACTCCCCCATCGCATGAGCCCATTCTGGAGACTGGCCCGAGGCATGCTCCGCTACCGCCTCCCGGTGGTTGGGACGCTGCTCATGGCCACCGTCTCGGGCGTGACGCTGGGCGGGGGGATCCTCGGCGCCGCCCCCGTCCTCAACTCCCTGCTGGGCGCCGATCCCAAGGACCTCGCCCACTACGCGCGGGAGATCAACCAGCGGATCGCCAAGGCCGGCAGCTTCTTCTCCTCGCTGACGATCCCCCCGCGGGTGATCGACGCACTCCCCCCCGGGCCCGACGCCGCCGTCTTCTGGATCCTCGGCGCGCTCATGGTCGTCACGGTCATCGGGTCGGTGGCGAACTTCCTGCACGCCTATCTCTCCCAGACGGTGGTCAACCTGACGATCACGACGATCCGCCACCGCATGTTCCACGCCGTCATCCGGGCCCCGCTGGCGCGCGTCGTGGGCGGCGGGTCGGCGCCCACCGACACGGTGAGCCGCCTCGTGAACGACACGACGCAACTGGCCGGGGGCTTCACGCAGCTGCTCTCTCGCGCGATGCTCCAGGCGGCCAAGGGTGTGGCCGCCCTCGCGGCCGCCCTGGCCATCAACTGGCTCGTCACCCTCGTGGCGATGTTCGCCGTGCTCCCCCTGGTGGTCGTCATCCGCAAGCTGGGCAAGAAGATCCGGCGCGCCAGCGGGCGGGCCCTCTCCTCGCAAGGCGAGCTCTTCGGCATCACCACCCAGGCCCTCCAGGGGCTCAAGGTCGTGAAGGTGAGCACCGCCGAACGCATCGAGGGCGGGCGCTTCCACCGCGTCAACAAGCGCGTCATGCGCGAGCTCAACCGCGTGCGCACCGCCCGGGCGCTCTCCAGTCCCCTGACCGACTTGCTCACCCTGTTCCTTCTCTGCGGGCTGGTCGTCGTCGCCGTCCTGGCGCGCGGCCAGGGGGCGGATCTCTCGGGGTTCGTCCTCGCCGTGATCTCGCTGGCCATCGCCGGGGCGTCGTTCAAGCCCTTGACGGGAGTGATCTCCGATATCCAGGCCAGCGACGCCGCCGCCAGCCGCATCATGGAGATCCTCGCGGTCGAGCACGAGCCCGGACACGGCGCGGCCCTGCCCCGCCTGGCGCGCCACGCCCGGTCCATCCGCCTCGACAACGCCACCTTCGCCTACCCCGGCGCGGAAGCCCCCGCCCTGCGCGGCCTCACGCTCACCATCCCCCACGGCACGCGCATGGCCATCGTCGGGCCCAACGGGTGCGGGAAGAGCACGCTCCTCTCCCTGCTCACCCGCCTGTACGACCCCCAGCACGGCGCGGTGCTGGTGGACGACCGCGACCTGCGCGGGTGCTCGGTGCGGTCCCTTCGCGCGCAGATCGGCGTGGTGACCCAGGAGCCGATCCTCTTCGCCGACACCGTCCGCAACAACATCGCCTACGGCGCCGAGGACGCGACCGAGGCGAGGATCATCGACGCCGCGCGGCGCGCCCGCGCCCACGAGTTCATCGAGATGCTCCCCAAGGGCTACGACGCGATGGTCGCCGAGCAGGGCCTGAGCCTCTCGGGCGGGCAGCGCCAGCGCATCTGCATCGCCCGGGCCATCCTCCGCGATCCCGCCATCCTGATCCTCGACGAGGCCACCAGCATGATCGACGCCGAGAGCGAGGCCAGGATCTCCGAGGCCCTCGCCGAGTTCATGCGAGGTCGCACGTGCGTGGTCGTCGCCCATCGCCTCTCCACCGTCATCGACGCCGATTCCATCGTCGTGATGGACAAGGGGCGGGTCGTGGACCAGGGCACGCACGACGAGCTGCTCTCTCGCTGCGGGCTCTACCAGCGCCTCGTGAGAACGCAGCTGGGCGCCGAGGCGCCCGCCAAGTAGCGCCGACGGAACCCCGCCCCTACGCTGCCCCATGCGCCGCGAGGGATGCGACGAGGACAACCTGGCCCCCGAGGACTTCCTCTGCGACTTCTGCGGGCAGACCTGGGCCGCCGATCGCCCCATGGTCGAGGGGCATCGCGGGAGCCTCGCCTGCGCCAGGTGCCTGACGCTGGCGTTCGATGAGCTTTGGAACATGGGCGTGGAGCCCCTGCCCGCAAAGGCCCGGACGATCGGGGAAGCGGGCCCCGGCGCCGTGGGGATGCGCCCGTCCCCGGGCGTGCCCTGCACCATGTGCCTCGAGCAGCGCGACGAGCCCCACTGGCACAGCCCCGCGCGCCCGGAGGCCTGGATCTGCCGTCGCTGCGCCAAGCAGAGCGTCGTGATGCTCGAGCGCGACTCGGAGGCGAACTTCCGAAGGCCGCCGCCCCGGTGAGCGCCGCTCGGACGCGTGACTCACCGGGGATGCAGCGCCCGCCACCTGGTGACGGCTTCGGGCTCGCGCGGGTAGAGCGGGAGCAACGCCGCGGGCTCAACAGGTTCGATCGACGCCGCGGCCTGGGCGCACGCCAGCGGATCGAACCGCGGACGCTGGATCGGCACGCCCAGTGCCTCGGCCCGGGCCCGGATCGACGCGGGCAGGAACCGGTCCGCGACCAGGAGCCGCGCGTCCGCGCCGGCCAGCGCGGACTGGAGCTCGTCGGCGCCGATCAGGCGCCCGGGGCCCGCGGCCTCGACCTCGTCCACCGCGCCCGGGCGGGGCGCGAACGCCGTCAGGAACGTGGTCTCCCCCTTCGACGAGATCGCCACCGCGAAGGGATGGCCCGAGTGGTCCGCCCGACGGGCCGCCACCAGGGCCGAGGGGACCGCGATCGCCCGCGCGCCCGTGACCTCGGCCAGGAGCTTCGCGGTCGTGACCGCGATCCGCAGCCCCGTGTAACCGCCCGGTCCGATCGACACGGCCACGTCCGTCAGGTCGCGCGGGCGGACGCCGTGCGCGCGGCAGAGCTCGTCGATCGTGGGCATGAGCCGGTCGTCGTGGGCGCGGGTGGCGTCGAGCCAGGCCACCCCGAGCGGGGTCAGCGCGCCGCGCGGGCCGCCTCGGGCCAGCGCCACGCCCGCGCCGCCAAGGGGCGCCGCGTCGCCCTCCCAGGCCGAGGGATTGCTCGTCTCGATGGCCAGCATGACGCGCGCGGGGGGCACATCCAACGCTAGTGCGCCCCGGGCATGCGTGGCGTTCGTCGGGAGCGACTCGCCCGTCACTTCCCGCCGCTGGGCGCGGGCTCGGTGCCGTTCGCGGGGCGGTCGTTGCGCTGGCGGCGCGGGCGATCGGGGCTGCCGGCTTCGCGGCCCGGAGCGCCCGCGGTCGCCGCGGATTCACCGCCGCCGGGAGGTCCGCCCGCGCCGGGGGCGCCGGGGGGCATCCCATTGGGGCGTCCCGCGGGGCGTCCCTCGCGCGGCGCCACGGGGTTGCCCTGCTCGTCGAGGGCATAGCCGGCGGCCTTGAGCTGCTCGGGGTCCCACCCGCCGGGGGCGAGCTCGCCCGGGAGCGGGTCGCGCACGAGGATGCTCTGCCCCTCGTCCAGGCCGCCGAGCACCTCCGCTCGCGTGTCCGACCGCTTGCCCAGCTTGATGGGCACGCGCTCGACCTGCCCGTCGCCGCGCACCCGGTGCACGAACCGCACGGCCCCGTCCTGGAACACGCCCTGCACGGGCACCGACAGCGCGTTGGTCGCCTGCCCCAGCGTGATCCTGGCCTCGGCGCGCATCGACGGCTTGAGCTTGTCGGCGGCGTCGCCGATGTCCATCGCGATGCGGACCGTGTACTCGCGGAGGTTGGGATCGCGCCAGCCCCCCGTCTCCGCGATCACCCCGATCGACTCGACGTGCCCGTTGAACACGCGACCGCCCGCCGCGTCCACCCGCACGCTGGCGGGCATGTCCGGGCGGATGCGACCGGCCAGCGACTCCTGCACGCGCACCGCGGCGACCATCTCCGACGTGTCGGGCAGGATGATCATCAGCTGGTTGGGCGAGACCTGCTGCCCGATCTGGAGCGTCACGTCGCCGCGCCCGCCCCAGCCCCCGCGCTCCAGGCTCGTGGCGTACACCACCAGCCCGTCCTGCGGCGCCTTCACCGTGGCCGACTCGAATTGGCGCGCCAGCCGCGCGTGCTTGGAGTCCTTCAGCGTCAGCTGCTGCTCCGCGTTGGTCTTGTCCGCGAGCTTGGAGGCCAGCTCGCTCTCGTTGTTCATCACCACGCGCTCCAGCTCGGCCTGGGCCTCCTCCACCGTCGAGAGCCTGGTCTTCTCGTCCTTGGGGAAGTCGAACTTCTCGTACACCTCGCCCACCAGCCGGGAGTGGCGCCACTGCGAGATCGCCTCGATGTACGCGACCTCGTCCTTGTCCATCTCGTCCTTGCTGCTGAACCCCTGGGCGTACAGGTCCTGGCTGCGGGCGAACTTGTCCGCCAGGCGCTCCAGCTCCAGTTCGGCCCGCGAGATCGCCAGCTGGTTGTTCTGGCGGTTCATCGTGACGTCCCCCTCCAGCCACTGCGAGAGGGCCAGGCGGGCCAGGTCCACCGCCAGGCGGGCCTGACGCAGGCGCGATTCGTTGGTGTTGAGCTGGATCTCGAACGACTTGGTCGCCGAGACCAGCTGGGCCCGGGCCGACACCACCTGGGCGTACACCTCGTCGAGCTCGGTCTTGATCTGGTCCGTCTGGAGCTGGACGAGCAGGTCGCCCTGCTTGACGCGCGCCCCCTCGGGGACGATGAACGTGATCAGGCTCTGCCGCTCCAGCCCGCTGCGCAGCTCGACGCGGTTCTTGGCCTCGAGCTCGCCCGAGGCCGTGGTGACGATCTCGAAGTCCTGGCGCGACGCCGGCGCCGTGTCGCCTGAGCGGGCCAGGTCCCCTCGCCCGCGGCGCGACGCCAGCACCACCCCCACCCCCACGAGCACGACCAGAGCGATGGCGCCCGCGACCCAGCGCAGCGTCACACCCCTGCCCTTCCGCCCCTGGTCCTCGGCCACGCCCAATCCCCTTGCACCCCGGCTTGATCGTAGGTCCCGCCACGTGCGGCGTACCGTTCGGGCATGCAGCCCGCCCTGCGCACGCTTCTGGGTGGCAAGCGCCTGCTCCTGGCCGTGGCGGCGGGCAGTGAGGCCCGCGCGACACGGGCCGCCCTGGACGCCCCCCAAGAGACCCCCGAGTGGGCCCTCGACCCCTGCACGCCCGGCGTGGACCTCCTTCGCACCGGCATCGGCAAGGCCAACGCCGCCGGAGCCGTGGCCCGCTTCCTGGACCCCGCCCGTCACGCCGCCGTGCTCAGCGCCGGAATCGCCGGCGCCTTGCCGGCGCCGGAACGTGGCTCGGGCGCGATCGACGAGTTCGCGGCCGATCTCGGCGAGGTTCTCGTCGCGACCCACAGCGTCTTCGCCGACGAGGGCCTGGACGCCCCGTCCGGGTTTGTGGAATGCGCGGCCATGGGCTTCCCCCTCGGGGCCTTCCCGGGTTCGGGCGTCCCCACCGACGACGCGCTGCGTCGCGTGCTGGCGCCGCTGGGTCGACCCGTCCGCCTGGCGACGGTCTCCACGTGCTCGGGGACCGACGCCCTGGCGCGCCGCATCGCGGCCCGCACCTCGGCCGCCGCCGAGGCCATGGAGGGGGCCGCCGTCGCGCTGGTCGCGCTGCGCCTGGGCGTGGCGTTCGGTGAGGTGCGCGTCGTGAGCAACACCACCGGCGACCGTCCGCGCCAGCGCTGGGACTTGCAGGGGGCCCTGTCGCGCCTGGGGGACGTTATCGGCCGACTGGCAGGCTCTCGGCCTTGACCGGGAGCGGCGCCGCCCGTGCCGCCGCGGGGGGCTGTGACGACTGTTCGGATTCTGAACTCGTGCGCGGGCGAGCGGGAACCCGACCGCGGCGCGGCGGGTGAAGCCCTCTCCCCGGGCGGTCGATGCCTACGCCGGCGTTTTCGGATGGCTGCGCGCCCCCCGGCGATGCTGAGGAGATCGGGCCCGATGGCGTTTGAGATGTTCAAGCCGCTGGGGAGCTGGGGCAAGAAGGCCCAGGCTGCCGGCACGACCGCCGGCCAGTCCATGGCCGACGCCTTCGGCATCAAGCAGGGGGTTGGCTGTCCCATCGCCATCGATTTCGGGACCGGGTGCCTCAAGGTGCTCCAGGTGCAGATGAAGGACGCGATGACCCCCAGCCTCGTGGCGGCGGCCTGCCTGCAGACCCCCGATGACCTCGTCCACGACCACCTCCGGCGCCTGGAGTTCCAGGCCGAGGCCCTGCCCCGGCTCATCCGCAAGGGCGGGTTCAAGGGTCGGCGTGCCGTGTGCGCCATCCCCGCCTGGGCGACCATCTGCCGGCACTTGCAGATCCCGCGCAGCGACGGGCTGCCCCTGGGCGAGCTCGTCGGCGGGGCCCTGGCCATGCAGCTCAACGTCGACCCCAGCGCCATGGTCTACCGGCACATCGAGGTGAACTCGGCGGCGGCCGGGCGCAGCGAGGTGGTGTGCATCGCGGTGGGCCGCGACCTGGTGGACCGCCTGATGCGGGCCATCGGCGCCTCCAAGCTCGACCCCGTGGGCATGCACAGCGAGTTCCACTCCACGCTCCGCTGCTTCGACGCCTCCATGCTCAAGGAAGAGGGCGGGGGTTCCACGCTCTACCTGGACATGGGCACCCTGACCACCAGCGTCATGATCGCCCAGGGCGAGAAGATCGAGTTCGCCCGGGTGTCGGCCTTCGGTGGACGCCACATGGACGAGATGATCGCCAGGCAGCTCAAGATCGAGCTGACCGACGCCAAGCGCGAGCGACGTGCCATGGACGAGAAACTCGCCCTCGAACCCGAGAAGGTGCTCGCCGAGGCTGCCCGTCGCCGCGCCATGGCGGCCGGGGCGGCGGCCGGACCACGCCTCAGCGTGGACGCGTCGACGGCCGTGGCCGAGCCCCCCGGGACGCCCCGCAAGAGCGCCACGGACTTCATCGCCCCCCAGGCCGACCTCTTGGAGGCCATCGAGACGCTCAGCGACGAGGTGCAGATGTGCCTGCGCTACCACGCCACCCAGAACCCCGGACGACGCGTCGAGCGCGTCGTCTTCCTGGGCGGGGAGGCCAACCAGCGCGGGCTCTGCCAGCAGATCGCCCGCAACCTCCGCCTGGGGGCCCGCATGGCCGACCCCATGGCCCGCGTCGCCCGCGCCGGCAACGAGCCGGCCACGGGCGTGGACCTCAAGCAACCCCAGCCGGCCTGGTCCGTGGCCCTGGGCATGTGCCTCAGCAGGACGGACCTGTGACCGCGCGACGGAGAGACCAACGATGAGCAACCCCTTCGCCACCCCCAGCCTCGGTTCGGGCAGCTTCCTGCCCGAGGACTACGTCGCGCAGAAGGCCGAGACCCGCGGGAACATCATCATCCTCGCACTCTTCGCCCTCGTCCTCGCCGGCGTGGTCGGCGCCTTCATGGTCACCAACCGCTCCTGGCAGGCCCTCAAGACGCGACAGACCGAGGTCAAGACGGCCTACGAGGCCGAGTCCAAGAAGATGGACCAGCTCAAGGCCCTCGAGAACCAGCGCCAGGAGATCCTGGAGAAGGCGGAGGTCACCGCGGCCCTCGCCGAGCGCGTCCCGCGCTGGGCCCTCCTGGCAGAACTCACCCTCCGCATGCCCCTGGACGTGCAGCGCGACCAGCTCAGCTTCAAGAGCCGCCGCCTCGAAGCCCCCCCGCCCGCCATCGCCAACACCGCCGGCGTCCGCTCGCTCGTGGGCGCCAACCAGCCCAAGAAGGACGAGGCTCCCAAGCCCCAGCCCCCCAGGTTCGAGTGCCAGCTCACCCTCGCTGGCACCGCCGAACGCAACAACGACGTGGCCGACTACATCGCGGCCCTGCGCCAGAGCCCCGTCCTCGAGGACGTGGAGCTCCAGTACATCCGCGAGGCCAAGAGCGACGACCGCCTCGTGCGCCGCTTCGAGCTCGTGGCCAAGGTCAGGCAGGACGTGAATTCCAAGACCCTCTCGGACTCGCTGAGCAAGCTCGTGGCCCAGCGCGAGGAGGCCCTCTCGCAGCGCAACAGCGAGACGCCCAGTCAGGCCGACGCCGACGCGAACACCAACGCCCCCAACGGGCAGGAGCGCTGAGCCCATGGTTACCGGACTCCGAGGTTTGATCCTGCTCGCCGTGGTGCTGGGGATGCCCGTGGCCAGCTATTTCCTGGTCTTCCGTCCCCAGAACATCGAGATCAACAAGGCCCGCCAGGAGGTGGAGTACACCGAGCAACTGCTGACCAAGCTGCGCGCCGAGGTGGCCCGCAACGCGGACCTGGAGAACGCGATCCGCGAGATCCGCGCCAGCGTCCAGGCCGCCGAGGCCCGCCTGCCCAGCGACAAGGAGATCGCCGACGTCGTCCGCCAGGTGTCGGACCTGGCGGTCCAGTCCGGGCTCCAGCCCCCGGCCCTCAAGGCGAGCAAGCCGGTGCAGGCGGCCCTCTACATGGAGCAGCCCCTGGACATGCAGGTGCAGGGCGATTTCCGCGGGTTCTTCACGTTCGTGGCGGCGATGGAGTGCCTCCCGCGCATCATGCGGATCACGGACATGAAGGTCGTGCGCAACGAGATGAAGGGGGACAAGGACCCCGGCGAGAAGGTGGATTTCACCCTGAGCATCTACTTCCAGCCCGGCAAGATCAGCGGGAAGGGGGCTTGACATGACGACCATGAACAGCAGCAGTGGGGAGCAGCCGCTCCTGACCGGCGCCGCCTCGTCGGCCACGGGCCTGGAGATGGACGCGAGCGGTCCAAGGCGCAAGGTGCTCTCGTCCCAGGCCTTCGTGCTCGTGCTCGTGCTGGGCGTCAGCGCCGCCGCCCTGATCACCATGCGCCAGCTGGGCGCGCGCAGCGGGATGGACCTGTCGGTCATGAAGAAGGCCCAGCCCGCGCCGGTCCAGCGCGACGACGCCGACAAGTCGGCCCGCTACGAGCAGGTGATGCAGGACCTCCAGCGGATGCAGCAGCCGCTGGACCTCGCCCTGGGCGAGCTGGCCAAGATCCCCACCCTCCTGGGCGGCGCCGGGCCCAAGCCCCTGGCCGCCGGCGGGATCCCCACCCCCATGACCGACCCCGCCCAGCGCGAGGCGGAGGCCAGGCGGGCCAAGCTGCACGAGGCTTTCGCCAAGCTCCAGCTCCAGAGCGTCATGGGCGGACGCGTGCCCCTGGCCCGCATCAACAACCAGAACTACCGCATCGGGGAAGAGGTCGAGGGCGGGTTCACGCTGGCCAGCGTCGATGGGCGCTCGTGCGTCATCGAGGGCGGCGGCGAGCAATTCGAGCTCCAGATGGAGGTCGGGAAGGGGCCCATCGGCGGGAAGCCCGGCCCGAACAAGCCGCGCCGCTGATCCTGGGATCCGCCACGCCGGAGAGGGACCTTGGCCAAGTACAACCTCGACGACATCCTGAACGAGCTGGGCGTGGGCGACGAAGCCGACGCCAAGCAGCGCAAGCTGCTCAAGAAGCCCGATGAGGAGCCCGCGCCCGGGTTCTCGCCCCTGCCCTCGGCGCCCGCGAACCAGCGCGCGTTCGGGCAGGCGCCCACCGCCGAAGGGGCCATCGCCCCGGCCAAGCCCGCCCAGGTCGGGCCGGCCGTCAGCGACCTGTACCGTCCGGACCAGCCGGCGAGCGAATCGCCCGCCAGCCCCCAACTGGGCCAGGCCCTCCTGGCCAAGGGGCTGGTGACCGCCGAGAAGCTCACCATCGCCCAGGGCGTGGTGCGGGCCAGCCCGGGGCGACGCCTCGAGGACGTGCTCGTCGAGCAGGGGGTGGACGAGGTCGCGCTCCAGCAGATCCGGGCCGAGGTTGCCAACGTCCCCTTCGAGCGCATCGACCTGGAGAAGGGGCTCGACGGGGGCTTCGACGGCAAGCTGGTGCAGCGTCTGTCGGCGGACTTCTGCAAGAAGCACATGATCATCCCCCTGCGCACGCAGGGCTCGCGCGTGGTCGTGGGCGCCACCGACGCCGACAACGTCTTCCTTGCCGACGAGGTCCG
>JBGAOG010000098.1:0-12402 GCA_044221985.1 Phycisphaerales bacterium
GTCTTCTTGGCGTTATGCGAGGAGGCCTGGGGCCGGGGGTGCGCCTTGCCGGCGGACAGGGCGTTCTTGGCCACGGTCGGTGGATGCACGGCCGCCGGCGTTGAGCGGGTCGAGCGGGCCAGCCGCGGTGCCATGCGGACCGACGGGCGCGTCGTGCGGTTCGGCGTGCTGGCGGCCCTCCGCCAGGAGCTCATGGCAAACGCGGCCCGCGTGAGCGAGCTGCAGCGGCGGCGGTGGATGGGCAGAACCGCCGCGGATGGTGAAGGCGCTGGGGGTGCTGGGGGTGCAAAGTCCCTCCGCCTGGCCGGTGAAGGCGCTGGGGGTGCTGGGGGTGCAAAGTCCCTCCGCCTGGTCTCCGCACGGACCGCGCCAGAGCCGCCGCTAACCGACGGACCACCGACCGGCGGTGCACCGGCGGTCAACCGGCGGTCAACCGGCGGTCAACCGGCGGTGGCCTCTTGCGCTCTTCCTGAGTCTTCCTCTTGCGCCCATCGCTCCAATCCAGAGCGCATGAATCCAGGCGCTCGGAGCGCCAAGGCGGAAGTGCAGTCGGGTCCGGGTGGGGCGCTGAGCGCAAAGGCGGGAGCCGATTGTGGCGTCGGGTCCGGTCCCGAGGCCCTGTACGCCGCCCGGGGCAAGGTCGAGGCTGCGATTCTGGCGGCGGCGGTCGGCACGCGTGGTCTTTCGCCCGCGCGGCTTGCCGCCGAGGTCGAGCGCCGCCGCGAGGTCTTCGTCGCGCTGAACGCCGCGAGATTCCCAGGGGCGATGGACGAGGACAAGAGGGCCATGCCCGAGCGGGTCTGCCGTCTGTTGTGCCTGGCCCCGTGGGTCACGCCCAAGATGGCCCGCGGCCACGCGTGGGACGCGCGGAGGCTGACGGCCGAGGCTCGGGCCAAGGGCGTGGGGTACAACCCGGTGGGATACGTCATCGCCATGTGTGGGGCGTCGGCTCGCACGCTCGGCGTGCCCGAGCCCACCAGCGTGTTCTTCGAGGACGCGTGGCGGCGCAGCGAGGAGGCACGGGCCCGGGCCGTGGAGTGCGCGTCGGCGCGGTCCGTGCCTCCGGAAGGGGGCGTGGCCCATGCGTGACGTGGTATCGGAGCACTGTCGCATCCTCGCCGGCGACGTGCTCGCCCACCTGGCCGTGGACCGCATCGGACGGGCCGAGCGCTCCCACACGCACCGCAGCGACAGGGCCGTCGAGGCCCCGCTGTTCACGGGAGAATCCACGTGTGGCTAGTCGCACCCCCATCAACGTCCTATCCATCTGCGCCGGAGTTGGCGGGCTCGACCTCGGAGTGGTTCCGCTACAGGCGGCTGTTGCGTTCAGAGTTCTCGCGGATCGGATGGGGCGTTTAGGTTGACACAAACGAGAAAGGACGAAGTATGGGACGATCGAGGGTCGATGCGGTCGAAAACCTGGCGAGGAATGCGCTCGACGACGCCGCGCGCTCCGTGGCGCTGAGCCTGTTTTCCAAAGAGCGCGCCGCCGAAGCTAGATCGCTCATGGAGTCGTTGCCGGAGATCAAGGCCAGGTTCACCAACAACATGCTCGGAGACATCTACTCGCGGCTCGCGCTCGCCGACGCCGAAGTGAAGGTGTAAGCGATGATCGTCACAACGCCGCACATCCCCGAACCCGAGGGGTATCCCGGAGGCCGGATGTTCGGCCTCACGATCCGGGGGCGGCGTGTGGGGGCCGGCCTGACGCTGCGGCGGTGCGCGGAGGTGATGGGCCTGACGATGACCGAGCTGTCCGCGGTCGAGCAGGGGCAGAGGCCGTTCACGGAGCGGGAGAGGTTGGCGTTCGATGCGGCGATGAGAATCGGTTTGGGAATGACCGCCCCGGCGTGTGGCTGGGGTGAGGTGGGCCAAGTGCATCAGCAACAGGAGAATCCCAGTGAAGAAGACGAGTGAGTACGTCGCTTTTCCCGCGGTCGTCTGCGAGCGTTTGCGCGCCCTGGTCCGGCTCGAGAAGAAGGCCAAGGCCATGAGGCAGGACGCCTTCGACGCGCGCGACCAGCACGAGGAGGAGTTCAACTGCGCGGGGACCGAGAAGGCCAAGGAGCGGGCCGCCGCCGAGTACGGACGCAAGGTGCTCGAGGTCGAGCGGATCACCGTGGCCATCAGGGCGATCGCCGCGGAAAAGAACTCCACGATCGAGCGCGCCGACGAGCCGGGCCTCTTCGGAACGGGCACGGCGGATCTCGCCGAGTTCCTGCCCGATCCTGCTGCCGCGGCAGACGACGGCCAGGGCGTCCTCAGCGTCGTCCGGCCCGTCGGGAAGCCCACGGCCCGCGAGCCCGCCGGCAACACGGCCGCCCGCGCCATCCAGGACGGGTACGTCGAAGGCGTGCCCGATCACCTCAAGGCCTCGGTCGTTGTGCTCACGGACTACAAGGTCCCCGGCCCCGTCATCAGACAGTGCGTCAAGGAGGGGTTCGAGACCGTCGCGCAGGCCGCGGCGTGGTTCGACGACGGGTGCCCGGACGGCGTGATGGACTTCCTCGACGAGGCCGGCGTCAAGGCCCTCGGTGCCGGGCTCCGGGCCTACCGCAAGATGCACGCCTCTGTAACATCCAAGGCCAATGGGGCGGTCAAATGAGCGTCGCACCGGCGCGTACGGACGGCGCTCTCGTGGTCCGGCGCGGCCCCCCGCCGCCACCGTCCCGGCCCCGTCCCCGGGCCTCGCGGTGGCTTGGGGTCTGCCGGGCCGCCGGCGCGCTGCGGCCCGGGGAGTGGTTCATCGCCGGGCTCGACCGCGGCCCGGGACTGCCAACCGGCCTCTCCACGTACGAGCGGGCCAAGTGTGCCGCGTACCTGCGGGCGTGGCTGCGACGTGAGGGCGTCTCCGGCGTCGAGGTCTACCGCGACGACCAGGGCCATATCGTCGTCCGCCGGGCCGGGGGTGCGTCATGAAACAGGCTGGGTTGAGCTCGTTCGATCCCAGGCTCGGCGCGATCGTCGTGGAGTGGCTGCGCGGGCGGGCCGCGGCCGGCGAGCCGTGGCAGGGCCTGACGGACATCCGCCTGGCGTGCGTCCTCGGGGTCTCCGCGTTCAGGTCCAGTGGCAATACCAACCTGCTCCCGACGGTCCGCGGGTTGGTCGCGCGGGGAGAGTGTGAGCGGCGAGAGAGGTTCGGGCGTGAGTGCTCCTACGGGAGGTTCGAGGTACGCGCGTCGGTTCCATCGCCAGTGGTGGTGTCGCCATGAGGCCCATCGCCGCCGTGGTTGCCCGTGTCGCCCACGTGCTGTCCGACGGATTCGGAGTCCGCGTCCGCGAGACGCACGACGACGAGTTCCTTGTCGTGATCGCGCGGGCGTGCGCCGCATGGAGGGTGGCGGAGGACGACCGGGAGCGGCGCGAGGCCTCCGCGAACGCCAAGGGGGTCACACGATGAGCGCCGGCCCACGCATCTCCCGCGTCATCGCCCTGGATGCGGCTTGGAGCTTGTCGAGGCTATGGGGCCTGGGCGGCGACTGCTGCTGGTGTGGCTCGCTCCGCCGGGAATGCCCGGACGTTGGCGACCCCCTGTACAACGCGATCCACGCGACGCTCGACCACGGCGAGCTGCGTTTCGGGCGCGAGGATGTCTACCGTCGGAGTCGCCGTCCGGGGGCACAAGCCCGGCTTCCTGGCCTCCGCCTACGAGCTGCGGCTGAGAAGCCCCGCCGTAACCATCCCGCTCCAGATCACGCGCTACACACCCGAGAATGTGGGGTGGAAGGTTGTCATGGCGACGGGGCCCGCGGAGTTCTGCGCGCTGTTCCTGGGGCGGTGGAAGCGGGCGTGGTCGATCCCGCCGGGCCAGGAGGCCTCGCGCGAGGGCCACCTGCGCAATTCGCACGGGGGCGTCGTCCCCGTGCCCACGGAGGGCGAGGCCTTCCGCCTGGCGGGCATGGGATACGTCGAGCCAGCGGATCGCTCCGAGCACGTGCGGCGGATGGGACTGGACCGGGAGCAGATGCGATGACCTTCGAGATCGTGGTCCGCGGCACCCCCCGGGCCCAACCCCGCGCCCGCGCCCGCGTCGTTACGCCGCGCAATGGGAGGCCCTTCGCTGCCTTCTACACACCCGCCTCCGCCGACGCATTCCGCGACGAGCTCGTCCTGCGGGCCCGGGCCCACGCGGAGTTTCCGCGCGTGCCCTGGGCCGGTCCGGTGCGACTCGACGTGGACGCCTACTTCGAGCGGCCCAAGCGGCTGTGCCGGGCGTCCGATCCGCCCGGCCCCATCCCCCACGGCGTCAAGCCCGACCGGGACAACGTGGAGAAGGCGATCATGGACGCGCTCACCGTGGCCGGCCTGTGGCGCGACGACTGCCAGGTCTGCGCCGGGGAGGTCCGCAAGTGGTACGCGGCCAAGGGGTGCGACGCCGGAACCGTCGTCAGGGCCGAGGAGGTATCGCCATGCTCGTGCTGACGCGGAAGGAATCGGAGGCGGTCTGGATCGTCGTCCCCGGCCACGGCCCAATCCGCGTGAGCGTCGAGCGCGTGGGAACCCTCCGCGTCATGGTCGGGATTGACGCCCCCGAAGAGGTCGGCATCGGAAGGACCGTCGAGCAGGCGGCCCGCGAGTCCCGGCCACCCCCCGAAGGGCGGAACGGGGACTCCGTGTAAAATTGCTTGCGCACTCCGGAAGGTTTGTACAAGAGAGGAGACAACATGTTCATGCACGCGTTCGAGTTCGTTGGCCAGCCCGACATCAGAGTCCCCAGGCTCAACGTCGCCTATGAGTGGGACCTGTGCCGGGGCGCCAAGCCGTGGGAACATATCACCCGCGAGGACGTGGTGCGTTGCCTGGGAGACGTGAGTGGTGACAAGTGCGTTGACATCGAGCCCGACATCAACCCCGTCTACTCGGGGCTGCGAACCGTGGTCCGCAACGCCGAGGTCCTGAACCGCATCGCGGCCTGGGGCCGCGATACCTGCCGCGACGGGGAACGGTTCGGCCTGTACGGAGGCGCCCCCTACATCCGCGGCCTATGGGACGCCCAGCCGGATTTTCACGCGGCCCGCGAGTTGGGGGAGAAGGTCCTGGAAGGGCTGGGGCTCGGCGGCGGAAACACCGCCGTTGACGTCGACCTCTACCGCGTCCTCCCACACTCAGACGAGGCCTACGACTTCACCCTAGATGGCGAGGTCGAGCGGCTCCCCCCATCGGCCCGGATCTGGATGTCTCCCGTGCGCAACGCCGCCGACGCCGGTGAGCTGTCGCCCGAGTTGTGGAGGTCCGACCTGGTGCGGGTGGCCCGGGCGTGCCTTGGCTCGGGCCGCCGCGTCGTCCTCTGGTACCCACGGGTGCGGCCTGGCGCCGACGGCTCGTCCGTGCCCATCCCATTCGGCGATGTCGGGTCGTCTCCGTGGATGGACGTCTGCCGGGCCGTGGTGCGTCACTTCACCGGGGCTGAGCTCTTCGCCTACTAGGGGGCCGGGCGTGGGTAGTCCGCTCGACAGCTTGGCCATGCGGGCCTTCGTGCGGGGCTGGGCCCGGGGCTCGGAGCGGAGGGCCGCCGTCGCCTCCTACTGGCTCGAGCTCTCGGCGGCCGGCGACGGGGCCAGCGAGCGGGAGGTCGCCGCCGGGTGCTCGATCCCGCTCTCGTCGGTGCGGCGGTGGCTGCGCGAGTTCCGCCGCGACCTTGTTCGGGCTAAGGACCGCGAGTCGGCCATGGGGACTCCGCTGGTGCACTGGGTGGTGCCCCTGACTCGGTGCGGCGAGTAGCCGTGCTCGTCACCGTCGCCCAGCTCGCCCGGGCCCTGGGCGTCACCGTCCGGGCCGTGAGGCTCGACGTGGCCGCGGGCCTGCGCCCGCTGCGACGAGGGCCGCGCGGGGCCGCCCTCTTCGACCTCGACGCCGCCCGTGCCTGGCGGGCCGCCAACCGCCGCAGCCGCCCCGGAGAGGGCCGCCCGCGCAAGCCCACGCCGGCCGCCGCGCCGGCCGGTGGAAGCGGGCCACTCGCCGGGCCGCGCGTGGGCGCCTCGCGGATGGCCTCGGCCGCGGCCGGGCGCCTCGACGCCATCGAGTCCGGCCGCCGCGGGAGGGCCGGACCGGGCGATCGCCCCGCGGGCCCGCCGCCGGTGGCCGGCGTCGACGTGGCCGACCTGACTCCGGCCCAACTGCTCGGCATGGTCCGGTCGGGCGAGTTGCTGCCGGGCCAGGTGTCCACGTACCGGGCCGCGGTCGACGCCATGAAAAAGGGCTTGGAGTACCGCCACCACGCCGGGCTTCTCGTCGAGTCCGCCGCCGTGGCCCTGGCCCTTGGCGAGGCCCTGGCCGTCGCCCGGGCGATGATCGACCAGGTCCCCGAGGCCGTCGTGGCCGCGGTCGCGGCCGTCGTTCCGCTCGACGACTCCCAGCGCCGCGCCGTCCGCATGGCGGCCCGGTCCCAGTGCGACCAGCTCGTCGACCAGCTCGCCGCTGTCGGGGGGGCGACCCCGTGAACGCCGGCGCCGCCGTCGTCCTGGCGGCCTTCACGTCGGCCTTCGCGCGCCGCGAGGTCCTGGGCGTGAGCGAGTGGGCCGACGCCCACGCGGTCTTCGTGCGCGAGGGCGTGGGGGCTACACGCTGGTCCACGGCCCGCGTGCCCTACCTGCGCGAGGTGATGGACTCGGCGGCAGACCCGTCCGTCCGCCAGGTCACCCTCAAGAAGGCCGAGCAGTTGGGTGGCACCGAGGCGGTGCAGCGGATCGTGCAGGAGGTCGTGGACCAGCGACCCCGCCCGGTCCTGTACATCTACCCGAACGAGAAGGTGGCCGCCAAGCAGGCACGCTTGCGGCTCTTGCCCAGCTTGCGGGCCACGCCGGCCACCAACGCCCGCCTGGGCCCATCGCGTGTCAAGGCGTCGAGCTTGCTGCTCCGCCTCGACAGGATGTCCGTCATGCTGGCCGGCTCCAACAGCCCCGCCAACGTGGAGGGGTTCGCCGCCGGCGTAACCATCGTCGACGAGCTCGACCGCTGCGAGTCCTCCACGCTCGCCCGGGTGCGTGGGCGCGGCTCGGCCTACCACGATCCCGTGCTGGTGGTGCTGGGCACTCCCGGCGAGGCGGGGGCCGGGATCGACGCCGAGTTCCTCGCCAGCGACCGCCGCCGCTACCACGTGCCGTGCCCCGCGTGCGGCGTCTACCACGTCCGCCGCGTGGAGGACCTCCGCTGGCCGGGCGCACGCAAGGACGGAGCCCACGACGATCTCTCGCGTGACTTCTCGGCGTCGCCCGAGGACGCCGAGCGGTTCGCGTGCATGGTCTGCCCGTGCTGCGGCGCCGTGATCGCCCACGACGCCAACATGTGGCAGTTGGGCCGCGGGGTCTGGGTACCCGAGGGGTGCTCCGTCGATCCCCTCACGTGCGGGTTCGACCGCCGCGAGGTCTCCGCCGC
Organism: Phycisphaerales bacterium; assembly: GCA_044221985.1. Lineage (GTDB taxonomy): Bacteria > Planctomycetota > Phycisphaerae > Phycisphaerales > UBA1924. The sequence continues at coordinate 7,375 of JBGAOG010000098.1, forward strand.
GGTGCGCGGTGTCCCGCGCGTGCGCAGCCACCGCGGCTACGAGCTCACGGGCCTCTACCGCTCGCTGCCCGAGGGGGTGAACCCCTACGGCGTCGTTGCGCGAGACCTGCTGGCCGCGAACGGCAACCCGGACTCCGAGTGGTGGAACCGCCGCATGGGGCTGGCCTGGGCGCCCAAGGGCGAGGGCGTCGACCTGGCGAGCGTGCGTGCGGCGTGCGTGGCCGCGGCCGACGGCGGGTACGCCTACGGGACCTGCCCGGCCTGGGCCGTCGCTCTGGTGGCCGGCGTCGACGTCCAGCACAACTCCGCCTTCGTCGAGGTGCTCGCCCTCTCGGCCGGAGACATCGAGGGTGGGCAGCGTTGCGGGCTGGTCTGGTGCCAGGAGGTCCCCTGCCCCGTCGGGCTCGGGCTCGGGCCGGTGGAGGCCGCCCTGCGGCGGGCGTTCCCGCGCCCGCTCCCAGCTGGCGCGGCCGGCGGGGCCGCCATGACGGTGGGGGGCGTGGCCATGGACTCGGGCCACCGCCCCGACGAGGTCTACCAGTGGGCCTCGCGTGGCGGCCTGCGCCGCGCCGTCAAGGGGCTTGGGGGGGCGTCGGGCCGCGGCGGCATGGCCCAGATGGTGCGCTGGTCGACCGTCCACTCGCCCACCGGGGATGTGCAGCTGCTCCTGGTCAACACGTGGGCCTTCAAGGCGCAGGCCGTCGCACAGCTCCAGAACGCGGGGGCGCGGCCGGCGCGGGTCGATCTGGGGGGGGCCATGCGGATCGAGCTCCCCCACGGCGCCCCCACCGAGTGGCTCGTGCAGGTGACCAGCGAGCACCTCGTTCGCCTGCGCCGCGGCGGCGTGGTCCGGCAGGCTTGGGTCCTCAAGGCCGGTCGGAGCGCGAACCACTACCTCGACTGCCACGTCTACGCGCTCGCCTATTGCTACGCGATGGGCGCGGCGTCCCTGCGGTCCGGGGCGGTCCGGAGCGCCGGCCCCAAGGTCAGCCCCGGGGCGCTGATCAGGTAGGCGATCGAGCCAGTTGTGCCACAAAACGGCGCGCCCACGCCATTTGGGTATGGCCAAGCCCCGTTTTTCTTCGCCTCCCGTCGAAACCAGCGTCCCTCCGGATGATTCATCGCCCCCTGCCGTCAAGGACGCCAGGACAGCCCATCCGGAAACGGTGCGCTGGGACGCCAAGCCATCGTCGCTCACCCGCTCCGAGCTGCTGGCCGAGCTCGACGCGCTGGGCGATCCCAGGGCCCGCCGCGTGCGAGCCGCGGTCGCGCTCAGCGAGGCGGTCGAGCAGCACGCACTGGCCATGTCCCAGTGGGACGCCCGACTTGGCGCGCTGAGGCAGGCCTCCGAGGAGGCCCTGTGGAACGGCCAGCGCGAGCTCGAGCGTGTGCGACTGATCGGGATCGAGCTCGCCAAGGCCGACCGCCCCGCCGACGCCAGCTCCGCCGCCGCCGCAATCGCCCCGGAGGCCGCGGGCTGATGGCCTGGCTCTACGCCGACTTTGAGACCATCGACTCCGCGGCCAGACTGGCGGGTCTGCGCAAGCACATCGCCGAGGTCGAGGCCTCCATCGGCGCCAACGTCGGCGCCGACGGCAAGAGCGTGGACTACGGGGTGCTCGAGGCCAAGCTGGCCCGCCTGTACGAGCGACTCCGCGAGCTCGAGAGCTCCCCGTCCGCCCGGTCCAGCGGCGGGGTGTCCTACCTGCGGTACACGTGACATCGTCCATCGACACCCTCCGGGCCCGCGCCGAGCGTCAGGAGCTCCTCGCCCGCGCCGACAAGGCCCGGGCCGTGCGTCGTGCCATCGCCGCGGCGACAAGGCCCTCCGCACGCCCCCGGTCTCCGCGGTTGGCCCCAATCGCCGCCCCGTCGCCGGTGGCCATGTTGGGGTCCTACGAGGCCGCTGTGCCGGCCCACGGACGCCCGCCGCTGCGGGGCAGCCCCGGATCGGCCGTCTCCCACTGGGACCAGTCCACCGCCGACAGAGTCCGCTGGGCCTGCCAGCACGCCGAGCGCAACAGCCCCACGGTGAGGGCCCTGTGCAAGGCACACCAGGCCCTGGTCGTCGGAGACGGGGCCATCGTCAGGTCGCTCAGTGGTGACGGGGACTGGGCACAGAAGGCCGATGCGCTGTTCTCGGCCTGGGCCGACGCCGACCACACCGCCGGATTGGGGGTGCCCGACGCCTGCGGATCGCGGTCCCTGTGGCAGATCTGCCGCCTCATCGACAAGGCATGGCTCGTCGACGGCGACGTGCTGGCCGTTCAGCTGGGCCAGGCCTCCGTTGCCCCCGGGTGCGTCCAGCTCGTCGAGGCGGACCGTATCCGGGCCCCCTCACGTTCGGGCCGGCAGGGCGCCCAGGCCGCCATGGTCGACGGCGTCGAGGTCGACCCCCTGGGCCGCCCGCTGCGGTTCGCGGTCTGCGCCCCGGGCCGCTACGGGGCTGCGTCCGGCGCGGCCCAGACCGTTGACGCCGAACACGCCACGCTGCTTTGCAACCCCTTCGACGACCGGGTCGGCATGGTGCGCGGCGAGCCGGCCATCCAGGCCTCCCTGGCACGCATCCGCCGGCTCGACGAGTACGCCGAGAAGCACGCCCTCGCGGCCCACATCGCCACGCTCTTCGCGCTCATCGCCGAGAGCGACCGCCCCGCCGACCTGCAGGCCGGACTCGAGGGCATCGAGACCCAGCCGCCCGCCGATGGGCCCGGGACCATCCCTATGGAGGCGGGGTCGATGATCTTCGCCCGCCGCGGGGAGAAGTTCACCCAGGTCGACCCCAAGGCGCCAAACACGAACTACGCCGACTATGTGCGGGCCGAGCTGGGGCAGATCGCCGCCGACGTCGGGCTCCCCATCTGCCTGGCGTTCTTCGACCCGTCCGAGCTCAGCTACATCGTGATGCGGGCCCAGGCCGCCGTGGCCATGCGCGGGTTCTACCACGCCCAGGCCCTGCTCGCGGCGTTCGTCCGACGCGTGCGGGCCTGGAAGATCGGCCAGTGGATGGACGAGGGGAGGCTGGCGACGGTCCCCGACTTCGCCCGCGCCGAGGTCAATTTCCCGGACGCGCCGGTCTTCGACCTGGGGGCCGAGGTCACGGCCTACCGCGACGCCGTGGCCGCCAACCTCATCACCCAGGACCAGGCCACCCAGGCCCTGGGCAGCGGTAAGGCGCGCGACGTGAACGAGTCCCGGGCCGTGGAGGTCTCCCAGCAGCGGGCCCTCCGCATCGAGCCCCTCGCGCCGCCGGGCTCCAAGAGCGCCGGCGCCGCGTCGTAGCCGCGCCGTTCCCCGGCGCGCCCCCGCCCCACGGGTAGAGCCATGAGGTCCGACTACTCCGACATCGACCCGTCCTGGACGAGCGACAAGCCGTTCGCGTTCCACGCCGCCAGCGGGACCGCATTCGTCACCGTCGACGGGCCCCTGCTGTTCTCCATGCCCGCGGGGATGGAGCGGTACGCGCCGTACGTGGGCGCCGTCCACGCCGGTGCTCTGGTCTCGACCCTGCGTGGACTGGCCGCCCGCGCCGACGTGCGGCACGTCGCCCTCGACGTCAACAGCCCGGGCGGCCATGCCTACGGCGTCACCGACCTGGCCGACGCCTTCGCCGCCCTGCGGGCCTCCGGTAAGACCACCAGCGCCATCGCGCACGACCAGGCGACGAGCCAGGCCATGCTCATCATGGCCCTGTGTGACCACGCCGAAGCGACCCCGACCGCCTGCCTGGGGTCGATCGGGACGACGTGTCTGTCCCCGTACGTCGACGACTCGGACCGCTGGGCCCGCGAGGGCCTCAAGGCCTTCTACCCGCACGTCGGGGACCACAAGCTCGCCGGCGCTCCGGGCGCCGTGCTCACCGACGAGATGAGGGCCGCCCTCCAGCGGTTCGTCGAGGGGATCAGCCTCCCGTACCATCAGGCCATCGCCACCGGGCGCGGGCTGGAGGTCGGGGCGATCCTCGCCCTCAACGGCGCCGTTCTCGGCGCCCCCGATGCGCTGGCCGCGGGCCTCGTCGACTCGGTCACGACCTTCGCCGCCTGGCGTTCGGCCTTGCTCGCCGCGCCCGCGGCGCCACGAACGTTGCCCACGCCGCCGGGGTCCTCGAACCGGCCACGCAAGGAGTCCGCTATGCCCGCCGCCCCCGTCGCCACCCCCGCCCCCACGCCCGACCCGGGCCTTGTGACCTCCCCGGAGCCCGCCGCGGCTCCGCCCATGAGCGCTCCAGCCGTCGGCCCCCACGCGGAGGTCGCCGCCACCGTCGCCGAGCTGTCCGCCGCCTTCGGAGCCGATCCGGCATTCGTTCTCGGCCAGCTCAAGGCTGGCGCCACGCTCAACGCCGCGTACCGCGCCCGCCACGACCTGCTCGCCGCCAGGGTGGCCGAGCTCTCCGCGGCCCGCCCTATCTCCGGGTCTGCCGGCGTCGCCCCCGCCGTCCCGTCCTCGCGTCCGTCGGACTTCGCTGCCGCCGCCCGCGCCGCCTGGGCAGAGTCTCCCGGGAACGTCGGGCGTGCGCTGCTCTCCGCCGCCCGTTCATGCCCCACGCTCTACGCCGCCTGGCAGAAGGCCGGCAGGCCGTCCATCGAGTTCGAGGCTGACTGAGCCCCCACCAAGCCCCACCAAGCCCCACCGGCCCCCACCAAGCCCGCCCGCGCCCGCGCGGTCACTCGCGCCGGGCGCGGGCGGGAGAGTTCCGAAGAACCAGAGGACTCGCCCATGGCTGTCACCACTAATCTGCTCGCCGCCACCCTCACCGCCACCGCTGCCGTCGCCGCCAACGAGGCCGTCTACGTGACGGGCTCGCGGGCCGTTTCCAGGACCGCCACCGCCAACGATCTGGCCGTCGGCGTGGCCGCCACCCGCGCCGCCGCCGGCGAGAACGTCAGCGTCAACATGTTCGGCCCCATCGTCAAGGGCGTGGCGTCCGCCGCCATCGCCGCCGGGGCCGCCCTCCAGCCCGCGGCCAACGGGCAGTGGGCCACGCGGGCCGCCGGGACCGGCGCCTACGCCGTCGCCCTCTCCGCGGCC
>JBGAOG010000099.1:0-12315 GCA_044221985.1 Phycisphaerales bacterium
GAGCAGGCCTCGGGCACGATGCCCACGCGCCCGAAGATGAAGCCGAAGCGCGCCTGGTCCGAGGCCAGCCGGATGTCCATCGACAGCAGCATCGTGGCACCGATGCCGACCGCCGGCCCGTTGACGGCCGCGATCACCGGCTTCCTGCACCCCATGATGGCGAGCGCCACCCGCCCGCCGGAGTCGCGCACGCCGTCGGCAGAGGCCGGCTCGTCGTGGCAGATGTCCATGTCGGCCAGCGTCGGTGTCTTGTCGTGCGCAAAGCCGAAAGGGTTGTCGCCTTCCTTGCCCAGATCCATGCCGGCGCAGAAGGCCTTGCCCTCGCCGGTGACGATCGCGACGGCGGCATGGGAACTCGCCGCGAGCTCGTCGACGCGGGCGTGGAGCGCGTCGAGCAGGTCGGTGGACAGGCTGTTGCGCGCGTCGGGGCGGTTGAGCGACAGCGTCGCGATGGGGCCGTTGAAACTGAGCGTGGCGAGGGACATGGAGACTCCGGACGGCTACTTGAGCGCGAGCTTGGCGATGCGGGAGCGGGTTTCTTCGGAGGCCGCCGAGGCGAGGGAGGTGGCGAGCCCGCGAGCGGGCCAGCCTTCCGATGGAGGGGGAGCGACCGCCTGCTGATGCGAGGACTCGATCTCGAAGAGCAGTCGCTTGGTCGCGGCGTAGGCGCCCTCGGGCTTGGAGGCGAGGAGCCCGGCGACGGCCATGGCGGCTGGGAGGACCTCCGCGGGCGTGGCGACGCACTCGTGCACGAGCCCGACGCGCAGGGCTTCACCGCCGCTGATGAGCCCGGGGTCGAGCATCAGGCGGCGCATCACGCCCGCGGCGACCTGCGGCGAGAGGAACGGCGCGGAGACGGCGGGCGAGAGCCCCAGTCGCACCACGGGATACCCGAGCTTGGCGAACGCGTCGGTGACCACATAGTCGGCTCCGCCGAAGAGGGCGCACGCGCCGGCGACGGCGGCGCCGTGGGCGGCGATGACGACAGGGACTGTGGCGGACTTGAGTGCGGTGATGGCGCCGTGCAGGCAGTGGAGGAGTTCGGTCAACGCGCCGGGATCGTCGCGGCAGAGCTTGAGATCGAATCCGGCACAGAAGCAATCGCCCGTGCCGGCCAGGACGAGCGGACGGCTGGCGTTCTTCAACTTCTCGACCTGCGCACGCAGGTCGAGAAGCATGTGCGGCGTCATCGCGTTGCGGACGTCGGGGCGGTCGAGCCAGAGGATCGAGGCCGCGTCGAGATGTTCCACCCGGATCGTCACGCGCTCGCTCCGGGCGGTGGGGCTCGGCGCGACTTGGCGACGATCTCGCGTGCGAAGTCGCCGGCGAAGTCGAGCTTGCTGGGGTCCACGCTCGTCTCGTAGCCCGCGTCGTGGATGGTCCGCACCAGGAGCTCGGTGGAGATGTTGCCGGGCGCGCGTTGGATCGTGCCGTCGGGGAGCTTCTTGCTGGCGTAGGGGCAGCCGCCGAGGCCGGCGACGGAGGCGTCGAAGGAGCGGATGCCCAGGTCGAGCGCGGCCTTCACACATTCGGCGGCGCGGCCGAAGGTGTCGTGGAGGTGGAGGGTGATGGGAACGCGCCCGCCACGGATGGGAACCTGGCGGTCGAGATCACGCAGCAGTGCCGCGATAGTCTCCGGCGTGCCCGCGCCGATGGTGTCGCCCAAGTCCAGCTCGTCCACTCCGAGGTCGGAGAGTTGGCGGCACACGGAGACCACCTTCTCGGGGCCGAGCGTGCCCTCGAACGGGCACGCGATGACACACGAGAGATAGGCGCGCACGGGCAGCCCTTCGGCATGGGCTCGCGCGATAACGGGCTTGAAGCGCTCGATCGTGCCCGCAATGCTGGCGTTGGTGTTCTTCTGCGAGAACGTCTCGCTGGCGGCGGTGAAGACGGAGATCTTTCCGACGAGGCTGCGCTGTGCGGACCGGTTCGCGTTCAGGGCGGCCTGGAGTCCCTGGTCGTTCGGAACGAGCGCCGAAAGGAGGATGGGCTTCCGAAGCCCGCGCCCGCCGGGAGGGGGCCAGGCCGCCGAACCCACCCCCCAACCCCCTTCTTGAAGAGGGAGAGAGAGGAGTCCGCGTACCACATCCGCCGCGTCCCCCAACTGCGGCACCCACTTGGGGCTCACGAAGCTCGTGACCTCGATCTCATCCACGCCCGTGGCGCAGAGCAGCTCGATCAGTCGCACCTTGTCGGCGGTGGGGATGATCCCCGGCTCGTTCTGGAGCCCGTCGCGGGGGGAAACGTCGGTGATGCGCACGCGTTCCTTCACGGCCGCATGGTACACGCCCCATCGAAAGCTCTATTCGGCGTGCCGGAAGAGGTCGAGGAAGCGGTTCTCGTACCGCTTGAAGACGCCCAGCCGGTCCAGCTCTTCCTTGAGGCGCATGGCCTGGGCGCGGTCCCGCATGGCCGCCGCGAAGAGCTCCTCGATCCGGGCGCTGGTCGCGGCGTCGATCTCGGGCTGGCCCTTGCCGTTGGTGGGAGGGGCTTGCGCCGCTTCGTCGGTCCCGGATTCCACGTCCGATTCACCGCTCTCCTCGCCGCCCTTGTGCTGCATCTTCTCCATGAGCTCGAGGATCGCCTGGTCGACCGTCTCCGCGTCGTGCGAGAGTTCCTCGAGGTCCACGTCGATGCCCGACAGGAGCGAGAAGGCGCTGAGGACGTGCTTGGCCGCCTTGGGGTTGGGCACGCCGGCGGCGAAGAAGGGGATCTCACCCAGCAGGCAGACGCCCGGGATGCCGCGATCGGCGGCGGCGCCCAGCAGCACGCCGTTGAGCCCGGAAACCTGCCCCGCCTCCAGCGGCGCGACCTCGAGCTTCTGGAGCTGTTCGAGCAGGTCCTTGCGGGTGACAACGCCCCAGACGTGCGGGTCCTGCGACGGGTGGAGCTGCGAGGCCATGGACGCGAACGTGGCCACGCGCGTGGCGCCCATCTGGCTGGCGGCGTCGAGCAGGTCGTGCGCGTAGCTCCAGAGGTTGTTGGAGGGCTGGGCCTCCCCGAGGTAGACGATCAGCTCTTTCCGGGCGAGCTCGCCCTCGTTGGGCCCTGCCAGCCAGCGAAACAGCCGTCCGCGCGGCAGGCGCGGCACCGCCGCCAGGCCCTTCTCCACCTCGATCGCCTGAACGTCGAACCGCCCCTTGGGCGCGATCTCGCCGGCTGGCTTCATGCCCAGCTTGTGGACGAGGTATCCCGCGGCGATGACGGCGACATTGCCCATGCCCGGCCACGCCGCCACGAGCCACTTCTCACCGTTGATGGGAGTCTGAGATGCCATTCCCGTGCACTGGAGGCAACCGGCATGCCAGCGCGGGGCGGCCCAGGGCAGTGCCCCAACGCGAGCGGGGGAGTCAGGCGGGCGGGTCGTCCGACGAGCCTGCCAGTTCGGCAGGCGGCCAAGGTCGTACCACCCTACGGCCTTGGGGCGCGATCAGGAGCGTATCCCAAAGCTCCCCAAGGGGACTTCGCCGCGGTGGCGCGGAGAACACAGAGTCTGGAATCGCGGCCCGATCCTGCTCTGCGATCTCTGCGCCTTCGCGGCGCGTCCAGGTTTCGGGATGGGTCCTCAGCGCCCCCGGCGCCCTGACCCGCCCCCAGCGATTACCTGATCCCGTCCTTGGCGGCGACGTACTTGATCAGGTCCACGCAGCGGGCCGCATACCCGGCCTCGTTGTCGTACCACGACACCACCTTGAAGAACCGCTTGTTGAGCTCGATGCCCGCCTTGGCGTCGTAGATGCTGCTGCGCCGGTCGCCGATGAAGTCGCTGGAGACGACCTCCTCGGTGGTGTAGCCCAGCACGCCCTTGAGGTTCGTTTCGCTGGCCTTCTTCATCGCGGCGTTGATGTCCGCCAGGCTTGCGTCCTTGGCGGTCTTGAACGTCAGGTCCACGGCGGAGACGTCGGCCGTGGGAACGCGGAACGACATGCCCGTGAGCTTGCCCTTGAGGGCGGGGATGCAGAGGGCGACGGCCTTGGCGGCGCCGGTGCTGCTGGGGATGATGTTCTGGTAGGCGTTGCGCCCGCCGCGCCAGTCCTTCTTGGACGCGCCGTCCTGCGTGGGCTGCGTGGCGGTGGCGGCGTGGATGGTCGTCATCAGGCCTTCCTCGAGCCCGAAGGCGTCGTGGATGACCTTGGCGATGGGGGCCAGGCAGTTGGTGGTGCAGGAGGCGTTGCTGACGACGGTGTGCTTGCCGGCGTCGAAGTTCTCGTGGTTCACGCCCATGCACAGCGTGGGCACCTGGGCCGGCTCGCTCTTGGTCGGTGCGGAGATGATCACGCGCTTGGCGCCCGCGGTGACGTGGAGGTTGGCCTTCTCGAAGTCCGTGAAGAGCCCGGTGGACTCGAGCACGTAGTTCACGCCCAGGTCCTTCCACGGGAGCTGCCCCGGGTCCTTGACGGCCATGGTCCTGGTGACATGCCCGTTGACGGTGAACGAGCCGCCCTTCTCGTCGGCCACGGCGGAGATCTCCGCCGCCTTCCCGTTGAGCATGAACTGGCGGTGCATCGTGTCGTACTTGAGGAGGTAGGCGAGGTTGTCGGCGGGGAAGAGGTCGTTGACGGCCACGAACTCGATGCCCTGCTCCATGCCGATGCGGTACACGAGGCGTCCGATGCGACCGAAACCGTTGATTCCGATTCGAATAGCCATGCGCAGCCTCCTGGCTGGGGTGCGAATAAGGGACGACGGCGCATCCTAGCACGCCGCGACGCGAGAATGGAACAGGAGCGCGGCGGGACGATCCGTGCGACCAAAGAGCCCGCGGGCGAGGTCGTTCCTTCCGGTGCGGGATGGCAGGTCACGGCGGGCCGGCGGGGCGAGGAGCGTCCGGTGACGGCTCGCTGCCGCCGGGCTCGCTCCGGGCGGCACGCCACTGCGTCAATGACGCGTGAAGCTCGTCCAAGCTCCGCAGCGCCAGGCGGGTCTCGCCCAGCAGCTTCGCCGAACCCGCCACCAGCGCGCCCACGCCCAGGATGGCCGCCGCGATGGTGAGCACCTGCGCCAGCAAGGGAACGCCCGGGAGATTGAAGTACCCCGCGAACGCGCCCAGCAAGGCGACGCACGTGCCCGCGGCAAAGGAGCCGGTGGCAAAGTAGAGGCGACGCAAGGCCTGCACGAGCATCAGGGCGCGGCGACCGGCGATCTGAAAGTCGCGCCGGTTCACGTCCGCCCCGCTCGACGCGGGGTCGACCTGGGGCGACGCCAGCACGGCGGCGTACGCGGCCCGGGCCCGGTCCGACGCCCGCGCAAGCCGGTTGGACGTGCTCAACGCCAGCAGCGTCGAGGCGTTGGTGAGGATCGCAGGCGCCGCCAGGAAGGAGAGGACGGCGAAGGGATTGTCCGTGAGCGGCATCGCGTCCATGCCGGCCCGACGCGCTCGCGGCGGTCCGGGCCGGCGAGCTGGACTCCCTCGCGCCCCCGAACCGCGAACCCGCTCAGGCCCGACCCAACTCGAAGGCCACGCGCCCGCCCACGATCGTCGCCAAGACCTGCCCCCGCACGGTCCGCCCTTCGAACGGCGTGTTCTTGCTCTTGCCGGGCAGGTCCGCGCCCCGGATCGTCCACTCGCCCTCGGGATCGATGATCGTGGCGTCCGCGGGGCCGCCCGCGGCAAGCCGCCCCAGCCCTCGGGCGTCCAGCCCGCACAATCGCGCGGGTTCAATCGTCATCAGCGCGATGAGCCGCTTCCACGTGATGAGCTTGGAATGGACGAGGGCCTGGGCGTACAACGGTAGAGCCGTCTGGAGCCCAATGAGCCCGAACGGGGCCTCCTCGAATGGCAGCGCCTTCTCGTCGGCGGAGTGCGGGGCGTGGTCGGTGGCCAGGATCGTGATCGTGCCGTCGGCCACGCCCTCACGCAGGGCCTTCACGTCCGCGGGCTCGCGCAGCGGCGGATTGACCTTGGCGGCCGTGTTGTAGTGATCGCAGGCGTCGTGGGTCAGCAGGAGGTGGTGGGGGGTCGCCTCCCCGCTGACGCAAAGGCCCTCCCTGCGGGCGCGACGGATGAGGTCGAGGGTGCCGGCGCTGCTCACATGCTGGACGTGGTAGCGGCATCCGCTGGCCCGCATGAGGCGGATGTCACGCTCGACGATGACCTCTTCCGCCACGCGCGGCCAGCCGCCCAGGCCCAGGCGCGTGGCGACCTCGCCCGCGTGCATGGTCGCGCCGCGCGTGAGGGTGGGCTCCTGCGCGTGTTGCATGAAGACGCGACTGGTCTGGGCCACCGCGGCAAAGACCCGGGCCATCATCCCGGCCGAGGCGATGCAGTCGCCATCGTCGGAGAAGGCGACGGCCCCGTCGCGCGCGAGCAGTTGGACCTCGGTGATCTCCTCGCCCTTGCGGGCGCGCGTGGCCGCGGCGACCGGGAAGACGCGGCAGTGCCCTGCCTTGGCGGCGCGATCGTCGATGAACCGCACGAGTTCGGGAGAGTCCAGCGCCGGCGTCGTGTTGGGCATGCAGCAGACGCCGGTGAACCCGCCAAAGACCGCGGCGGCCGTCCCGCTGGCAATCGTCTCCTTGTGCTCACCGCCGGGCTCGCGCAGGTGGACGTGAGGGTCGATCAACCCGGGCACGACGAGCTTCCCCCGGGCGTCGATGGTCCGGTCGGCGTCGCCGGCGGAGAGGTTGCGGTCCATGGCGACGACGATCCCGTCGCGGATGGCCACGTCGCGCTGCGCGTCCAGGCCGCTGGCAGGGTCGAGCACCCGCCCGCCGGTGATGAGGAGGCAAGCCATGCGGAGGGAGAGTACCGCCCCGGGGAGGCAGCGCGCGCCCGGGCAGGCCGGCGGGGGTGGGGAGGCCCTTGGAAGAGACACCGGCGCGGGGCTATGCTCTGAGTCCACGACCACGGGGTGTAGCGCAGCTTGGTTAGCGCGTCTGACTGGGGGTCAGAAGGTCGGCGGTTCAAATCCGCCCACCCCGATTCAAAGACTCAGCGAGGTGAAGCGGGGGCGGAAGCGCGTTCAAACGCGGCACGCGCCATCGTGCGAACTTCCGCGGGTATCCCTTCTCTCGCTTCGTTTGACAGAACGACAAGGCACGAATCGCTCGTTGGGAACCTGACAAGCAATGCAGCGTAGGTGTTGGTGTTCCCGGTGTGCCACGCGGCGTCGCGGTTGTACCGCTCGCCTGTCGTCCATCCCAACCGATCCTTGCGATACCACTCCGCCCCGAGAGAGTCGAGCGCGTGCGCCCAGGTCCGCAGGTCTTCGGCCGTCGAGTACATGCCTCCCGCTGCCAAAATGCCCGAGTAGTTGTACCGTTGCGGATCGGGCTTCATCCCGCTGAGGTGCCCGGTCGCGAGACCTTCGACTTCCGAGTCGAACACGGCATATCCCGTGTCATCCATACCTAGCGGAGAGAGAAACTCGTCTTGTACGGCGACGGCATAGGTCTTGCCGGTCACGCGTTCGATGACAGCTCCGAGGAGTATGTACCCGGCGTTGTTGTACGACCGCTTCGCTCCTGGTTGAGAGACGGCCTTCTTCGACTGAAGGACGGCGACGACGTCGCGTAGCTCGATCGGCTCTTCTCGCAACATCAGCGACTTGAAGTCATGCTGGGAGAGATCGCGGATGCCCGACCGATGGTCGATCAGATGGCGCAACGTGATGGCGTCGCCGCCCGGGAAGCCTGGAAGGTGCTTCGAGAGGGGGTCGTCGATGCCGAGCTTGCCCTGCTCTTCGAGGCGTGCGATCATGGCCGAGGTGAACGTCTTGGTCACCGACCCGATTCGAAACCGATTAGTGGGGACTCCATGCGAAGCCTGCCCGTAGGCGGCGAAGCTCACAATCCGACCGGCATCTTCCGCAAGCACCACGCCGTTGAAGCTCCTGCTCAGGTCCTGTTCTGCCTGTCGAATGTCGGGCCTCGCGCCTTCAAGGGCGGCACAGCCCTGCAACCCACAGGCCAACACCAGCACGAGTACCAACACACAAACTGATGGGAGAAACGGGCTAATGGACGAGCAGCCGTTCCTACGGACGGCTGGCGTGATGGGGCGCACTGGACTTCCCATCGGATACTCTATGCTCAGCATCCGGCGTATCCCCTGCCCCCAGACCCGAACACCCTCCACAAGAAGCTCAAACCCCGTCTTGTCACCCCGACTTGCTTCAGAGTAAAGCCCTTCGATGAGCACGTCGAAGGGCTTTCTCGTTGTGGGACCGGGGCTTGCGCCATCGAGGATACTGCATGAACGGCGCGATCAAGGCCGAGTTGTAGTCCAAAGCGAGAGAGCGCGCTGGAGCCCCAATCCAGCCTTGGTGTGAAGGCCTGGACCGTGACGCAATCGGGGCATTCGGTGCGGCGCGTTCGCGTTGGGGCGGGCGGAGCGCGGCGCTCAATCCGCCTCGTCGGCCTCTCCCGCAGCGGCCTTGTCGCGCTCCGACCGCTGGGCGCGCTTGCGCATGGACTCCTCGAGGATCTTCTTGCGCAAGCGGATGTTCTCCGGGGTGACCTCGACCATCTCGTCGTCCTCGATGTACTCGAGGGCGGCCTCCAGGCTGAGCTTGCGGGGGGCCTTGAGGACGACCGTCTGCTCCTTGAAGGCGACACGCATGTTCGTCAGGTGCTTCATGCGGGTGGCGTTGACGGTCAGGTCGTTCTCGCGGTTGTGCTCGCCGACGATCTGGCCGGTGTAGACCCGGTCGCCGGGCGTGACGAACATGGCGCCGCGGTCGGCCAAGGCCTCGAGGGCGTAGGTCGTGATGGCGCCGGTCTCGAGGGAGATCAGGACGCCGGCCAGGCGGTGGGGGATCTCGCCCGCGACGGGGTCGAAGCGGAGGAAGGAGTGGTGCATGATGGCCTGGCCCTGCGTGGCCGTGAGGACGCGTGAGCGCATGCCGATGAGCGAGCGGGAGGGGATCTCGAAGAGCATGTGGGTGAACTTGTCCCCGCGGGGCTCCATCTTCTTGACCTCGCCCTTGCGCCCCCCGACGAGCTCCATGACGGCGCCGACGGTGTCGTTGGTGGTGTCCACCACGAGCTCCTCGATGGGCTCGCACTTGACGCCGTCGACCTCGCGGATGATGACCTCGGGCTTGCCGACGCTGAGCTCGAAGCCCTCGCGGCGCATGGTCTCGATGAGGATGCCCAGGCTGAGGACGCCGCGCCCGCTCACCATGAACTCGTCGCCGTTGCGCCCGGGCTCGACGCGCATGGCGACGTTCTTCTGGAGCTCCTTGTAGAGGCGTTCGCGGATCTGGCGGCTGGTGACGAACTCGCCCTCCTGCCCGGCGAAGGGGGAGTCGTTGATGCGGAAGAGCATCGACATGGTGGGCTCGTCGACGCGAACGGGCGGCAGGGCGACGGGCTTCTCGGGGTCGGCGATGGTGTCGCCGATGTCGACGGACTCGAGCCCGACGATGGCGAGCAGGTCGCCGGCGGTGACGGAATCGACCTCCTCGCGCTTGAGCCCCTTGAACTGCAGCAGCTGCTGGGCGCGGGTCTGGACGATCTTGCCGTCGGTCTTCATGACCGCGACGCTCTGGCCGGCCTTGATGGAGCCGCAGAAAACGCGTCCGATGGCGATGCGTCCGACGTATTCGTTGTAGTCGATGTTGGTGACGAGGATCTGGAGGGGCTTGGTGGTGTCGGCCAGGGGCGGTGGGACTTCCTTGACGATGGCCTCGAAGACGTCGCGCAGGTGCGTGGGCTTGGGCTCGGGAACGGGCCACTCGCGCGTGGCCCAGCCGTCGCGCCCCACCGCGTAGATGGTGGGGAACTCGAGGGCGTGCTCCTCGGCCCCCAGCTCGACCAGCAGGTCGAAGACCTCGCCGATGACGTCGTTGACGCGCTGGTCCTGGCGATCGATCTTGTTGATGATCACGATGGGCTTGAGCCCGACCTCCAGGGCCTTGCCCAGGACGAACTTGGTCTGGGGCATCACGCCCTCGGACGAGTCGACCAGGAGGCAGCACCCGTCGGCCATGCGCAGCACGCGCTCGACCTCGCCCCCGAAGTCGGCGTGCCCCGGGGTGTCGAGGATGTTGATGCGATAGTCCTTGTCGTCGGAGGCGTGATAGTTGACCGCGCAGTTCTTGGCCAGGATCGTGATGCCGCGCTCGCGCTCGAGCGGGTTGGAGTCCATGATGAGCCCGTGCTGCCCGCCCTCGAGCTTCTCGAGCTCGCCGGCGCGGAAATTGCCCGACTGCTTGAGGAGGTTGTCGACGAGGGTGGTCTTGCCGTGGTCGACGTGGGCGATGATGGCGACGTTGCGGATCGCGTGATTGCGGGGGCCATCACGCTGGGGCGTGGAAGCGGGAGCGGTCTGGGGCTGGGGGGTGGTCATGGGGTCCGTTCGGGGTTCAAGGCGGGGGACAGTCGATGACCCTGGGCGCGACGCGCCAGCGGGCGGCGTGCGACAGGTGAGTTGAGGGCTAAGTGTAAGACGGAAACGGGCTTGGGGCGAGGAGGAGCACCGCGATCCGCGTCGGGCGAATTCGGAGCAAGGGGCGCCGCGGGGCGGTTAGTCCTCCTCCTCGTCGTCTTCCGGTGCGGGGCCCGTCGCCCGCAGCGACACGCCGGGGACCAGCCCGGGCTGCCAGAGGTCGCGTGGGTCCTGCCCATCGCAATCGTGCCGCAGGGTGAGGTACAGGAGCGTGGACGCACAAAAGTAGAAACTGGTCATGACCGCCGCCAGGAGCAATGACGGGATGCCCCCCCAGAGGGCCACGATCGAGGCCGCCCCCGTGGTGCCAAAGGGCGTGGCGCCGGTGTCGTGCAACTCGCTGGCGATGGCCGCATCGCGGTAGATGTACGCCACGTCCCCCGGCAGCCACGTGGTCGCCAGGTGACCGGCGACCTGCACAGTCGCCGACTTGACGAGCGCGAGCACTACCAGCAGCGCCACGCCCTGCCCGGCCACCACCAGCACGTACCCCATCGCGCGGAACGGACGCGCAAACACGTACGCGTACGCCCGTTGCACGGCGTCCAAGGCATCCACGCCGTCGCACGCCACCGCGGGCACCAGGAGGAAGTGCGCCAGGGCGAACCCCACCAGCGCCACCACCAGGAACAACGCCAGCACCAGCACCACGCCGAAGAAGATCCCCCCGGCGATGTTCACGCCCGGGACTCGAAAGAACAGATACCCCAGCCCGGCGATGGGAAGGGCCGCGCCCGCGGCCGCGATCATCGGCGTCAACAACGCCAGGAGCAGCGAGATCGGACGGGACAGCGCGAACGCCAGAGACCGCGTGGCCTTCGGCTGCCGCCCCAACGCGAAACGCTCGGCGGCGGACCGGGCGATGGCCCCGCCCGCGATGGTCCACGGCCAGGCCAGGATGGGAAGGAACAGCGCCGTCGTCCACGGGAACTTGGTGAGCAACAGCCGCGGCGTCTCGTACACCAGGAACACCACGCCCGCCAGGGCATCGTCGAGGCGCAGCGCCAGAACCGCGTCCACAAGGGCCCCGGCGCCCTTGGAGCCGCAGTCCGACAGCATCCGCGCCGGCGTGTCCACCGGACCGCTCCCGCGGAACCACAGGTCGGGCACGTGCGCCAGCAGCCCGATCAGGAGCAACGCCCCGAACGCGAGCGCTACCCGCGATGGGGCCAATGCCAGCCGAGATGCGAGCAGCAGGTCGGTCCAGAATCGTCGGGGCCAAACGTCGCCAGGCATGGTGATACTCCCCATCGGGTGCCCAGGGTCCAAGGCGTGAAGGTATCAGGGTTCGGCGGCGCGTGCGATTGGTGTTTGTTTGTCGGCGCCATTTGCTTTGGGCTCGCGGGGGTCCGACGATCCGGTCTATGGGTAAAGCCGTCGCCCGATGGGTCGTGGTGCTCTCAACGTTGTTCGTGATCGGTCCGGTCGCCGCCTGGCTCACCGGCATGATCCGCGGGGAGGACGGCGGGCACACGGTCACGCTTCTGGCCAACTCGTCGAGCCTCCGCGGGATGCTCCTGGGCCTGGCGGTGATGGCGATCGCGGGGGCCTGCGGTGGCGTGGCCTCGCGCGTCGTGTCGCGCGACATGGGACTGACCATGGCGGGCATCGTCGTCGCCTGGGGCGCCTGGAGGCTGGGGACGCTCGAGACCACCGTCGCCAACACCGGCGACGCGTCGATCCTCCTCAGGGGCGCCGTCGAGGCCCTCATCGTCGGTGTGGGAGGCGCGGGCGTGGCGGCCGCCACGGTCCTCAGCGCCCCGCTGGGGGGCAAGGTCGTCCTCCTCGGGTCTGCGGATGACGACAAGGCTCCGGTGGGGAGGGCGGGGGTCGTCGGCGCGCTCGTCGGAGTCCCCGCCGCGGGCGCCGTGGCCTGGCTCGTGGCCATCGAGCCCCTCAAGGGCCAGTGCGTGGCCGCCGCG
>JBGAOG010000009.1:0-11319 GCA_044221985.1 Phycisphaerales bacterium
CCGTCGTACTGCATGTGGTCCCGGACGGGCATGTCGCCGAACTTCACTCCGTCGCGCACGAAGGCGAGGTGGGGCGACATCGTCATGTTCTCGATCCCGCCGGCGATCACGCACTGGTTGTCGCCCGCCTTGATGCTCTGCGCCGCCATCATGACGGCCTCGAGCCCGGAGCCGCACACCTTGTTGATGGTCTTGGCCGAGAGCGTCGGCGGCAGCCCCGACTTGAGCCCGACCTGGCGCGCCGGGTTCTGGCCCAGCCCGGCCTGCAGCACGCAGCCCATGATCACCTCGTCCACCTGCCCGCCGGTCAGTGCGTCTTTCAGAGACGAGTTCTCACCCGCGATCGCCTGGAGCGCGTACGCGGCAAGGTGCGGCGAGTGGACCTTGGCCAGGCCGCCGAAGAACCGTCCCACGGGGGTGCGCTTGGCGGCGAGGATCACGGGAATGGTGCTGGACACGGGACGCCTCCTGATCGGGACAATGTGCGTTCGTCGGCC
The DNA here is from genome assembly GCA_044221985.1 of Phycisphaerales bacterium. GTDB lineage: Bacteria > Planctomycetota > Phycisphaerae > Phycisphaerales > UBA1924. The sequence goes on from JBGAOG010000009.1 coordinate 498, forward strand.
AAGCGTAGTAAGGGGAGAAGGCCCGGAGCGACGCGGTTCGCGGGGAGGGGGATCGGGGGAACCAACGGGGGCGGGTGCCGGGGAACGCCCCGGGGCGCGGTCTCGCTATCCTCCTGCCCATGAAGGCTGTCGTGTGTGCGATTCTGGCGGGGCTGTGCTGGGGCGTGGGGGAGATCTTCACCAAGTGGGCCCTGAATACGGGCGTGCTGGGGCCCATGGCCGCCCAGATGGTCCGGGCCGCGGTCACCCTCCCCCTCACCATCATCGCTTTCCTGGTGGCCTCGCGCGTGGTCGGGAGCGAGCCGGCGGCCTGGTGGCGAGACGCCGACGCCAAGGTCTGGGCGATGCTGATCCTGGGCTCGGGCCTGCTGGCGGGGTTCGCGGGCGTGTTCTTCTTCTACCTGGGGCTGAGCTTGCCCGGCGGAGATATATCGAGGCTGCGTCCCATCGCGTTTTCGCTCGCGCCGGCGACGGCGGTGCTGCTGGGGTGGGTGATCCTCAAGGAACCCATGACGATCAAGAAGGCGTCGGCGGTGGCGCTGATCGTGGCGGGCGTGCTGCTGCTCACGGGCGAGGGCAAGCCCGGATCCAAGGGTGAGAAGCTCGCGGCCCGCTCGAGCGTGGCGGGGGACTGAGGGGCGGGCCGGTGGCGGATGGTGGACGGTGAGGAGCGAAGGAGCGCGAGGGCGCCGCGAAACGACGGCGACGCGGGCTGAAAGGGGATCGGTGATGGGCCAGTATCTGACGCCGCGGCAGAAGGGGATTGTCAATCGCTACTACGCCAACGCGGACGCGCGCGTCGCTGGGGCGTTGCAGGAGCTCGTGTCCGACCTGGCGTTGTCCGAGAGCGACGCTGCCCGCGCGAAGCTGTGGCAGAAGGCCGACGACCACCTGACGCGGTGCGGCGTGGCGCGCGCCGAGATCGATCGGAGCGTGGGCAAGCGCGACGTGAAGGCCTTGGCCGAGATCGTCGCCAAGGTGCTGGCCACTCCCGGCGAGCTTGGGGCGAAGAAGCCGCGGGCGATCAGCGATAGACCATGATCTCGACGGGGACGCGCACGTCGAGGGCTCGGCGTGCATTCCACAGCCGGACCTTCACCACCGCGCTCGCGTCGGAGCGATGCCGGGGCACCCGCGCCCTCCCGAAATAGGTCGCGTCGTTGGGGTCGTCGCGGAAGCCCGGGGGCGGGAGCGCGGCGGCGTCGCGGGCGAGGAGGTAGGAGAGCGGCCTGAGGGTGGCGTGCGAGAGCTCCGCGCCGGAGCGCCACTGGGCGGTCGAGGCGGTCAGCGTGCGCGGGAGCCCGCGGGGGTCCGCGGTGTGGAGATTCACCCACACGCCGGCCTGGTGATGGAGGTTGGGGCGGGGAAACAGGTACCACACGACCTGCACGCTGACGGTGACGACGCGTCCGTCGATCACGACCCTGGCGAACCCGGTCGGGGCGGGAGTTCGGGACGGGATCGCCTCGGCGCCGAGCACGGTCGCGCCGGACGAACCGAGGAACAGGACCGAGGCGAGTGCGATCGTGACGCCAACGGACCTGATCATGGGCGTCTCCTGTCGGGCGAGCGCGGGTCGGACTCGATGACACCAGCAATGGTGTTCGGCATCGCGACGCGCGACGCCGAACACCGCGGGGAGAGGGGTAATCCGTGGGGGCTTTCGCCCGCGTGGGGTCGGTGTGTACGGGCCAGGTGCACGGGCCGCGCAGGGGGCGACCCATGATCGTTCTGCGGTGGCTGCGGGCCCTGGGGGGAGCGGCGCTCTGCCCTGGCGTGCCTTTGGCGGGGCGGGCTTGCTGGAGCCCGAAGCGGCACGGTCGGCCCGAACTACGCGACTCGCGGGCGCTGGCGCGAGCGAGTCACCGTTGAGGTACGCGGGGGAAAACCGGGCGGTTGCGGTCCCTTCCAGTTTTTTGGGCACGCGCGACGCCGCCGGTTTCCGTCGGGCATTTGCAATGGCGATCCGCCCGAGCAACAATCGACGAACAGACGCCGATCACGGCGTGCCCGCCCCCGCGCCGGAGCGACGCCGATGCCCGCCCTCAACTCCCAAGTCCAGAGTGCCGAGCGTCGTGCGGCGATTCTCGCGGTCGTGACGGGCGTGACGCTCATGGCGGCCAAGTTCGTCGCGTATTTCCTGACGGGCTCGGTCGCCATTTTCTCCGACGCGATGGAGTCGATCGTGAACGTGGTGGCGTCGGGCGTGGCGTTCTACGCGCTGCGCATCGCGCACGCTCCCCCCGACGCCCAGCACCCCTACGGGCACGGCAAGGTCGAGTTTCTTTCGGCGGCGCTCGAAGGGGGCATGATCTGCGCCGCCGCCGGCGCCATCATCATCAAGGGCGTCCACGACCTTTCGAACCCCGAGCTCAAGTCCGAGGCCCTGGGCCTCGGGCTGGCCATCATCGCGTTTTCGGCCCTGGCCAACGGCGCGGTGGGCCTGACGCTGATCCGCCAGGGCCGGAGGACGGGCTCGGCCACGCTCGCGGCGGACGGCCTGCACCTGATGACGGACTCGGTGACTTCGGTGGCGGCCCTGGTGGCCCTCGGCGTCGTCCGCTTCACCGGCTGGGAGAAGGCGGACCCGATCACGGCCCTGCTGATGGCGGTGTATCTCGTCTCGGCGGGGGGCGTGATGCTGAAGCGATCGCTGGACATGCTGATGGACAAGCAGGATCCCCGGGACCAGGCGATGCTCGGAGCGTTGCTCAGCGCCCACGTGGGCCCCGCCGGCACATCGCCGCAGATCTGCTCGTTCCACAAGCTCCGGCATCGGCACACGGGGCGGTACCACTGGGTCGACCTGCACGTGATGGTCCCCCCGACGACCGACGTGAAGAGCGCCCACGACGCCGTCTCCGCCATCGAGGGCGAGATCGAGCGGGCGTTGGGCGAGGGGGACGCGACGGCGCACATCGAGCCGTGCGACAACGCCGGATGCTCCAACTGTCGAGCGGCCACTTCCGGCGGGGGCTGACTCGGGGGCGCGGCGCCTCGCTAGGTGCGGACCAGGTTCTCGCGTCCGATCATGACCTCGAGGGTCTGGCAGACCAGGTCAACGTCCTCGGGCGGCAGGTCGTTGAAGAACGGCAGGGCGATGGTGCGCTGGCTGACGCTCTCGGCGATGGGGAACATGCCGGGGTGGAAGCCGAACTGCTCGCGGTAGAAGGGCTGGAGGTGGATGCAGGGGAAGTAGTCGGCGGCGCCGACGTCGTGGGCGCGGAGGCCGCGGATGATCCGCTCGCGTTCCAGGCCGGAGTAGCTGGGCGAGAGCCGCACGACGAAGACGAACCAGCTCATGAAGGACTCGGCGTCGATGGTGGGCAGCACCAGGTGGGCCTGCCCGGAGAGTCGCTGGATGTAGCGTTCGGCGACCTTGGTGCGTTTGAGGAGGATCTCGTCGAGGCGTCGCATCTGGGCGACGCCGAGGGCGGCGTTGATCTCGCTGAGGCGGTAGTTGTAGCCCAATCGCTCGTGGCGCAGCCACGAGCCGGCGGGCGCGCCGCCGGCGGTGGTCTCGGGCCCCTTGGCCCCGGCGGTGCCGACGGCCCGTCCCTGGTTGCGCATGGAACGGCAGAGGTCGGCCAGTCGCTCGTCGTCGGAGACGATCATCCCGCCCTCGCCGGTGGTGATCTGCTTGTTGGGGTAGAAGCCGAAGACGCCGACGCGGCCGAAGTGCCCCGCGGGGCGGCCCTTGTGGGTGGTTCCCAGGGCCTCGCAGCAGTCCTCGATCATGGGGATCTCGTGTCGGGCGGCGATGGCGGCGTACTGGTCCATGTACGCGGGGTTGCCGAAGGTCTCGACGGCGAGGATGGCCTTGGTGCGCGGGGTGATGGCGGCCTGGACCTTGGCGGGGTCCATGTTCATGGTGCGCGGGCAGATATCGACGAAGACTGGGGTGGCGCCGGCGTAGAGGATGCAGTTGGAGCTGGCGATGAAGGAGAAGGGGGTGGTGATGACCTCGTCACCGGGGCCGATGTGGAGCGCTCGCATGATCAGGTGCAGCCCGCTGGTGCCGCTGCTGCAGGCGACGGCGTGGCGGCAGCCGGCGCGCTGGGCGACGAGGGCCTCGAACTGCTCGGCCATGGGCCCGATGGAGAGGCGTCCGGAGCGGAGGGTCTGGAGGACGAGGTCCTCCTCGAGCTGGGTGATGTCGGGGCGGGAGAGGGGGATCTCGCGGTGGGGCATGGCGGGATTATCGGCTAGAAGGGCGCCGGGGTATCTCCGCAACTGCCCGGAACCACGCCGGGGCTCAACGGGGCGAGGCCAACTCCCGGACTCGCTGGTCGATGGCCTCCACGAGCGGGCGCAGGGGAAGCCCGCGCAACTCCGGGGCCAGCCCGACCGTGACCTCGGGCTGGGGCTGGGCGTCGCCGAGGGTCCCCAACTGCCCGGTCAGGCGCTGGTGGGCGGTGATGACGGTGGAGTGGTTGGGGCGGCCGATGCCCCGCGCGATCTCGGGATAGCTATGGGTGGTGTGGCGCCGGCACAGGTGGACGCAAACGGCGCGGGCCAGGACGACGCGCTTGTGGCGCCCCTTGCCCATGAGGTCGACGGGCTCGACGCTCAGGAGGCGGCAGACTTCGGCCGAGATCGCGTCGATGGTGAGCGGTCGCCGCGGACGGGGCGCCGTGGCGGTGTCCGCGATGCCCAGGGCCTTGCGCACGGCGATCACTCCGGCGACGCGGGCGCCGGCGAACTCGGGGAGGAGTCGGAGGACGGCCTCGACCTGGATCAGGAGCCCGTCGAGCTCGCGGACGGAGCCCTGCCCGTGCTGGGCGATGAGGAGGGCCGCCGCGTCCTCGAGCGCGAGCCCGCGTCGCTGGGCCAGCTTTCGCACGAGGCGTTCGCGCAGCTCGGGGTCGGGGGTGTCGAGGCGGACCACGGCGCCCGAGAGGAACCGCGAGACGAGCTTCTCGTGGAGCTTGGCGATGTGTCGCGGATGCTCGTCGCTGGCGAGGGCCACGCGCGCACCGCACAGCCCGACGGCGTCGAACGTGTGCAGGAGCTCGCTCTGGGTCCCGTCCTTGTTGGCGAAGAAGTGGGCGTCGTCGACGCAGAGCAGGTCCAGCTTGCGGTAGACCTTGCGGAACGCGTCGATCCGGTTGCTTCGGACGGCGGCGATGTAGTCGTTGGTGAACGCCTCGGCGGTCGTATAGCGCACGGCGGCGACGGGGCGGCGCTCGAGGTACCGAGCGGCCAGGCCCTGGAGCAGGTGCGTCTTGCCCACCCCGCACGGGCCGTGGATGAAGAGCGGGCTGGCGGTCAGGTCGTCATCGGCCAGGCGCGAGGCGGCGGCATGGGCCATGCGGTTGGAGATGCCGATGACGAATTCGTCGAGGCTGTACCGCCCCGGGGTGACGCCCGGGCCGACGGGGATGGTGCCGTTGGGGCTGGTCGCGGCGACGGGACGGGGCGCGGGCCTGGGGGGAGCGGCGGGGCGCAGGGCCGGGGCGGCCAGGGCGCGATCGACGCGAACGAGGACGCGTTCGGGGGCGGTGGAGAAGGCCTCGGCGAGCCGGCCGGCGAAGCGGCGTTCGATCAGCCTGGCGAGCATGTCGGAGGCGGCGGCGACCTCGACGCCGTCGGGGGAGAGCGCGAGCCTGGTCTGCCCAGAGAAGTAGCGAGCGAACTGGTTGGCGCCCAGGGCACGCCGGACGCGTTCCTCGATGGGCTCGGGGTGGGAGGGGGCCGGCGTCACCGGACGGGCGCGGAGGGGCGTCCCGGGGCGAGGCGAGGCAGAGGGCGTGGCAGAATCCGTTCCATCGGTTGCGATCGCCGGGCGTGTATCCACCGCCAGCTCCCCTTTCCGTTCGTCCCGAGCCCGGCCTCGATGCCATGGCGCGAGACGATCCGCCCCGCGCCGGCGCAAGGCCGACCGCGGGAGCACACCGAGTCCATCCTGACGGGAGTCCTTCACGCCGACTCGTGCCGGGAAACTCGACAATCCGACCCGGACCCATGGAGGGATGGGCCGGGGAATCGCCGGGCGTTCCAGACCGGACTCGAAGTCCGGAGCAGCACAAGGTCGTCGGCCAGTCCCTGGCCTCGCAGCGGGTCCCGGTGGGCCCGCCACGCACGCGTCAAGCGTGGGGGCGAAGATAGGGGATGGCGGCTCGGAGAGCAACAAGAATGCGCGCGGATACTCTCGTTGCGGCGCGCAGAATCACGCGAGAGCGGGACTTAGCGCAACAAAAAAAAGTTGTCCACGGGGAACGGGGAAACGGACGTCGCGGATGTGCACAACCGGCGGAGAAGTTGGCGCGTGCGGGGGGAAGTTGCGGAGCCCGAGCCGAGGTGCTAACCCCGGCGGTCCACCCGACGCACCAGGGCCACGCGCTCGCCGAAGGCACGGAACGCCAGGGCGCCGTAGAGCTTGAGGGCGGGCGTGTTGCGAAGGTCGACGGCGCACGCGAGGGACCAGCCCGAATGCCGCGCCTTCGCCGCGTGCGTGCCCATGGCGAGCAGGCGGCGTGCCAGCCCGCGCCCGCGCAGCGCGGGCGACAGCCCGATGTACACCAGCTCCACGGTGCGTTGCTCGGGGCAGGCGTTCAGCAGCAGGCATCCGTGCGGCTCGCCCTGCCACCGCACGAGCCACCACAGGCGAGGATCGAACTCCCCGGTGGCCTGGTGCGAGGCGAGGATGTCGACCGTTGCGCGCAGGCCGCACAATTCCGGGCAATCGAGAGTGTGTTCGTACGAGCGGTCCAGGGCGGCGACGAGCTGCCCCTTCCATTGGGCCTCTCGCATCTCGCCGACGTTCTCGACGCTGACGCCGTCGGGCCAGGGGCCCTCATCGGGTCCCGTCTGCCCACGATCGTTCAATGCCCGGCGCATGTAGGCCAGTTGGCCCACGTTCAGGAATCCTGCGCCAAGGTACGCCTCGATCGCCCAAGCCTCCTTCGGATCCGGCAGGCCCTGGGCGACGGCCACCTCCATCGGGTGCTCCCGAGCCAGGAACTCGCAGGCCGCCAACAGGCAGGCTACGCGCTCGCCGCGGGCGATGGTGGGGCCTCCCGGGTCGCCCGAGCGGGGGGGCTCGGAGACGAACATCATGGCGGTGCGGCCCGCGCCCAGGACGGGCAGGCAAGCCTGGCGGATCGAGGGCGGCCGGGAAGCGACGTCGACCGTCGCATGGGCCATGGACAGGTCGATCCCGTGGGCTGGCGCCGTGGTGATAAGGCGTTTGGCCGCGGCGGTCAGGTCACCCTGGGACTGGCTGACGAGCCGCTCGGCGGCGGCCTGGAAAAGGTCGCGGCTGATTCGGACGGGCTGGACGGCGCCCGGGACGTCGGGCGGGCGGGCCCGATCACTTCGATCGGGGTCTGGCGGGGTCTGGAAGGGAACTGATCGGCTCACGCTGCGAAGATCCTTGGGGAGCGGGGTCGTTGGGGGGGTCCGGTTTGACGCCGAGCCCGGAGTCCGTAGACTAGCCCCACGCCGGACAGTACCCCACCGGCCAGAATAGCGAGGCAAGGGCATGGAATGGGCGATCGGCATCGCACAACGGAAACTGGGCCCAGGTCGCGTGCGCGAGGCGGCGCGGGCGCTGGTGCTGGTCGCGGCGCTGCTCGCGGGCGGGGCGGCGTTCACGGAGGTTGGCCCGGCGCTGGCGACGGTGCCCGAGCCCGAGCCCGTGCCGCGCCGATGGGAGCTGGATTTCAAGCCCGGCCCGATGCGCGTGATGAGCGTGGAGGTGGAGGGGCAGGGGGCCCACGCGTATCTGTACATGACCTACCGAGTGGCCAACAACTCGAGCGAGGACGTGCTTTTCGCGCCGATCTTCGAGCTCGCCACCAGCGACGGGCAGATCCTCCGCTCGGGGCGCGAGGTCCCGGCGGAGGTCACCAGGGCGATCCTGCACAAGCTGGATAGCCCGCTGATGATGGACCAGATCTCGATCCTGGGCACCCTGCAGCAGGGAGAGGCCAACGCCCGCGAGGGCGTGGTGGTCTGGCCCCTTCCCGCGGTCTCGATGGACACAAGCAACCTGTACGTGGCGGGCTTGTCGGGCGAGACGAAGGTGGTGGACGCGGTGGACCACAAGACCAAGGAACTCAAGCGCGTGACGATCCGCAAGACGCGGATGATGCGGTTCAGGTTCCCCGGCGAGGTCCTGAGCCAGGGGAGCGAGCCGTTCCCGGTGGTTGAAGACCGCTGGATCCTGCGGTAGAACGCCCGGGACCCCCATCCCCCGCCCCCCGGGGCACGCTGGACCGTTTGACGTGGCCGCGCTAGTATCTTGGCCCGCCGGGGGTTGCACTCCCGGGGGCACACCGAGCAGAGGGATTTCGCTATGGCACACAAGAAGGGCCAGGGTTCGACCAAGAACGGTCGCGACTCCAATCCGCAGTTCCTTGGGGTGAAGCTCTACGGCGGCGAAGTGGCCAAGCCGGGGTCGATCATCGTCCGCCAGCGCGGCACCCCATTCCGGCCGGGGTTCAACGTGCAGATCGGCAGCGATGACACTTTGTATTCGGTTGCCGAGGGCAAGGTCGTGTTTCGAGGAAAGACGGTCCACGTCGATCCGTCGGATCCCAAGGCCCCGCGTCCGGTCTGGCTCAACGCCGCAGCGAAGAACTGACCGCGCGTTCACTACGGTCCCCATGCCGCCCCGTCGTTCGCGGGGCGGTTTCGTTTGGGCCGGGCGGAGAGGCGGATCCCGCCCGATCCCGGGCCGGCGAATGCGGACGTGATTATCCAGCTTGCACTGGCGGTGCCACCTGATAATCTGGATCGAGATTCTCGCGGTCCGAGACCGGGCCTGGAGGCATCGCCATGGGATCCTGCGACGGTTGTGTTCCGGGTCGGCTGGGAGTCGCGAGGGCGATTGAACGGTCGCGGGCGCGCGGCTTCACGCTCATCGAGGTGCTGGTCGTCATCGCGATCATCGCGCTCCTGATCTCGATGCTGATACCGGTGCTCGGGAAGGCCAGGCTGGAAGGGCAGAAGGCCGTTTCCTTGGCCAACGCCCGCTCGATCGGGACGGCGGGGTCGATGTACCAGGCGGAGCAGAAGGGGTTCCTGCCGGTGGTGCCGACGGGGGTCCCGGTGCCCACGACGATCAACGCGTTCATCACGTGGGGGGGATGGGGGAAGTTCACGTCGTCGTGGTGGACGAGCCACGGGGGGATTTTCGACATCGTGCCCTCGGCGCGTCCGCTGAACTCGTACCTGACCTCGCAGGAGCTGCCCACGGGTCAGAACCGAGCGGACCGCAGGACCTGGCAGTTGCCGGTGTGCCGCGATCCCAGCGACAGGATCGGGCACCAGCAGACGTGGGACGCGTTCCAACCGAGTTTCGGCGTCGCGAACGAGAACACCGATCGCTCGACGTGCTACAACGACGTGGGGTCGAGCTACCTGTGCCAGATCAAGTGGTTCTTTCAGACGGCCCGGGCGGTGGGGGGGAGCTGGACGCGGGCGTGGCACCTGGGGGCCAATCGCCTGAGATTGGCGGACTCGTTCGATCCCTCACGCATGATCTGGCTCAACGACGAGTACTGCGACATCACGATCAACCAGGTGCGCGACAACGCCCAGGTCCGCAACGGGTACGGGGACATCAACCGGGCGATCGTGGTCTTCCTCGACGGGCACGCGCGGTACATGAAGATGATCCCGGGGGGCGAGGGCGATCCGCGCGCGGCCACGCAGCCGTGGCTGGTGCCGGCGTACTGCAACTCCGAGTACACGGTCGTGTTCCCCGACCTGAGGCCCCGGTGAGCGTCAGGCGCCGTAGGCGGCCAATTCCGGGGGGACCAGGGCGGCCAGGGCGAGGGGCAGTTCGCCCAGCGCCGGCAGTTCTTCCGGCTTCATGGCCCGCCGCTTGAAGACCGCGATGGCGCCGGCGCCGATGCGTACGCCCAGGCCGTCGGGCAGGGTCATGAACCACCGCTGCACCTGGGGCGGGAGGACGAGCAGCGCGAAGTCCTCGGAATCGCCCTTGACGCGGAATCTCTTGTTGAAGGCCTCGTCCTCGACCTTGATGTCTCGGGATCCGAACAGCTCGGCGATCTTCCCGAGCAGCCCGGCGGGCTCGATCGAGAGCGAGGGCCAGGCGGGGGGGCAGGGCACGGCGGCGATGGTGTGGTAGTGGTGCTGGGTGTTCTTGCCGCCGCCGGTGGTGTAGTAGTGTTCGAGCAGGGTGACGCCCGGGGCTTCGCGATAGGCGGACCAGCGGACGCCGGTGGCGCCGCGTTTCAGGGACTGGAACATCCCGCTGGCGGCGAAGGCGACGGCATGGGCGGGGTCCTTGGGCTCGGGCGCGGTGGAGTATCCCCGGGCGTCCAGGAGGAGGGCGATCTTGGCGCGGCGCTTCTTGGCGGCGAGGCTGGTCAGGGCGCCGATGGTGACGGCGAGCGCGATGAAGCCAACGACAACGCCGACGGCGACGACGGGGTCGGTCTTGGCGAGGGTGGGGATGGGCGTGGGCAGGGGCATGGTGGGATTATCGGCCAGGGTCGCGGGGAAGATCGCACGCGGAGCGCGGGGTGCGCCCGAGCGTCATCACGCGAGGGCCTTGCGGATCGCGGCCAGGCTTCGCAGGAGGGCGGGGATGGAGTCGAGCGGGAGCATGGTGCTGGCGTCGGACAAGGCCTTCCTGGGGTCGGGGTGGCACTCGAAGAAGACGGCGTGGACTCCCGCGGCGACGGCGGCGCGGGCCAGGAGCGGGGCGCGCTCGGGCCGGCCGCCACCGTTTCGGAAACGGGCGTATATTCCGTCACCGTCACCGACGCGTCGGGTTGTACCTACGCGCCGCCACCCAAGTCCGTGGAGGTGCTGCCGGTGCCGGCAGGCGTCATTAAAGCGGTATTGT
>JBGAOG010000009.1:11329-44669 GCA_044221985.1 Phycisphaerales bacterium
CCCCCACGCGGGGGGGGGGTGGGGGTGCCTCCTCGACCCCGCGGGGGGGGGGGGGCCGCGCGCCCCCCCACCCGGCGCGTCGGATTTCAATTCCATCAGGTCGCCCAGGCCGAGGAAGTCGTTGACGAGCCGCCCGTAGCCGAAGGAGGTGCCGCGTTCGGTGAGGAGGACGTTGGAGCAACCGGCTTCGGCGAGCTTCCTGACGGGTCCGGCCATCTCGTGGGGGGCGAGGAACTGGCCCTTTTTGACGTTGACGGCGCGGGCGTGCCTGGCGGCGGCCTCTCCGGCGGCGCAGAGGAGGTCGGTCTGGCGGCAGAGGAAGGCGGGGATCTGAAGGAGGTCGACGATGCGGGCGGCGGGGTCGGCCTGCTCGGGGGAGTGGATGTCGGTGGTGGCGGGGACGGCGAGCTGCTGCTTGATCTTGGCCATCCAGGCCAGGCCCTGCTCGAGGCCGGGCCCGCGGGGTGAGCGGATGCTGGAGCGGTTGGCCTTGTCGAAGGAGGCCTTGAAGATGAAGGGCAGCCCGAGGGAAGCGCAGGCGTCGCGGAGCCTGGTCCCGATGTAGAGCCCGAGCTCAAGGGACTCGAGGACGCAGGGCCCGGCGATGACGGCGAGGGGAAGGGAGGGGCCGATGGAGACGGGCCCGACGGTGCAGGAGCGTGGGGGCATGGGCAATGGTACGAGGCTGACGCGGCAGCGAGGGCGCCTGGGGCGCTCTCGTCCCGGGGCGTGCATGCCGGGAACGAACGAGAAGCCGGTATGATGGGCGCGTGGGCAAGGCGGACGCGGCAGGACGGGCCAAGGAACTTCGAGCGATCCTCGAGCGCGCAAATCGCGCGTACTACGTGGATCACGCGCCGATCATGTCCGACCCGGAGTTCGATCGGCTGCTGAGGGAGTTGGGCGTGCTCGAGCGGGCGCACCCGGAGCTGGACGACCCCGACTCGCCCACGCGGCGCGTGGGCGGGGAGCCCATCGCGGGGTTCACGACGATCACGCACGCGGCGCCGATGCTCTCGATCGACAACACGTATTCCGAGGGCGAGGTGCGGGAGTGGTTCTCGAGGACGATGGAGGCGCTGGGTGCACCCCCCGGGAAGAAGGGGAAGGACGCGGGGGCGACGTTGTTTGGGGTTCGCGAGGGCGGGACGGGGCCGGCGCTGTTCCTGGACCCGAAGATCGACGGTCTGGCGATCAGCCTGCGGTATGAGCGGGGGCGGCTGGTGCACGCGGCGACGCGGGGGGACGGGGTCAGGGGCGACGACGTCACGCACGCGGCGCGGGTGATTCGGGCGATCCCGCTCGCGCTGGGTGACGGGGAGAAGAGGGGCGAGGCGCCGGCGGTGCTGGAGGTGCGGGGCGAGGTCTATCTGCCCCTGGACCAGTTCGAGCGGATCAACGCGGAGCGCGAGGCGGCGGACGAGGAGCTGTTCATGAACCCGCGGAACGCCGCGGCGGGAACGCTCAAGAACCTGGACCCGAAGCTGATCGCGTCGCGCCGGCTGGGGTTCTTCCCGCACGGGCGGGGCGAGGTGAAGGGGCTGGAGGCGGGGGCCCACAGCGAGTTCCTGGCGGTGCTGCGCGGGCTGGGGTTCCCGGTGAATCCGTTCGGCGTGCGGTGCGCGACGGTGGACGAGGCCGTGGAGGCGATCAACGCGTTCAACAAGAAGCGGGGCACGCTGAACTACGCGACGGACGGGATGGTGCTGCGGGTTGATGCGTTCGAGTTGCAGGAGCGGCTGGGGACGACGTCGAAGAGCCCGCGGTGGGTGATCGCGTACAAGTACCCGGCGGAGCGGAAGACGACGGTGCTGGTGGCGGTGGACCACCAGGTGGGCAAGACGGGGAAGATCACGCCGCGGGCGACGATGGAGCCGGTGCTGCTGGCGGGGACGACGGTCCGGCACGCGACGCTGCACAACTACGGTCGGATCCACGACGCGACGACCGAAAAGGAAGGCGTGCGCACGGACATCCGCGTCGGCGACACGATCTGCGTGGAGAAGGCGGGCGAGATCATCCCGCAGGTCGTGGGCATCGTGCTGGAGAAAAGGCCAAAGAACGCCCGGAAGGTTGTTCCGCCGGAGAAGTGCCCCGAGTGCTCCGGGCCGGTGGAGATCGAGCCGCCGGAGGCAGAGACGGAACCCGCGCTGGAAACGACGCGGCGGTGCGTGAACCCGGAGTGCCCGGCGCAGGTGCGGGAGAAGCTGATCTGGTTCGCCGGGCGGCGGCAGATGGACATCGAGGGCCTGGGCGAGAAGACGGTGGACCTGATCCGGGCGCGCGGGCTTCCGCTGGGTTCGTTCGCGGACGTCTATCGCCTTGGCGATCATCGGGCGGCCCTGGTGGCGCTGGAGCGGATGGGCGAGAAGAAGGTGGACAACCTGCTGGAGGGGATCGAGCGGAGCAAGGGCCGCGGGCTGGCGAAGGTGCTGGCGGGGATGGGGATCCGGCACGTGGGGGATACGACGGCGAGGCTGCTGGCGCGGAGGTACCGGGACCTGGACGAGTTGCTGTCGGCGAGCGTGCGGGACCTGATGCCCAACGCGAAGCTGAGCAAGAACGAGGCGAAGCGGCTGGGCGCGGCGGCGGAAGCGCCGGGCGGGCAGGAGACGGGGCTGGGCGTGGACACGGCGCCGGCGGTGCACGCGTACCTGCACAGCACGGCGGCGCGACACACGTTCGAGGAGTTGCGCAGGCTCGGCGTGGACTTCGCGTCGCGCGACTATCGAGGCGGGGCTTCGGCGGGTTCCAGGAAGGGGTCGGGGGAAGGCCCGCTGGCCGGAAGGACGATCGTGCTGACGGGGACGCTGGCGTCGTACGAGCGGGACGATCTGGCGGGGGTGCTGGAATCGCTGGGGGCGAAGGTCAGCGGTTCGGTCTCTTCGAAGACGCACCTGGTGATCGTGGGGGAATCCGCCGGCTCGAAGCTGGACAAAGCCCGAGAACTGGGGATCGAGACGTGGGACGAGGCGAGGTTGTTGAAAGAACTGGGGGCGCTGGGGATCGAGCCCAAAGGGGTCTGACGGGCGGGCCGATCCAAGCAGGCTGGGGCGCATCGAGGGCCGGCGCGAGCGGCACGAAGGTCCCTCGAAGGCGTCGGAGAGCGTGGGGCATGCAGAACGTCGAGTTCAAGGCCGAACTACGTGACGTGCCGTTGGCGAAGGCCATCTGCAGGTCGCTGCACGCGACGTGGATCGGGGCGGTGGGGCAGGTGGACACGTACTACCGGGTTCCGACGGGGCGGCTGAAGAAGCGGGAGCAGACGGGCGAGCCGACGGAGGTCATCTACTACGACCGCCCCGATCGCTCGCGGCCCAAGCTGAGCAAGTTCGAGATCTTCTCGGAGGAGCAGGCGGCGTCGCGGTTCGGAAGCGAGCCGCTGCCGGTGTGGCTGGTGGTGCGCAAGCAGCGGGAGATCTGGGTGCTGGGGCAGGTGCGGATCCACCTGGACACGGTCGAGGGTCTGGGGACGTTCGTCGAGTTCGAGGCGATCGTCTCCCCGCACAACAACGTGGCGCGCTGCCACGAGGAAGTGGCGCACCTTCGGCGGGCGTTCGGGCCGGTGCTGGGCGAGGCGCTGGACTGCTCGTACTCGGATCTGCTGTCGCGCGAGGACCGGGCGAGCGCCTAGCCCGCGTGCAGGAAGTGCCCCAGCCCGACGGTGAAGACAGCGCACCCGTACAGGGCGTGCTCCACGCTCGAGGCCAGCACGCTGCGGGTGCGGGCGTAGGTGAGTGCGAAGAAGACGCCGCCTACCGCCGTCAGGGCCAATGCGGTCCAGTTCTGGAACACGACGTGAGCGAAGCTGAACGCCGCGGCGCTGGCGAAGATCATGGTCCACCCCTCGCCAAAGAGCGGGCGGTAGCGCTGGAAGACGAAGGCGCGGTAGACGAGGTTCTGCGGGTAGACGCTGAGGAGGGGGTACCCGACCATGAGCAGGGCCCAGACCCCCGGGTGCTCACGCGGCATCGAGAGCCACCAGTGCGGGCGGAACTGCCAGACCAGGGCGGCCATCGCGGCGCCGAAGACCGCGAATTGCATGAGGATCCGGGGGAGGGCGTCCTTCAACGCGGGCCTGTTCCAGAGCTGCGCGCGGGGAAAGGAGGGATCGCGGAGGAGCATGAAGAGGGTCACCGCGGCGGCCGAGAGCAGTCCCGCGTAGGTTCGCCCCCCGGGGTGGCCCAGGGCGATGATCCCGGGGAGCACGAAGAAGAGCATGCCCAGCTCGAAGGCGAGGTAGCGTCGCTGCGCGGCGTCCGTGGTTCGCGCGGGATCTGCGGGCAAGGGCAGGGGCGCCGGCGTGGAAGAGGCGTCCATGGCAGGGTTGTTGGGCAACGGTGGGGTTGAGTTTCGGGCGGTCGGCGTGGGAACGGGGGCGACCGGGCACGGAGCCGGCGGGCACCCAATGATGGCGTGGAGGTGCCCATGTTCGAGCGTGCCGGCGTCGCTGCAGACCACGCCCTGGCGTCCCAGGCCGGGGCCGGGGTCCTTGGGGAGGGCGGCAACGCGGTGGACGCCGCGGTGGCGGCGAGCTTTACGCTCTCGGTGGTCCGGGCGTATTCCTGCGGCATCGGCGGTGGCGGGTTCATGGTGATCCACCTTCCCGCGGATGCTCGGCGCAAGGTTCCCTCGCCCGTGACGACGGCGATCGACTACCGCGAGGCCGGCCCCACGGGCGTGGATGAGGGTTCGTTCGAGCACAACGACGATCCGTACGCCAGCACGCACGGGGGGAAGGCCATCTGCGTGCCGGGCACGGTGGCGGGCCTGCTCCACGCGCTGGACCGCTACGGGACGATGCCTCGGGAGAGGGTGCTTGGGCCGGCGATTCGCGCCGCCGAGGCGGGGTTTGCGGCCGACGCGCACTATGTGAACGTGGCGGCGAAGGAGACGATCGAGTGGATGCGCCGGCACGATCCACGGGCCACGCGGTTTGCGTTCCTCTGGGAGCGGATGTTGCGTCGCGGCGAGGTGAAGATCGGCGACGCCATCGACCTGGCGGAGCAGGGCGGCGTGCTGCGCCTGATCGCCCAGCGCGGGTCGGCGGGGTTCTACGAGGGAGAGGTGGGCGAGCGGGTGGTCGCGGCCGCTCGCGGCGCCGGCGGCTGGCTGACGCTGGACGACCTGAAGAACTACCGGGTGCGGGAGGTGGAGCCGTTCCGGTGTGACTTGCGAGGGCGGCAGGTGCTGACGATGCCCCCGCCCAGCAGCGGGGGGATCGTGCTGGCGCAGGTCTTCGGGATGCTCGAGGCCCGGGCGAAGGACCTGGGCGCGGCCATGCAGGCGGGGCACAACTCGCCCGAGTACGTCCACCTCCTCACCGAGTGCTGCAAGCACGCGTTCGCGGATCGGGCGCGGTGGCTGGGCGATCCGGCGTTCGTGGACGTTCCGCTCGGGACGCTGCTGGATCCGGCGTACATCGCCGGGCGGGCGGCGACGATCGACCCCTCGCGGACGTTCGGGGCGGAGCACTATGGCAGCG
Organism: Phycisphaerales bacterium; assembly: GCA_044221985.1. Taxonomy (GTDB): domain Bacteria; phylum Planctomycetota; class Phycisphaerae; order Phycisphaerales; family UBA1924. Next base: position 16,815 of record JBGAOG010000009.1, read on the forward strand.
GCGAGGGGCTCCCCGGGTCCGGGGGCACGAGCCACCTGTGCGCCGTGGACGAGAAGGGCGGGGTGGTGAGCTGCACGGAGACGATCAACCTGTACTTCGGCTCGTGCGTCGCGGTGGAGCCGTGCGGGTTCTTCCTGAACAACGAGATGGACGATTTCCAGGCGCGGCTGGGCAGGGCGAACGCCTTCGACCTCAAGCACGCGACGCGCAACAGGCCGCACGCGGGCAAGCGACCGCTGTCGAGCATGACGCCGACGATCGTGGTGGGCGGGGACGCCATGGACCACCGGGCGCTGGTCCTGGCCGGCGCTTCGGGCGGCCCGCGCATCATCAGCTCAACGATGCAGTCCATCCTGAACGTGGTGCTGTTCGGGATGGACGCGTCGGCCGCGGTGGGGGCGCCGAGGTTCCACCACCAGTGGCTGCCCGACACGCTGCAGATCGAGGCGGCGCTCGATGGTCCGGCCCTGCGGGGGGAACTGGGCAAGCGTGGTCATGCGCTGGAGGTCAAGGAGGCCATCGGGGCCGTGCAACTGATACGGGCGGCGTGCCAGGAAGGGGAGGCACCGGGGGGCTGGCAGGCGGCCAGCGATCCGCGCAAGGGGGGAGAGGCGGCGGGGTTCTAGGGCCCGCTCCTACGCTCGCCCTCGATGCCCGCGTCACCAACACGCATCCCGGGGTCGGGTGAGGGCGTCTCGCTGATGCCGCAGCGGCTGTGGACGGTGGTTGCTGCCCACGGCGTGATCGACTGGCTCAGCGCGGTCGTGGTACCGATCCTGACGTACCTGGAGGGGCGCGTCCACATGACCCCGGGCCAGGGCGCGATCCTCATCGCCGTCGGCTCCATTTCCTCGGGTGTCATCCAGCCCATCGTCGCCCTCGTCTCGGACCGGCACGACACGCGCTGGGCGGGGACGCTGGGGTTGCTGGCGGCGGCGGGGGCCATGGGGAGCATCGGGTTCGCGCAGGACTTCCAACAACTGCTGCTGATCCAGATCGTCGGGACGGCGGGGATCGGGGCGTTCCATCCGGTGGGCGCGGCGGCGGCGGGGCAGCTGGGCGTGGGCAGGCGCGGCACGGTGATCTCCGTCTTCTACGCGGCGGGCCTGGCGGGGGGCGTGCTGGGGAGCTTCACGATGCCCCGCATCGTTCACGCGTTCGATCTCAGCGTGCTGGCGTGGGCGATCGCTCCCTGCGTGCTCTACGCGGGCCTGCTGGCGTGGGCGATCCATGGAGTCCCGCACCGGCACGCGCGGGCCCACGAGCGGCACAGCGCGCTGGCGGCGGGCGAGCGCCAGCGGCGCTGGCGCGACGTGTCGCTCCTGTTCGCGGGCAACGCGCTGCGGTTCATCGTGAACATGATGCTGGTGCAGCTGATCAAGCGGTGGTGCGAGACGCGCGTGTTGGGCGAGCACGGCGCCGGCGAGCTCACCGCCGAGCTTCGCCTGGAGAGCAGCGCGATCAACGGGCCGATCCAGGGCATGATGGCGCTGGGCATGGGCCTCTCGGGCCTGGCCCTGGGTCGCCTGGCGCCGATGCGTCATGCCAAGGGCGTGCTGGTGGGCGTGCCGGTGGTGGGCGTGGCGGCGGTGTCGCTCTTCGCGCTGTCGGGCTCGCTGGCGACGGCGTGGGCGCTGGCGGCGCTGATGGGGCTGGGCTACGCCGCGGTGATGCCCCTGACCATCACGATGGCCCAGCGTCTTCTCCCGCATCGCACGAGCCTGGCGTCGGCGCTGATGATGGGCGGGGCGTGGACGCTGGCGGCGTCGGGCCCGCCGGCGGCGCAGTGGATGATCGGGTCGGGGTGGAGCCTGGAGGTCTGCTTTCTGGTGGCGGCGGGGCTGCTGCTGGGGTCGTCGCTGCTGGCCCTGCCGCTGGGGCCCGTGCCCGAGGACCATCATGAGGGTGGGGCCGCGCGCAAGGGCACGGGATCCCGGCGGGGATGATTGCGCGAGCCGGATTCGTTAGTTCGGCTTCTCCTGGACCGCAAAGACGCCCGCGGCGGCGGCGGCGCCCGCGAACGGGCCGAGGCTGTAGAGCAGCCAGACGGAGGGATCGACCTTGACGCCGTGGATGAGGCCCACGATGTTCCCGCCCAGGCCCACCGCCGGGTTGAACGCCCCGCCGCTGATGGGTCCGCCGGCGGTGGCGGCGACGGCGATGGTGAGCCCGATGGCGGCCCCGAAGTAGCTGTTGCCCTCGCTGCGGTTCGAGCACGCGACGTTGAGGACGACGAGGACGAGCAGGAAGGTGAAGATGAACTCGACGGCGAGGGGCTTGGCGAGGGAGACGGCGCCGCCAACCGCGGATGGGTTGTCGGCCAGCGGGATTCCCGGCACGGGGCCCTTGCCAGTGAGCCACGCGCAGAGCCCCGCCGCCAGCATGGCACCGGCGAACTGGGCGCCCCAGTACCTGAGGGTGTCGGGCGTGGAGAGCTTGCCGGCCAGGCGGGCGCCGAGCGTGACGGCGGGGTTGAAGTGCCCGCCGCTGACGGGCCCGCCCATGTAGACGACGATCATGAGCACCAGCCCGATGAAGAGCGGGTTGCCCGAGAGGCCGATGACGAGCATGAGGAAGAAGGCGCCGAGGAGTTCGGTGAGGAGTTTCGACATCGGTGCCTCCTGGAGTGGGAACGCGGGGGGGAGTTCACGGGGCAAGAGACGAAGTTCCGAAGAGGCGGAGGGACGAGGCGAGGAGGAGATCCAGAGAATACGCGGGCTGGCGCCGGGCTCGTCGCCTGATCACTTCATCTCTTCCTTCACACCTTCCGATCCAGCAACCGATACCCCACGGCCTCACTGACGTGGGCCATGCCCAGGGCCTCCTGACCATCGAGGTCGGCGATGGTGCGTGCGACGCGGCGGATCTTGTCGTAGGCGCGGGCCGAGAGCCCCAGCTCGCTGAGGGCATTGCCCAGGAGCGTCCGGGAGCGCTCGTCGAGGGGGGCGAGTTCGTCGAGCTGGCGGCCGCTGAGACGGGCTTTGGGGGTCCTCTCGCCCTGGCGGTTGGCCTGGCGGGCGCGAGCGGCGAGGACCTGGGTGCGCATCTGGTCGGTGGTGGTCCCGCGGGGGGCCTCGGAGAGTTGTTTCCAGGGCACGGCGGGGGCCTCGACGTGCATGTCGATGCGGTCCAGCAGCGGGCCGCTGAGGCGGGCGAGGTACTGCTCCATGGCCCTGCGGCCCACCTCGCCCGGGGCGACGTCGCCCTTGGGCGTGGGGTTCATGGCGGCGACGAGCATGATGCTGGTGGGGAAGCGGACGGCGCCGTGGGCGCGGGCGATGGTGACGACGTGGTCTTCGAGGGGCTGGCGGAGGGTCTCGAGGACGTAGCGCGGGAACTCGGGGAGCTCGTCGAGGAAGAGGACGCCGTGGTGGGCGAGGGAGACCTCGCCCGGTCGCGGGACCATTCCCCCGCCGACGATGGCGGGGCTGCTGGCGGTGTGGTGGGGCGCGCGGACGGGGCGGTTGGTGATGAGCCCCTGTCCCGGCGGGAGGGCGCCGGCGGCGGAGTAGACGCGGGTGACCTCGAGCGCCTCGTCCACGGTGAGCGGCGGCAGAATCCCCGGCAGGGCCTTGGCCATCATGGTCTTTCCGGTGCCGGCGGGGCCGAGCATCAGGAGGTTGTGCCCTCCGGCGGCGGCGATCATGAGGGCGCGCTTGACGGCCTCCTGCCCGCGGACGTCGGCGAAGTCCACCGGCGCGGGCGCCGTGCTGAGCAGGCTGGCGACGTCGGGCGTGGGGCGCGGGGGGAGGTCGAGCTCACCGCGCAGCAACCCCACGACTTCCGTGAGCGTGCGCACGCCGTAGACCTCGACGCCCGGGACGACGGCGGCCTCGTCGGCGTTGTCGGCGGGGATGACGATCCCGCGGAAATGGCGCTGCTTGGCGAGGGCGGCCAGGGCGATGGCGCCCTTGACGGGGCGGACGCGTCCGTCGAGGGCAAGCTCTCCGGCGAAGAAGAGGGAGCGCGGGTCGAGGAGATCATCGCCCGGGCTTGGCGCGGCGCCCCCGGGGGGTGCGCCGGTGGGCAGTTGCCCTGTGGTCATGAGCACGCCGATGGCGATGGGCAGGTCGTAGACGGCGCCCTCCTTGCGGACGTCGGCGGGGGCGAGGTTGATGACGATCTGGGTGACGGGGAAGCGGAAGCCGGAGTTATCGACGGCGGCGCGGACGCGTTCGATGGACTCCTTGACGCTCGTATCGGGGAGCCCGACGACGATGGCGGGGCTGCGTTTCTCGTTGGGGAAGTCGTCGGGGTTGCAATCGACCTCGATTTCGCAGGGCTGCGCGTCGATGCCGACGAGCAAGTAGGATGTAACCCGGGCCAGCATGGCCACAGCATACCGAACAACCGACGACCGCGGAGGCCCAATGGCCAGTTCCCGCAAGCCGCCCCCCGACGAATCTCAGCACCCCCTCTCCCAGGCCAGGTCCTCCAATGCCATGGCGGGGGCGCTCCAGAAGCCACGCACGCTGCCCGAGGCGGCCCCGGCGGCGGGATCGCCGCGACCCACGGGGCGGTGCCTGATCGGCGGGCAGTGGGGGGAGGGCGATGGCGACTCACCATTCCAGGCCTTCAACCCGGGCACGGGGATCCCCACGGCGGTGATCTACAAGGCCGCGTCCGCCGGTCAGGTCGAGCGTGCGGGGGCGACCGCGTGGCAGGGTTTCGGCGCCTTGGCGAATGCTCCCGCGAGCCGCCGGGGCGATCTCCTGGAGGCGATCGCCGACGCGATCCATCACCTTGGGGACGCGTTGCTGGACCACGCCTCGACGGAGACGGGGCTGCCCAGGGAGCGTCTCGCGAGCGAGCGGGAGCGCACGACGCAGACGCTGCGGATGTTCGCGGGCGTGGTGCGGGAGGGGTCGTGGGTGCGGGCGAGCATCGATCGCGGGGACGAGAAGCGCAAGCCCGCGCCCAAGCCCGACCTGCGGCGGATGCTCCGCCCGCTCGGGCCGGTGGCGGTGTTCGGCGCGAGCAACTTCCCGCTGGCGTACAGCGCGATGGGGACGGACGCGGCCAGCGCCCTGGCCGCGGGATGTCCGGTGATCGTCAAGGGGCACCCTGCGCACCCGGCGACGGGCGAGCTGGTTGCGCGCGCGGTGGAGGCGGCGATCGCGGTGAGCGGCGTGCATCCCGGGGTGTACGCGTACCTGCCCAGCGGGGGGGCGCGCGAGGCGGCGGTGGGCCAGGAGCTGGTCCGGAACCCGTTCGTGCGCGCGGTGGGGTTCACGGGCTCGTTCGCCGGCGGGATGGCTTTGTCCGAGTTGGCCCGTCAGCGCGAGGATCCCGTGCCCGTGTTCGCGGAGATGGGCTCGATTAACCCGGTGTTCCTGCTGCCCGGGGCGCTCGAGAGCGGGGCCACGGCATTGGCGGACCGGATCTACTCCTCGGCGACCGCGTCGCAGGGGCAGATGTGCACCAAGCCCGGGCTGATCTTCGGGGTGCGCAGCGAAGGGCTGCAGCAGTTCGAGAAGGCGCTGGCGGACCTGTTCAACCGGGCCCAGCCGCACGCGATGCTCAGCCGGAAGATCCGCTTCAACTTCGCCCGGCGGCTGGCGGAGGTCAGCGCGCCCGAGGGCGTGGACATCCGCGCCGGATCGCTGGACCTGGCCCGCCTGGCCACGAGCGGGCAGGCGGACGAGGGGCCCATCACGGCGCTGCCCGCGCTGCTCCGCACGCGATTCGGCGTGTTCGCCAGGACGCCCACGCTCCGCGACGAGTGCTTCGGGCCCTCGACGCTGCTCGTGGTGTGCGATGCCACGGACCAGTTGTTCGAGGCGGAACAGCGCGTGGGGCGGCTGGTGTACAACGGGGTGCCCACGGGCGTGGAGGTCGTCGCGTCCATGGTCCACGGCGGGCCGCTCCCGGCGTCGAACCAGGCGCACTCGACGGCGGTGGGCCCCCTGGCGATGGAGCGCTGGTGCCGGCCGGTCTGCTACCAGAACGCTCCCGACGGCCTGGTCCCCCTGGAACTCAAGCTGGCCAACCCGGCGGGGATCTGGCGCATGGTGGATGGGGAGTGGACGGCGGCGCGGGACAAGAAGGCATGACCGAGCGGCCGGGGGGGTGTGCTCACGTCGCATGGACCGGGGCGAGGGCCCTTGGCGGGGCTCGGCAAACCTTGCGGATGCCAAACGCCGCCTCGCCCTCTACACTCGGCGCGTGACGACCACCATTGCTCACACGACGCCGCCCAAGTATCCCGACGCCATCGCCAGCGCCCGATTCGCGGCCCACATCCAGCAGGCGCTGCCGGTGGGATGCCGGGTGGCGATCCTGGGCCTGGCCGATGACCTGGGGGTGCGTCTGAACCGCGGCCGCCCCGGCGCCAAGGACGGTCCCCGGGCCTTCCGCGAGGCCCTGAGCGCGTATGGGTCGGCGACGGGCGACTCGCTCGACCACGTGCGCGTGTTCGACGCCGGCGACGTGGTGCCCGCGGACGGTCAGGGCGAGGCCGGGCTGCACGAGACGCACCGGCGGGTGAGCGCGGCCACCGAGGCGCTGCTGGACCTGGGGCTCTTCCCCATCGCCATCGGAGGGGGGCACGACCTGACGTTCCCGTTCGTGCGGGCGGTGGTGGAGTGGCACCGCAAGCACCGCAGCTCGGCGCCCTTCGCGGGCGTCTACTTCGACGCGCACCTGGACGTTCGCGAGAGCGTGGGCAGCGGGATGCCGTTGCGTCGCATCATCGAATGGTGCGGGGTGCGGGAGTTGCACAACTACGGCTACTCGCCGCTGGTGAACTCCCGTGAGCACGCGCAGTGGTTCAAGCAGCACGGCGGGGTGACGCACGCGCACGAGGAGCGGGGCATCAGCTTGCGGCGCCTGCCCAACCAGCCGATGTTCGCCAGCTTCGACCTGGACGTGATCGACATGGCGTTCGCTCCGGGCGTCAGCGCCATGAACCCCGCGGGCTGGACGCCGCGCCACGCCGAGCACGCCGTCATGGCGCTGGGGCGAGACTTCCGGGTCAAGTGCTTCGACCTGATGGAGCTGTGCCCCGCGCACGACGACAACGCCCGCACGGCGCGCCTGGCGGCGCACCTGTTCCTGTCGTTCCTGCGAGGATACGCCGAGCGTCCTGCAGAGGTCGGCGTCTCGTGAACCTGCTCATCCGCGGCGCGCGCGTGCTCACGATCGCGAGCGGCCCGTCCGGCGCTCTCCGGGGTCGCGACCTGGGCGACCTGGGGGTCCTTCCCGCCGCGGATGTCCTGGTGGACGGGGGCAAGATCGTGGGCGTCTCGGCGACGGGCGCCACGGCGCCGCGGGCCGACCGGACCATCGAGGCCGCCGGGCGCGTGCTCATGCCCGCCTTCGTGGACGGTCACACGCACGCGTGCTGGGCGGGCGACCGCCTCGACGAGTGGCAGATGAAGCTCCGCGGCGTGGCGTACCTGGACATTCTCAGAGCCGGCGGCGGGATCATGTCCAGCGTCCGCGCCGTGCGGGCCGCATCGCAGCACGAGCTCGAGGAGGCGCTGCGGGAGCGTCTGGGCGCGTTCCTGACGCAAGGGACAACGACCATCGAGATCAAGAGCGGCTACGGGCTCAGCACGGAGGGCGAACTCAGGATGCTCCGCGCTGTCGCCAGCGTGCGCTCGCGTTGGCCGGGGACGATCGTTGGCACGGCGCTGCTCGGTCACGCGATCGACCCCGACATCCCCGACTTCATCGACCGCACGATCAACGAGACCCTTCCGGCGGTGCACGCGGAGTTCCCGGGAATCGCGGTGGACGCCTTCTGCGAGAAGGGGGCGTGGTCGCTGGAGCAGTGCGTGCGGTTGTTCGAGAGGGCCCGCGCCCTGGGGCACCCCATCCGCGTCCACGCCGACCAGTTCAACAGCCTGGGGATGGTGGAGGAGGCGGTCCGCCTGGGCGCGGTGAGCGTCGATCATCTCGAGGTCACGACGCCCGAGGACGCGGCACGCCTGGGGGCGTCGGAGACATTTGGCGTCGCGCTGCCCTGCTGCGGGTTGCACCTGGGCACGGCCTCGGGCGGGCAGTGGGCGAATCTGCGGCGCATCGTGGACGCGAGTTCGACTTCCGGGGGTGGCAAGGTCGCGATCGCCACCAACTGCAACCCGGGCTCGTCGCCGACGATGAGCATGCCGCTGGCCATCGCCTCGGCCGTGCGCTTCTGCGGGCTGACGCCGGGCGAGGCCATCGCCGCGGCGACGCGCAACCCCGCGGCCCTGCTGGGGCTGACCGACCGCGGTGCCATCGCCCCCGGCCTGCGTGCCGACCTCGTGCTGCTGCGGCATCGCGACGAGCGGAACCTGGCGTTTGAATTGGGGGGGAATCCGGTGGACGTGGTCATCTGCGGGGGCCGGACGTTTCCCGCGTGCCCGTGAGGAGGGGGCGCCGGCACGCGCGGCATAGGGGGGCTGCATGGGGCGGCCCGGCGCTCCGTCAAGAACCCTCGGCGGCGCGTCGGCTCGTGCGTCGTTCTCCTCCGCTACCATCCGCCCCGAATGCCCCTGGCCTTTCCGCACAACCGCATCTCCGCCTCCGATGCCGACGCGGCGTACGCGGCCGCCCAGAAGGTCGTCGAGACGCATCGTCGCCTCAGCGAGTTCCTGAGGGCGGGGCAGACGCTGGCCCAGATCGACGCGTTCGTCGCCCGCACGCTGGAGGAGTTGGGGTGCCGCTCCTGCTTCCTCGGGTACCGCGTTCCCAAGAGTCCGGCGTTCCCGTCGCACGCGTGCCTGAGCGTCAACGAGTGCGTGGTGCACGGCACGGCGGCGTATTACCTGGCCCCGCTGAAGGCGGGCGACGTGCTCAAGATCGACATCGGGGTGGCGTTCCGCGGGTGGATCGGCGACGCCGCGTGGACGTACGTGTTCGGGGAGCCCAGCGAGCAGGTTCGTCGGCTGATGGAGTGCGGGAAGGAGTCGCTGCGGCGCGGGATCGAGACGCTGCACGCGGGCAACACGTACATGGAGTGGGCGAAGGCGGTCCAGGCGTGCGTCGAGGACGAGTACAAGTTCCACCTGGTGCGCGGGCTGGGCGGGCACGGGTATGGGCGGAAGCTGCACGCGCCGCCGTTCGTGTCCAACGTGGTGCCCAGCCGGCCCGGGGAGTGGGCGGAAGGCGGCATGCGGATCGAGGAGGGGACGCTCTTGGCGGTGGAGCCGATGATCGGGGTGGGCACGGGGCGCATCCGTCAGAAGAAGGGCGATTGGCCGATCTTCATCGAGGACGGATCGATGAGCGTGCACTACGAGCACGACGTGCTGGTGACGGCGGCGGGCCCGCGGGTGCTGACGGAGGGGCTGGAGGCCATCGCGGACGTGATCGCGTGACGCCGTCGGGGGCGTGCGACCAGGGACGCCCATTCCCGGGGTTCACGTTGTACGGCCCCTGATAATCGACAGCGGACGACAGGCGGTGCTGGGCCAACCGGCGGTTGCGGGACAGGGCCTATGCTTCCGCCCGTGAGCACCGCCACGGGCCCCAACCCGCGCAAGAACGGCAAGACCGGCGGCCAATTCGGGCCGATGGGGGTTGCGTTGCGCGCGGCGGGCGAGCGTCGCGGGCAGTTCCAGCAGCAGTCGCAACGGTTGGCCTGATCGTTCAAAGGTGGTCCAAGCCCCACGATCAGGCCGAAAGAGCCCCGCTGTTCTCTTTGTTCCCGATCGAGTCCAAGGTGTAATTCCGCCCGGCGCATCGCGCGGGCGTGATTCGAGCAAGCAGGCCGGACCCCAGAGGCCGGCACAGCCAGACAGGAGCCACGAGCCATGAGCATGAACGGAGCGATCGCCGAGAGCGCCAAGTCGGCGCGTGGGCACGCCGCCGCCCCGGGCAACGTCGAGCGGATTTTCGCGGACGACGTATTCACGGAGCGGGTGATGCAGCAGCGTCTACCCAAGGACGTGTTCCGGCGGCTGCTGAGCACGATCAAGCACGCGGAGCCCCTGGACGAGAACATCGCCGACATCATCGCGTCGGCGATGAAGGACTGGGCGATCGAGCGTGGCGCCACGCATTACACGCACTGGTTCACCCCGCTGACGGGGCAGACGGCGGAGAAGCACGACGCGTTCCTGATCCCCGACGGGCACGGGGGGGCCATGACCGAATTCACGGGCTCGGCGCTGGTGCAGGGCGAGCCCGACGCCAGCAGCTTCCCCAGCGGGGGCCTTCGTGCGACGTTCGAGGCCCGGGGGTACACGGTGTGGGACTGCACGAGCCCGGTGTTCATCAATCGCAACGGGGGGACGGCCACGTTGTGCATCCCCACGGCGTTCGTCGCGTGGACGGGCGAGGCGCTGGACATGAAGACGCCGCTGCTGCGTTCGATGGACGCCGTTTCCGAGCAGGCGATCCGCATCCTCAGGATCTTCGGGTCGGACGCGGGGGTGACGCGCGTGATGGCGACGTGCGGGTGCGAGCAGGAGTACTTCCTGATCGATCGGTCGTATTACCTCAGGCGTCAGGACCTGATCGCCTGCGACCGGACGCTGTTCGGCGCCAAGCCTCCCAAGGGCCAGCAGCTCGAGGACCACTACTTCGGGAGCATCCCCACGCGGGTGATGGCCTTCATGAGCGAGGCGGAGCGCGAGCTGTACACGCTGGGGGTGCCCATGAAGACGCGCCACAACGAGGTGGCGCCGGGGCAGTACGAGTTTGCGCCCATCTTCGAGACGGCCAACGTGGCGTGCGACCACCAGATGCTGGTGATGGAGACGCTCAAGCGGGTGGCGCCGCGTCACGGGCTGCACTGCATCCTGCACGAGAAGCCCTTCGCGGGGATCAACGGCTCGGGCAAGCACGTGAACTGGTCGATCTCGACCAACACGGGGTCCAACCTGCTGGACCCGCGCGAGCACACGCACACGAACATGCAGTTCCTGGTCTTCCTGTGCGCGGTGATCCGGGCCGTGGATTGCTACGGGGACGTGCTGCGTGCGTCGGTGGCGTCGGCGGCGAACGACCACCGCCTGGGGGCCAACGAGGCGCCGCCGGCGATCATGTCGGTGTTCCTGGGCGACATGCTGACGGACATCATCGCGCAGCTCGAGGCGGGGGTGACGCGTCGCACGATGAAGGGGGGGCAGCTGGACCTGGGCGCGAGCACGCTCCCGCAGCTCCCTCGGCACACGGGCGACCGCAACCGCACCAGCCCGTTCGCGTTCACGGGCAACAAGTTCGAGTTCCGTGCCGTGGGCTCGTCGGCGGCGGCCGCGTGGCCCGCGACCGTCCTCAACACCATCGTCGCCGAGAGCCTGGACTACCTGGGCGGGCAGCTCGAGCGCCAGGTGGGCAAGAACCCGACGCCGGCCCGGCTGGAGCAGGCGGTGCGCAAGGTCCTCCAGAAGGTCGTCAAGCAGCACAAGCGGGCGATCTTCAACGGGGACGGGTATACGAAGGACTGGCACGAGGAGGCCAGGCGTCGCGGGCTGCCCAACTTCCGCGAGTCGGTGTCGGCGCTGGGGCAGCTGGGCACGAGGAAGTCCGTGGACCTCTTCAAGAAGTTCAAGATCCTGTCCAAAGACGAGACGGTGGCCCGCACGCACATCTTCCTGGAGAAGTACGTCAAGCAGGTGCAGATCGAGGGGGAGACGGCCCTGCTCATGGCGCAGACGCAGTTCATGCCGGCGGCCATCCGTCAGCAGACGGACCTGGCCGAGGCGGTCGCGGCCACCGAGGCGGCGGACGTGGATGCCTCGCACCTGCGCGAGATGCTCGAGGAGTTCAGCGAGCTGGTGGGCAAGCTCCGCTCGTGCATGGCACGCCTCGAGGAGGGCGTGGGGCATCAGGGCGAGGCCGATCCCATGAAGCACGCGGCGCACATGCGTGACCAGGTCCGCCCGGCCATGGGCGCCCTGCGCGAGGTCGTCGACGCCCTCGAGAGCCGCGTGGGGCATGATCACTGGCCCGTGCCCACCTATCGAGAGATGCTGCTGGTGAAGTAGCCGCTGCGGAGCGTGCGAGCATGCATCCCGCGACCGACCGCCCCCGAGTCCGCGCTCGGGGGCTTTCCATTCCAGGGCCCCCCTATTCTTGTCCCGGGCCCTGTAGCTCAGCGGTTAGAGCAGGCGACTCATAATCGCTTGGTCCCCGGTTCGAATCCGGGCGGGGCCATTGGCGGAAACCCGGCCCGGGGCCCATCAGGAGCACACCATGCGCATGCTTGTCGCGCTCGCGAGCTTGGGGATTGCGTCGGCTGTTCACGCTGCGGTTCAGACCAAGGCCGTCGAGTACAAGCACGGCGACACCGTCCTTGTGGGCCTGCTGGCCTGGGACGATGCGGTGCAGGAGCCGCGTCCGGGCGTCCTGATCTGCCCCGAATGGTGGGGGAACAACGAGTACTCCCACGGCCGCGCCCGCCAGCTCGCCCAGCTGGGCTACGTCGCCTTCGCCATCGACATGTACGGCAAGGACAAGGACGGCAAGGAGCGCGTCACGAGCGACCCGAAGGTTGCCGGCGAGTGGTCGGGCGGCGTGATGAAGGACGCAAAGCTGCGGCGCGAGCGGGCGGCGGCGGGGCTCGGCGTGCTGACTCACCAGGCCCAGGTGGACTCCCAGCGCGTCGCCGCGATCGGGTACTGCATGGGCGGCACGGTGGCCCTGGAACTGGCCCGCACGGGGGCGGAGCTCAAGGCGGTCGTGGCGTTCCACGCCTCGCGCGTGTGCGCGGACGCGCCGGAGGACAACGCGAAGATCCGTGGCACGGTGCTGATCTGCCACGGGCAGGACGACGGCTTCGTCCAGCCGGGCGAGATCGAGAAGTTCCACGCGCAGATGAAGGAGGCGGGCGTCGACTACGAGTTCGTCGCCTACGCGGGTGCGGTCCATGCGTTCTCGAACCCCAAGGCCGACGAGTACAAGATCCCCGGCGTGGCGTACCACGCGAAGGCGGACCATCGCAGTTGGGCAGCGATGAGGGCGCTCTTCGCCGAGGTGTTCCGCAAGGGGGGCGAGGCGGAGCTCGTGGTCCCCGGGTTGGGAGCAGAGGATGCTTGCCCTCCAGCCTTGACCAAGGACCGGATCGGCGCCCTGGACCTCCAGACGGCCTTGCGAGAAATGACCACGCGTCGCACGTACGTCCAGTCGCATCCTGGCCTGGACGCCAACAGCCGGCATCGTCTCGACGACGAGATTTCCGCCCTCAAGGCGCGGATTGACTACCTGCGCAGGAAGAATTCGCGGGGAAGCAACTGAGGCGTCCGCGGAACGCCCCGCGAGCCCGGGCGCCGCGCCAGACCGGTTCATTCGAGGGAAAGTGGGCGCAACAGGACTCGAACCTGTGACCTCGGCTATGTGACAGCCGCGCTCTAGCCAACTGAGCTATGCGCCCGTGGGGGCGAGTATAGCCCCCCGGGGGATCGGTTGGGGGTGTGGCGGCCTCGCGGGCGGGGTTGGAATCACGTCAAGGGCGTGTGAATTTCGAGTCGCGTTGCCCCGGAGGGTCGAGCACGGGCCGCCCGAGGTGGTTAGACTTACGGCGAGAGACAAGCGCCCGGGCGCGGATCGCGCGGGCCCAAGAGTGAGAGGAGAGAGACATGCTCAAGCGTCTGCTGGGACTTTGTGCGCTGGCGGTTGCTGCTCTGGCCGGGAGCGCCCAGGGCGCGGTGGCGTATGGCGTGAGCGGCTCGACGTATCTTCAGAACTTCGACTCGCTGCCCACGGCGGCGACGGAGTCTGCGATCGTCGGCGGCTGGGTGGACGACACGACCCTGGCGGGGTGGTTCTCGAACCAGACCACGCTCTTCCGCGTCGGCGCGGGCGGGGTGTCGAACGGATCGCTGTATTCCTACGGGACGCTGGCGAGCACCGAGCGGGCTTTGGGCTCGCTCGGCGGCGGAACGGGCGCGGCCGGAACGGGAACGCCGTACAACGGGCTGGCTTATGGCGTGGCGTTCGTCAACACGACCGGTCAGACGCTCACCTCTTTCTCCCTGACCTTCACGGGCGAGCAGTGGCGCAACGGGGGCAACGCCACGGCGCACAAGCTGACGTTCGGGTACCAGACGTTCAGCGGCTCGCTCCCGGCCGGGTTCATCACGGCCGGTGGTTACACGGGCGATGCGCTGCTGGACTTCACCGGCCCCATCGCCCTGGCCACGGCGGCGGCGTTGGACGGCAATGCGGCGGCCAACCGGATCGCGGGCATCACCGACACCGTGGCGCTCACCTGGGCGCCCGGGGACACCCTGGTGCTGCGCTGGGACGATCGCAACGACGCCGGCAGTGACCATGGCCTGGCGATCGATGACCTGAGCTTCACCGCCACCCCGGCCCCGGGCTCGCTGGCCCTGCTGGGCCTGGGCGCTCTGGTGGGCTCGCGTCGCCGGCGCTGAGGCGGGGGGTTCGGAGTCGCAGTTCCACGGGAGCCCACGCGTGCATGCGCGTGGGCTCCGTTTTTCTCCGACGCGCGGTTTTCGGCGGCGTGCGTCCGCCGTACCGTCCACACACCGGGCTCTAACCTCTCGCCCGCCAAACACGAGGAGAAGACATGCAGGTCAAGCTCACCACCACCAAGGGCGACATCGTGCTCGAGCTCGACGCCGCCAAGGCCCCCATCTCGACCCAGAATTTCCTGGAGTACCTGGACGCGGGGCATTACGACGGCACGATCTTCCACCGCGTCATCTCGAACTTCATGATCCAGGGCGGGGGCTTCACGCCGGACATGAAGCAGAAGCCCACGAGGAAGCCGATCAAGAACGAGTGGCAGAACGGGCTGAAGAACTCGCGGGGCACGGTGGCGATGGCCCGCCTGGGCGACAGCCGGCCCAATCCACGGACGGTGGACTCGGCCACGGCGCAATTCTTCATCAACGTGCAGGACAACTCGTTCCTCGACCAGCCCCAGGCCGACGGGGGCGCGTACGCGGTCTTTGGCAAGGTGGTCGCCGGATTGGACGTGGTGGAGGCGATCCGGAACGTCCGCACGGGCGACAAGGGCGGGCACGGTGACGTGCCCAACGAGGCGATCGTGATCACCAAGGTCCAGCGCGTCGAGAAGGCCTAGGTCGGGCCGCCCCGGCAATGGGTGAGCTGGTCCGGGGACGGGTTCGCTCGGCGGTGTCCGAGAACTCCCCGGCGCCGGGTTTTCGCGCCCGCATCGGATTATCGGCAGGGGCATTCACCCGCGCGGGTGGCGCAATTCGCACCGCCCCACCCTGGGGCCGCGCATTGGGGCTCGCGTGCTTGTGTTGCGGCCCGGCGTATTCGACATCGGAGGTGCGAACCCGACACCGCGAAGACCTGGCGTTGCGTGCGACCAGGGGCGGCGCGGGTCGCCACCGGCCTCGCGAGGCCTTGGGGGTCACATGACGCAGCAGAACGGTTGGAGGAAGTGGGTCACGCCGAGGCGCATCCAGATCGCCTTGCTTCTCTGCCTTGCGGGGGTGGGGCTTCGGCGGATGACGATGGCCACGAGCGGGACGAGCACTCCCGCGGCCGAGACGTACCCCCTGGTGACGGTGGTGCGGGATTTCAGCCCGACGCAGCCGGATTTCAACATCGCCCGAGGGGACGCGCTGGTGCAGTCGGCGCGCAACGTCGCCGCCAACCTGAGCACGAGCGGGCTTCCCGTCTACCAGGGCGGGGGCGTGGCCGTCAGCACGCCGGCCATGGACAAGAACGGGCGGCCCATCATGCCGCAGATCGCCACGAGCGCGCCGGTCACGGACTTCACGATCCAGGAGGGCGAAGTGTCCTCGACGCGTTCGGTTGCGGCGAAGATCACGGTGATCGACGCCGAGATGAGCGGGATGCCCGTGACCATGCGGGTGCACGTGGGCACGACGATCCACGAGCCGTTCGGGTCGTTCTCGGATCCCGTGGGGGCCAACCTCGACGACGCGGGAAACCCGCGGAACTTCGTGCTGCCCGGGATGATCGCTCCGGGGACGGCGATCACCATCGACGGGCAGAGCTGGGAGAGAGGCGGGGGGCAGTCCTCGCACATGATCCAGAACTCGACGGTGGGGGGGAACCAGGTGGTCGTCATGCGCGACGGGGACACTCCTCCCGGCGTCGCGGGATGGGGAAAGCAGACCTCGGTCAAGACGGTGCTCATCCCCTACACCAACCCTGACACGGGCAAGATCCAGCTCAATTCGAACCAGATCATCTACCTGTTCGAGCTGTACACCACGGACCATGGCGCGGAGACCTTCGACCTTCAGGACCTGGTCGTGCTGGTGGACCTGGCCACCGATCCGGCGTATTTCGAGGGGCCGCCCCCGGCGGCACCCACCGACGTCTGCGGGAACACGATCAACGACACCGTCGCCAGTTTCGGCGCTTCCGATGGCGGCGGAGTGGAGTCCGCGGCGTCGTTCGCGCAGTGGTTCAGCGACGCGCCGGGGTACAACACGCTCGCCCCGCTCTTCCTCACGATGACCAAGGATGCCAGCGGCGCGTTCGTGTACTCCTCGTCGGACTTCACGCCCATCGACGGGCAGATGTACGGCAACCAGGGCGGCGCCCACAACCGCGGGTTCACGCTCGCGCTGGACGCCACGGCGACCTACGCCCAGTGCACCGGGCAGTACTTCGAGTACGCCGGCGACGGGGACGCGTGGCTCTTCGTTGATGGCAAGCTGGCGATGGACATTGGCGGGACGCACCAGGGCGGTCGCCAGGTCGTGGACCTCGACCGGTTCACCCTCGCCAACGGCGCCCCCGTTCGAATCCAGTTCTTCTACGCCCAGCGCTCCTCGGGGGCGGCGTTCTCTCTCAAGACCAACATGGTGCTGACGAGCGGGAACCAGGTCGGGCCCCCGCGCATGAGCGGCTCGGCCGACTGACGCGTTACTCCCGTAGATCACCTCCACGCGGCCGGGCTCGAAAGGGCCCGGCCGTTCTCGTTGGCGGAGTTCCCGCGAGGCCGCGGTCCCGGGGGGCGCCACCGGCGGCGGGCGAGGGTCTGGGCTTATCCCAGGGGGTTGGGGCGGTAGAGTTTGGTGTCCAGTGCCCAGATCTTCTCGGTGAAGGCCCCTCCCGAGTCGAGCGCGCCGCGATCGCTTCGGGTGGCGTTGAGGGCCATGAAGGTCTTGGCGTCGAGGTTGTCGAGCATGGCGACGAGGATGGCCTCGGGCGTGGCGGGGATCTTGGCGGCGCCGAACTCGGGCACGCCGTGGTGGCTGACGATGATGTGCTGGAGGACCATGACGGCGCCCGGAGGCAGTCGCAGCCCGCTCTCGCGCATGACCAACTGGGCCTTGTCGTGGAGCATGATGGCGCCGTCGACGATGTGCCCGATGAGCTCCCCGCGGTCGGAGTAGCCGAAGGCTCGGTCGTACACGAGCTCGCGGGTCTTGCCCAGGTCGTGGAGGAACAGCCCCATCAGGACGATGTCGCGGGAGATCTTGGGGTAGATCGGGCAGACGCGGTCGGCCAGTTCCAGCAGCGTGAGCGTGTGCTCGAGCAGGCCGCCGAGGTACGCGTGGTGCATGCTCTTGGCGGCGGGTGCCTGGCGGAACTGCTCCATCAGGAAGGCGTCGTCGAGGTAGGCCTTGGCCAGGGCCTTCATGGCGGGGTGTTCGAGCGTGCCCAGGAGGGCCTGGGCCCGGGCGAACATCTCGGCGACGTCGCGCTTGGTGCTGGGGAGCAGGTCTCGCATCTGCTCGGGCGTGGGGTCGAGGGGCTCGATGCTCTGGATGATGAGCTGGACGTTGCCCTGGTAGTCCTGGGTCTCGCCCTCGAGGTAGACGAAGCCGTCCTGGGGGAGGCGCTTGTAGGTCGATTCGTCGATGGTCCACATGCGTGCGGCGACCTCGCCGGTCTTGTCGCCGATGAGGCACCGCAGGTAGGGCTTGTTGGTCCGCGTCATTCCCATCTGCGCGTTGGAGATGGAGAACGCGCCGCGGACGCGCTCGGGGGGCTTGGCGAAGTCCTTGATGAACTTGCGGTGGATGGGGACCTTCTGGGGCCCGGCGGGGTTGGCGATGGCGGACTCGTGTGGCGTAACGCTGGACATGAACACCTCGTCTTGGAGCCGATGGTAGGGTGGTGGTTGGGACGCCGCGGCTTGCGCACGCCCCGTCCGTTCCGAGCCCGTAAAATCACGGGTGGGGGACGCCCGCGGCGGGCGCGGAGGCATGGGTGTGAACATCGCGGGGGGCGGGATCGGTGCATCGCCGAATCCCGTGAAATACTGGGGTGGGGCGCGATCCGCGCCGATCTGGTGGATCGCGGCGGTCCTGACGCTCGTGATCGTGGGCGTGGCGCACGCCTGGTGCTCGGCGCCGTTTCCCAACGACGTCGATCCGATGAACTTCGTGGCTGCCCTGCGCCGCTTCGACGTCCTCGACGACGCCCCCCACGCACCTGGCTATCCGTTGTTCGTGGGTGCGGCCCGCGTGGCCCGCGTGCTCACGGGTGAGATGCACGCGTACCAGGGCGTGAACCTGCTCTGCGTGCTGCTGATGGGCGCCATGGGATTCGCGGCGCTGGCCAGCCTGGGGCGACCGGCCCTGGGGCTGGCCTGGTGCGTCGCCTGCACGACCCATCCGCTCGTGTGGGCGGCCACGATCGTCCCCGAGTGCTACGTCACGGACGCCGCGGCGGGCACGTGCATCGTCGCGATCGCCGTGCTGCTGCGCCGGCGTTCCGATCTGGTCGCCGCGCTGGGCGTCGCCGTTGTCGTGCTGGTCCAGGGGTTGCTGCGTCCGGTGAGCGCGGTGATGCTCCAACCGCTGGCGGTGGGCGCGTGCGCGCTGCTGGCCGTCGCGCCGAGCCTCCGACGCGCGCTGCTGGGTTTCGTGGCGAGCGGCCTGGTCGTCGCGGTGGCGTACGCGCTCGTCGTGGCGTGCGCCGGGGGTGCGGAGGCGTACGGTGAGGCGGCGCGGACCGTCATGCTCGCCTCGTTCCGCGCCAGCTCGATCCTGGCGGGGGCTCCGCTCCAGGCCCACGCCGCGATGGTTGCCAAGTACCTGGTGTGGCTGGCCCTGCTCGGGGGCGTGCCCGTTCTGCTTGCGCTTCTGGCCCGGTGGGCGCCGCGGCGTGGCGGGGATTCGCGGACCCCGGGGGAGGCGGCGGACCCAACGTTGGGGTGGCGATGGAGCGTCGTGGGACTGCTCTGGTTCGTGCCGCCCGCGGCGGTGTACCTGCTGTTCTACTACCTCAAGCCCACGTACCACCTCGTGTACCTGCCCCTCCTGATCGGCGTGGGCGTCGTGGCTACGTGGCGGCTGGTCGGGCGTCGCCCGGGCGCCCTGGTCGCCATCGGCATGGGCGTGGGGGCGGTGCAGCTCGCGTTCGTTCTCGTCGGGGGCCGCGTCGGCTTGCCGGAGCAGATCCATCGCCTGACGCTCGCGGGGCTCCACACGCCCGCGGGCGAAGTGGGCGAGTTCCTCCGTTGCGCGGAGGCGCTCCCCGAGCACGCCGTCATCTTGATCCTGCCCGGGAGGCCGCTACCGGGCAACGTCCGCGCCGTGCGTCTGGTGCGGCGGGCGGTGGACGTGCTGGAACTCGACCGTGGCGACGCGTCGAGCGATCAGGGCTACCGGGCGATTTCCCGCTGCAATCCCGAACGCTGGGTGCCCGAGGTGCTCTCGCCCGCGATGGACTCCGTGCCGCCGGGATGTGACGAGGTCCTCATCGTGGGGCGTCGCGAGGGAGCCCTGACGCTGGTTCGGTCGGTCGTTCCGGCGGATCGGACCTTGACGGCCGTGGTGCACGCCGCCGGGTGGTAGTGTCTCTAGCCGAGCCACGCGTGGGGCACGTTCCCGGTGGAAGCCCGGATGGTCGAGCGGATCCCGCCCCTCCCGCGCCAGTCCGTCTTGACGACCATCCAGACGGGGTTCATCAGCCGGGCGAGATCGTCGCGGATGCGGTTGGTGACGGCCTCGTAGAAGATCCCCTCGCTGCGAAAGCTCTGGAGGTAGAGCTTGAGGCTCTTGAGCTCGACGCAGGTGCCCCCCTGGCTCGCGGGGCGCGGCTCGAAACGGATGGTCACCACTCCAAAGTCGGGGTGACCGGTCTTGGGGCAGACGCTGGTGAACTCCTCGGCGAGGTGCTCGACGACGAACGGGGAGTCGGTTGGGCTGGGGAAGGCCTCGAGGAGGGTGGGAATGGGCATGGAGGATTCTACGTGTGGACGCGGCCGCAACCCGACGCCGCCCACGTTGGTAGACTCGATGCCGTGGGGTCGAGCCTGGGAGCGTGCGCATGGAGCCAGTTCGGTCGGCGCGATGGGGACGCGGGTTCACGCTGGTGGAGGTGGCGGCGTGCGCGGCGGTGGCGGGCATCCTCGCGGGCGTGGCCTTGCCTTCGTGGCGGCGCGAGCGAGTCCTCGCCAAGGCCATGGACGAGCAGGGCCTGGCCGCGGAGATCACCCGGGCCATGCACCAGTACACGCAGGAGAACCAGGATCGGATCATGCCATCGGCGGCCCACTGGGCCTGGTGCCACGCGCCGGCCACGGCCTACAGCCTGCTGCCCGCGGACGCGTTCCATGCTGGTCGGCGACTCGAGGGATCGGTGACCAAGGTGTGGACCTTGCACTTGCTGGGTTGGTGGCAGGGGCTGGATCCGACCAAGATCCAGGTGGATGTATCGACGCGTGCGGCCTTCGACGCGCGGCCGGTTGCGGGCGTTTCCATGGGCGGCGGGCTCTGGTCCTATGGCGACGGGGAGCGCCCCGCCGCCTACGCGTGGCACCCTTCGCTGGGGATGAACGGCGTGTACGTGGGCGGGGCGTATCCCTTCGGCGCGTTCCGCGGGCAGGCGCCCGGGGGAGCATGGGGAACCCCCGCTCCGGCGCCCAATCCGCGGGTCAGCGGGGGCAACTTCTACCTGCAGTCCTGGTCGCAAGCCAAGAACCCGCGGCAGTTGATCCTGTTTGCCTCGGCCCGCGGGGGCGACGTTGCGGGCACGGCATTCTGGAACTACGGCGCGGGCGATCCGAACTCCGGCACGCGCCGCCCCGGCCACTGGATCGTGCGTCCGCCGCGGACCCACCCGATGGGCCGGGGCTCGTACCAGCAGCCCTACACCCTGGGCGGGGCGTGGAGCTCGTCCAACAACTTCAACGCTGCAACGGTCCCGGGCACCTGGGGGGACCTGGACATGCGTTACGAAGGGCGCGCGGTCACGGCGATGTTCGACGGGCACGTCGCGATGCAGAAGCTCGAAGACCTGCGCGACATGCGCAAGTGGGTGAACATGGCCGCCCGTCCGAACTGGGCATTCCCCACCAACCCCAACCAGATCTGGTGGTAGCGAGGGCTACTGGTACATGCCGACGAACTCGCGGATCCGGGGCTGATTGCCGTCGATCCGGAGGCTCTTGCGCCAGGATTCCAGGGCGGCCTGGTGGGCGTCCTCCTTCTCGCGGTCGGAGAGGAGCCAGGCGTTGATGTGGAGCACGCCCAGCCCGTTGTGGGCGGGATAGTGACGCTCGTCCATGGCGAGGGCGGCCTTGAACGCGGTCTCCGACTCGTCGTAGCGCTTGAGCTTGAACAGGGCGTAGCCGCGGCGCTCGTGGGCCACGGGCGACGGATCGAGCTTGAGCAGCTCGTCGAGCGTCGAGAGCATCTCCTCGAACCTGGGAGGGTCCATCTTGCCGAGGCTCAGGGCCAGGTTGAGCAGCAGCGGGGGCGAGAGCTCGGCCAGCTGCGCCGCCTCGCGATATTCCGCCACCGCGTCCTTGTGCCGACCCACCTTGGCGTACACCACGCCCAGGTTGACGCGGGCCACGGCGCTCTTGCGGTCGATCTTGACGGCCTGTTCGGCGTAGGTGATGGCCTGGCGCGAGTCGTTGAGCTGCAGGTAGGCGGTTGCGATGTTCAGGTTCGCGTTGAAGTCGTAGGGATTGATGACCAGGCTTCGCAGGTAGGCGGCCACCGCCTCGGCGGGGCGGTTGAGCAGCTGGAGCATCAGCCCGTTCTTGTAATGGGCGACGAAGTTGGACGGGTCGACCTCTCCGGCGGTCTCGAATCGACCCTGGGCGGCGTTCACGTCTCCCTTCTGGTAGTAGATCTCGCCGGCGCTGATGTAGGCCGTCGTTGCCCGCGGGTTCTCCTCGATCGCCCGCTCGAAGGCGGCCAGGGCCTGATCGGTGAGCCCCTGCTGCTGGAGGATCCTGGCCTGCTCCTCGGCGGTCAGGGGCTTGGGCACATCCGGGGGCGCTTCCTGCGTGGTGGGCACGTTGCGTGCCCGGGGCGGGAGCACCTCCGAGGGGTTTCGATCGAGTCCCGCGCGGCGGTCCAGCGCTTGGCACCCGCCCACCAAGAGCGCGCCAACGAGCGTGGCCTGGGCGAGGGGTTGCATGATCCGGAGCGAGGAACCCTGAACGCAAGCCATCCGGCGATCCCTTCGGTAGAGCGGAAGTTTCCTTGGAGCGTCGGCGCCGACGCCCGCCACGAGAGTACCCGACCCCGAGCGACCTCTGCGAGTAGGGCTACTCCCCCGCGCCGTCGCATGTTCGGGTCCGGGGGAGGTATTATCGGCAGGAAGCGTCGGTCAGTCCCGCGAACGGCGTCCGCGGCCTTTTCTTGGACCTTGCCCGGGTGATGGCGGACGGCTCTTGGTTGGGCGGGCCCTGGGCTTGGGGCGGTTGGGCGGCGTCGTCCTTGCGCGTTCCTTGGCCGCCGAGAGGCTGGTCGGGCCCGGCTCGGGCGGTGGCGGCACGGGGGGCCGACCGGCAAGGGACCGAAGGCGGTTGAGGTTCAGGGTATCGAAGGGGACGCGTCCCTTGGCCAGGCCCTTGGGGGTCTCCATGACCTTGGGCACTCGCGCCAGGGCGGGGTGGTTGAGCAAGGTCGCGAAACCGCTGGCGGCGAGAGCGTCCGGGGTGGCGCGCGGGGCGATCTCGCCCTCGCCGATGTGGGCGTGGCGGTCGAGCCTGGAGCCCAACGTGCCCTTGCTGTCGTTGACGTGCAGCACGCGGAGGTTCGCCAGCCCGCAGAGGGCGTCGAAGCGGCGGAGGACCTCGGCGGCCGAGCCGGTCGTGCGCAGGTCATGCCCGGCGGCGTGCAGGTGGCAGGTGTCGAGGCAGAACCCGACGCGAGGGGCCTCGAACCCTCCGGCGACGATGGCCTCGCGCAGGGCGGCCAGGTGTTCCAGGGGCCCGCCGATGTGCGACCCCGCGCCGGCGGTGCCCTCGAGGCAGAGGAGCGTGGCGTACCCGCGCGAGCGCCGGGACAACTCGGCGTAGGCGCGGGCGATGTTGGCGATGCCCGTGGCGAGGTCGCCGCCCACGAACGAACCGGGGTGATGGACGAGGAAGGGGATGCCCAGCGCCTCGCAGCGCTCGATCTCGTCGGTCATCAGGTCGACGCTCTTGCGCCACAGCTCGGGGTTGACGCTGGCGAGGTTGATGAGGTAGGACGCGTGGCTGACGATGCGCCCGCGAGAGGTTCCGCCGCGGGCGTCGTCGCACCCGCGGTCCCAGCCCAGGCGCGCGACCTCGGCCTTCCATTCGCGCACCATCGCCGGGTCGAGGGGCTTGGCCTGCCATTGCTGCTGGTTCTTGGTGAAGACCTGGACGGTGTCGAAGCCCAGGGATTCGCCCTCGCGGAGGGCGTTGACCATGGAGCCGGCGATGGAGAGGTGGGAGCCGAACATGGCGTGGTCGGGCGGGGCCTATTCGAAGCGCAGGTGCTTGACGCTCTCGCCGCTGTCGCGCAGGTCGATGAGGGCGTCGATGCCGACCTCGAGGTGCTTGTTCACGAAGCGCTCGGTGATGACGCGGTCGCTCGCGCCGGTCTTGACGCCCTCGGGGGACATGGGGTTGTCGCTGACCAGGAGCAGGGCGCCCTTGGGGATCGAGTTGACGAATCCGACGAGGAAGATGGTGGCCGTCTCCATGTCGATCCCGATGGCGCGGATCTTCCGCAGGTACTCCTTGAACGCCTCGTCGTGCTCCCACACGCGCCGGTTGGTGGTGTACACGGAGCCGGTCCAGTAGTCCAGGTGGTGGGCGATGATGGCTTGGGAGACGGCCCGCTGGAGGCGGAAGCTGGGCAGGGCGGGCACCTCGGGCGGCATGTACTCGTTGCTCGTCCCCTCGCCGCGGATGGCGGCGATGGGGAGCACGAAGTCCCCGAGCCTGGTCTTTTTGAGCCCGCCGCACTTGCCCAGGAAGAGCACGGCCTTGGGCTCGATGGCGGTGAGCAGGTCCATGACGGTGGCGGCCATGGCCGAGCCCATGCCGAAGTTCAAGATGGTGATTCCCTCGGCGGTGGCGGAGGGGATGGGGTGATCGCGACCGACGACGGGCACGCCGAATCGCTGGGCGAAGAGATCGACGTACGCGGCGAAGTTGGTGAGCAGGATGTACTGCCCGAACTGGGTCAGGGGCATCCCGGTGTATCGCGGGAGCCAGTCGCGGACAATCTCCTCTTTGGATTTCATGGACGAGGGTACGGGGTTCGCGGGTCGGGGGTTACTCGTCCTCGCCCACGTACAGGACGAAGTCGCCACGGTCCCTGTCCTCGTCGCGGAGGGCGGCCGCGGGCGCGTCGACGAAGCTGACCACGAGGATCTTGGTCGAGGGGCGGATCTTGCGGATGGCCTGCACCAGCCCCCCGCCAAAGTCGCCGTGGAAGCGCCCCACGACCTGGACGACGGGGCGGTTTCCCTCGTCGAGGCCCATGGCGATGCTCTCGCCCATCGTCCAATCCCAGACGGACTGGCTCCGGAACGCGCCGTCGAGGGCGGCCCTGGCCTTCTCGGGGTCGGGGGCTTCATCTTTCTTGGAGGGATCCGCACCGCCATGGCCGCCCATGCCGCCCATGACCTTGTCGAAGTCCTCGCGGTACTTGCCGGTGGGCAGTTCGTCGGGGACCCGGAAGTTGGCCTTCTGGCGGTCGTTGAGCTTCTCCATCGCGTCGAAGCCGGACTTGCTGGCCAGACGCACGTACTGGCGCGGGGCGTTGGCGGCAATGACCGGGCGATGGCGGGCCTTGGCCAATTCGACCATGGCGTGGTGTCCGCCGGGATAGGAGCCCGCGGTGCGGCGGGTCACCTTGCGGAACGTGGCGTCGTCGATGATCCCCGCGAGGTAGTCGTCCAGGCGAGACTGGTCGTCACGCTCGAAGAACTCGAGGGCGAGCGCCGCGTCCGGGCAGCGCCCCAGGACATCCTCCCACAACGCCGCGGCGGAGGCCAGCCCGAAGGCGTGCCCATGGTTCTCGCCGACGATTACCACGTCGGCATCGGCCGCGGCGCTGGCGAGCTGGTCCCAGGTCGCGCTCGTCCCGTCGCCCCGGAATGCCGAGGGAGAGCGGGGATCGCCGCGAAACACCTTCTCGGGCGGCGGCGTGCTGGGCTTGGAGGCGCACGCGGCCAGGAGCAGGAGCGCGAGGGCGGGCAGGATGGAGAGGGGTCGTGTCATGCGCGAACCATAGCGAGGAAGCAAAGCGGAGCGACGAGGGGTTATTGAGCGACGTCCGGGGCCGAGCTTCCCGAGAAGAGAGAAGTTCAACGGATCATCGACACCGCTTTGGGTCGCGACTTTCCGCTTGCGGACCACAAGGGAATCTGTATCATGTGGAAGTCTGGGGGCGGACCATGTGCCGCCCTTTTTTCATTTCGGACCAATCGAAGGAGTGACCCCGTGAACCACATCGGCACGCGACGAATTCAGCACGCCCTGAGCGGGGCGATGGGGCTGGCTGGCTTCCTGCTCGCCGCCTCGGGGGCCGCGGGGCAGTGCACGCAGTACCCCATCACCCAGTCCACGGGCGCGGTGATCGTGCCGGGCGCGACCGACTCGGGCAATCACGGCGACGACGTGGTGACGGCCTTCGCGCTGCCCTTCGCGGTGCAGCTGTACGGCGCGACGTACACGACCGCGAGCCTGAGCAGCAACGGGAACATCCAATTCACCACGACGAGCAACTCCTACGGGAACGGGTGCCTCCCGCAGGGCTCCCTGGGCGTGGCGATCCTGGCCCACTGGGACGACATGCGGACGGATGCCCCGGGCGACGGGATCTTCACGTCCGTCTCCGGCACGGCGCCCAACCGGGTGTTGAACGTCGAGTGGCGCAGCCACTACTTCTCCGGCGGGACGGCGGCGAACTTCGAGGTCCGCCTGTTCGAGGACAACTCCCACTTCGAAATCATCTACGCGACCGACGGCACGGGCGGTCCCAGCGCCACGGTCGGCGTGCAGCACACCACGCTCCCCCCCAACCAGTTCGAGTGCAACACCGGGGGGATCGTCGCGGGCCTCAAGCTCAACTTCGGGTGCAGCAACGACCCCACGCCTCCCAGCGGCAACGGGGCGGCCTCCCCGAGCAACGTGTACGCGTGCGGCGCGGGCTCGCCCACCGTTCTGACGGTCGCGGTGGTCCCCGGGTACAACCCGGTGAGCACCGGCCTGGCGGTGTCGGTGGACCTGAGCGCGATCGCCGGGGCCGCGTCCCAGGCCTTCTACGACGACGGGACGCACGGGGACGCTACGCCGGGGGATAACACCTTCAGCTTCTCGACGACGGTGTCGGGGAGCGTGAGCGCGGGGGCCAAGGTGCTCCCGTTCACCATCACCGATGCGCAGAGCCGCTCCGGGGGAGGGAACATCTCGCTGAATGTCACGAGCTGTCCCACGTCGGGGCCTGACGTGTACATCGGGGAGCTGACGGACGTGGGTTACTACGGGTCGGTCGGGGCGATCACGGCGTACTCCGTGGGCACCAACGCGTGCAACGCGGGCGATGCGCCGGTGAGCTGGTTCGCCTCGGTCAACCAGCACCCCGTGATCGGGCAGAACATGTACCGGCTGAAGAACGGGCGATTCGAGCAGTTGGGCCAGAGCTGGCTCAAGCACGGGTTCGCCTCGACCAACAGCGGATTCTGCGGCACGTGCACGGCGCCCCCGCAGGGCGGCTCCCAGCTGGGCGTGGGATGCTCGGACGCGTACGGCTCGGGGCTCAACGGGAGCCAGGGCTACCTCGGCCCGCGCTCGCAGGTGAACTCGACCACGGGCGCATATCCCTATCCCTTCACGGCGCCCGGGGCTGAGGCCACCATCGGCCGCCGGCTGCAGGTCTACACCGCGGACATCGATCCGGCGCTCAACGCCGGTGCGCAGTACTTCGTCGACGCCCAGTACGTGACGGCGGACGACGCCCAGTGGAGCAATGGCGGCGTGGCCAACAACGGCCTGAACAACAGCACCTACCGCCCGATCACGATCGCGAGCACGACGGCCACGCCGGCCTTTTCGGGCCCGGGACAGGACTTGAAGCCGGGCATCCAGGCGTGGAAGGACGTTGATCCCAGCGTCACGCTCGTCACCGCCGACTATCTCGACACGACGGTCAATCCCGCGGGGATCACCGCCCGCTTCTGGGTGGGCGCCAAGGTGACCGACAACGGCGACGGGACCTGGCACTACGAGTACGCGGCGTACAACCACAACGCCGATCGCGCGGGCGGGGCATTCAGCGTGCCCTTCGGGCCCGGCGTGGTCGTATCGAACATCGGGTTCCACGGCGTCTTCGCCCACTCGGGCGAGCCCTATCCCAACACCGCCGCCAACCCCGACCCGTGGACGGGGACCGTGGGCGGGCTCGCTGTCTCGTGGCAGACGCCCGAGGCCTACCAGCCGCCCGCGGGCGACAACGCCAACGCCCTTCGCTGGGGCACCATGTACAACTTCTACTTCAAGGCCACCACCCGTCCGATCACCCGCAGTGCGACGCTCGGCCTCTTCAAGCCCTTTACCCCCGGCTCGGTGACGTTCGCCGTCCCGACCCCTGCCGCTCCCGCCGACTTCAACCTCAACGGCGAGTGTGATTTCTTTGACTACCTGGATTTCGTTGCTGCCTTCAGCACCAACGATCCCACTTCGGACTTCAACGGCGATGCCCAGATCGATTTCTTCGACTACCTCGACTTCGTCCAGGCCTTCGCCAACGGCTGCTAAACCGCTGATGTACATCT